>JBBQJN010000275.1:0-4953 GCA_038325945.1 Burkholderiales bacterium | reverse complement strand
GCTCTGCTTGGCTTCCAGCTTGAGCGGCAGGTGCGCGGCGATGGTGTCGGCCAGGCGGCCCGGATCGTCGATGCCGGCGATGCTGGTGAGAATCTCGGGCGGGATCTTCTTGTTGAGCTTGACGTACTGGTCAAACTGCTGCGTCACGGCGCGGCGCAGCGCCTCGACCTCGGGCGAAGGCTCGCCGGCCGGCTGCACCGGCACCACCTCGGCGGTGAAATGCTCCTCGGTGTCGTGGATGGCCTGGGTCTCGGCGCGCTGCACGCCCTCGACCAGCACCTTGACGGTGCCGTCTGGCAGCTTGAGCATCTGCAGGATGCTGGAGACACAACCAATCTCGAACATGTCCTCGGGCTTGGGCTCGTCCTTGCCGGCGGCTTTTTGCGCCACCAGCATGATCTGGCGGCCGGCTTCCATCGCCGCCTCAAGCGCCTTGATCGACTTGGGCCGGCCAACAAACAGCGGGATGACCATGTGCGGGAACACCACCACGTCGCGCAGCGGCAGCAGCGGCAGGGTGATCGGATCGGAAGGCAGTACGGGGTGTCCAGACATGGGAACCTCTCTTTCTCAGACCGACTTGAGGCCTGAGCGGGGAAATGCAAGAGCAGCGGGCCGGTCGGGCCGGGCGGCCGCCAACGCGGCACCCGCTCCCGAACCTGACGACAATGTCGTCAGGCCTGGGCCTTCTGCTCGCGGTAGACCAGCAAGGGCTTGGCGCCCTCCTCGACGATGTGCTCGTCAATCACCACCTTCGCCACGCCGACCATTGTCGGCAGGTCAAACATGGTGTCGATCAGCGCGTTCTCCATGATCGAACGCAGGCCGCGCGCGCCAGTCTTGCGCTTGAGCGCCTTGCGGGCAATGGCAGCCAACGCAGACGGCCGAATCTCAAGCTCGACGCCGTCCATGTTGAACAGCTTCTGGTATTGCTTGGCCAGTGCGTTGCGCGGCTCGGTGAGGATCTGGATCATCGCCGACTCAGTCAGTTCTCCCAATGTGGCCAGCACCGGCAGGCGGCCTACCAGTTCAGGAATCAGACCGAATTTGATCAGGTCCTCGGGCTCGGCTTCCTTGAACAAATCGGCCGCGCGCTTCTCGGTCTTGCTGTGCACGTTGGCGCCAAAACCGATGCCCGATTTCTCGGTGCGGTTCTGGATCACCTTCTCCAGGCCGTCAAAGGCGCCGCCACAGATGAACAGGATGTTGGTGGTATCAACCTGCAAAAAATCTTGATTCGGGTGCTTGCGCCCGCCTTGCGGCGGCACGCTGGCCATCGTGCCTTCAACCAGCTTGAGCAGCGCCTGCTGCACGCCCTCGCCCGAGACATCGCGGGTGATGCTGGGGTTGTCGGCCTTGCGGCTGATCTTGTCGATTTCGTCGATGTAGACGATGCCGCGCTGCGCGCGCTCAACGTCGTAGTTGCAGTTCTGCAGCAGCTTCTGGATGATGTTCTCGACGTCCTCGCCCACATAACCGGCTTCGGTCAGCGTGGTGGCGTCGGCGATCACAAAGGGCACGTTCAGCAGCTTGGCCAGGGTTTGCGCCAGCAGCGTCTTGCCCGAGCCAGTGGGGCCGATCAGCAGGATGTTGCTCTTGGTCAGCTCGACCTCTTCTTTGCCATGCTCGCCGATGTGCTTGAGCCGCTTGTAGTGGTTGTACACCGCCACCGACAGCGTGCGCTTGGCCGATTCCTGGCCAATCACATACTGGTCGAGCGTGGACTTGATCTCCAGCGGCGCCGGCAGATCCGACTTGGCCATCTTGCCGCCTGCGCCTTCGGTCGGCGCTTCGTCGCGGATGATGTCATTGCACAGCTCGATGCACTCATCGCAGATGAACACCGATGGGCCGGCAATGAGTTTTTTCACTTCGTGCTGGCTTTTGCCGCAGAAGCTGCAGTACAGGACTTTTTCGCCGGGGGCGCCCTTCTTGTCGGCCATGGATTGGAATGTGCTGTGGAGGAAGGGTGGAAAGTGAAATCAATGATAAAGCAAAGCCCCGCTCGCGCCTGATGGCGGCGCTGCAGCGCAGGCTCAGGCGCGCTTGGCAATCACCTGGTCGATCAGGCCGTAGGTCTTGGCCTCTTCGGGCGACATGTAGAAATCGCGCTCCATGTCGGCGGCGATCTTCTCGAAGCTCTGGCCGGTACGATCAGCGTAGATGCGGTTGAGCTGCTCGCGGGTCTTGATGATCTCGCGAGCGGTGATCTCGATGTCGGTGGCCTGGCCCTGGGCGCCACCCGAGGGCTGGTGAATCATGATCTTGGCGTTGGGCAACGCGATGCGCTTGCCCTTGGCGCCGGCCATCAGCAGAAAGCTGCCCATGCTGGCGGCCATGCCCATGCACAGTGTCGAGACGTCGGGCTTGATGAAGTTCATGGTGTCAAACACCGACAGGCCGGCACTGACGCTGCCGCCGGGCGAGTTGATGTAGAGGAAGATGTCCTTGTCGGGGTTTTCGCTCTCCAGGAACAGCATCTGTGCCACCACCACGTTGGCGGTGGCGTCGTTGATCGGGCCGACCAGGAAGACGATGCGCTCGCGCAGCAAGCGGCTGTAGATGTCGTAGGCTCGCTCGCCACGGCCCGAGGTCTCGATAACGATCGGCACCATGCCCAGGGCTTGCGTATCCATTGCGCTCATGTAGATCCTCAAATTGATGTCTGCGTCGATTATGACCCCCTGACCCGTGGCTTGCAGACGATGAAAAGAGGGCGCAGACCGGTCAGTCATGCGCCCCTGGGGCTGGTAGGCCGATACGCTGGGCGGCGCGCCCGCTTTGGGCAGCGCGCCAGCGCGATCAGGCGGTCATCAGATCGTCGAAAGGCAGGGCCTTGTCATTGACCTTGACCAGGCTCAAGACATGTTGGGTGACGTTGTTCTCGATCACCACCGCTTCGACCTCGGCCATGCGCTGGCGATCCGACAGGTACCAACGCATCACATCGGCAGGCTTCTCGTAGCTCTGCGACATCTCTTCAATGTGCGCCTGTAACTGCTCGGGCTTGGCCTGCAGCTTGCTCGAACGCACCAGCTCGGCCACCACCAGTCCGAGGCGAACCCGGCGCTCGGCCTGCGGCTGGAACAATTCGCTGGGGATCGGCGCCTTGTCGGCGTCCTTGATGCCGCGCTTCTTCAGGTCCTCGCGGGCGCTGGCCACCAGACGCTCAAGCTCGCTCTCGACCAGGGCCTTGGGCACGTCGAGCGCGGCCACCTGGACCAGCGCGTCCATCGCTGCGGCCTTGTTGCGCGCCAGCACGCGGAACTTGACTTCGCGCTCCAGGTTCTTCTTGACGTCGCCGCGCAGGCCGTCAACGGTGCCGTCGGCAATACCCAGCGACTTGACAAAGGCCTCGTCCAGCGTGGGCAGGTGCTGGGCTTCGATCTTCTTGGTCGTCACCAGGAAGTCGGCTTCTTTGCCGGCAACATCGACGCCGTGGTAATCGGCCGGGAATTGCAGCGGGAAGGTCTTGCTCTCGCCTACCTTCATGCCGCGCACCGCCTTGTCAAACTGCTCCAGCATCTGGCCTTCGCCGATGATGAACTGGAAGGCGTCGGCCTTGCCGCCCGAGAACGGCTCGCCGTCGATCTTGCCTTCGAAATCGATCGTCACACGGTCGGTCTCAGCGGCGCCTTCAACAGCAGGGCGCTGGTTGAAGCTGCGGCGCTGCTTGCGCAGGATGTCGACGGTGCGGTCGATCGCGGCGTCGGTGACCTCGCTGGTGACACGTTCAACTTCAAGCGCCGACAGGTCACCCAGCGTCACTTCAGGATAGACCTCGAAGGTGGCTTCGAAGGCGATCTGGCCCTCGGGCGACTCTTGCTTGGGCGTGACGCGCGGCATGCCGGCAACGCGCAGTTTGGCCTCGTTGGCGGCGCTGGCGAAGGCGCGGCCGAGTTGGTCATTCATGACCTCGTTCTGCACCGAGTAACCATAGCGCTGGGCGACCACCGACATCGGTACCTTGCCGGGGCGGAAGCCGTCGGCCTTGACGGTGCGCGACAATTTTTTGAGCCGAGTCTCGACTTCGGCATTGAGGTCGTTGGCCGGGATCAGCAGGGTGATGCGGCGTTCGAGCTTTTCGAGGGTTTCAACAGTGACAGCCATGTGGGACTCACAGATTAGTTGGAGCTGGTGCGCGGGGCCGGACTCGAACCGGCACGCCCGTGAAGGCGTCAGGACCTAAACCTGGTGCGTCTACCGATTTCGCCACCCGCGCGGGAAAGTCTCTCGTCTGCGGCCCGGATCAACCCGGCCGTCAGCCATGCAAGCCGGCCACGCGGCGGATGCTTCAGCCTGAGCTTGGCAACAGCCACCGGGTGTCCGGTAAACCGCTCATTCTAGCCGGCGGTCTGGCTGGCGGTTTGGCTGGCGGTTTGGGGGGCAGTCTGGCCGCAGCCCGTTGCTGCGTCGTTGACGCCGCGCATGGCCGGGTGGGCGCGCAGGATGTCCTTGACCTGGTCGCCGAACTGGCGAACCAGCGCCATGTCCGGCCCGACGACGCAGAACATCACCGGACAGTCCACCGGCGGGCCATTGGGCAGCACCTTGACGCGGGCACGCGCCTCGGCAAACTCGGCCGCCAGCACGCCGGGCAAGGCCTGGCGCAGGCGCTCGCGCGCCGCCAGGTCCTTGGGCAGCAGGATCACCTGGCTGACCTTGGTCTGCGAAAAGATCTGGCTCAGCGGCAGGTAGAAGCGTGGCGCGCCCGAGCCGATCCAGGTCGTCACGCTCTGCAGGTCGGGCTCCTTCATCATGCGCGCCTCGAAGCGCCGCGCCAGCGCCTCGCTCTCGTGCTGGGTGTTGCCCTCGGGCAGCCACAGGTCGACCAGCAACTCGGGCCGGCTCGAATCCGGAAAGAACTGCTGCTGCACCTTGCCCAGCCCGAATACGCCGGCGCCGAACAAGGCCAGCGTCAGCGTCAGCGTGATCCAGCGGTGGCGAATGCAG
>JBBQJN010000274.1:0-4977 GCA_038325945.1 Burkholderiales bacterium | reverse complement strand
GTCTTCCTTGGCGTTGAGCTTGGGCGGGCAGTTGACCATGCCGGCGCGTTCGAGGCGGCCCATCACGTCGTCCATCTCGTTGGCCAGGTTGTCCATCGCCTGCTGCGGCGTCTTCTCGCCGGTCACGGCCACCGCCACGTTCTTCCACCACAGCTGCGCCAGCTTCGGGTAGTCAGGCACGTTGCCGCCGGTCGGCGTCCAGGCCACCCGCGCCGGGCTGCGGTAGAACTCGACCAGGCCGCCCAGCTTGGGCGCCAGGTCGGTCATCGCCTGGCTCTGGATGTCGCTTTCGCGGATCGGCGTCAGGCCGACGATGGTCTTCTTCAGACTGGTCGTCTTGGCGGTGACAAACTGCGCGTACAGCCAGGCTGCGGCCGTCTTGTTGGCGTCATGGTCCTTGAAGAATGTCCACGAGCCCACGTCCTGATAGCCGTTCTGCATGCCCTGCTTCCAGTACGGGCCGTTGGGGCCGGGCGCCATGCGCCACTTCGGCGTGCCGTCCTCGTTGACCACCGGCAGCCCCGGCTTGGTCATGTCGGCGGTGAAGGCGGTGTACCAGAAGATCTGCTGAGCGATCTGGCCCTGTGCGGGCACCGGGCCGGCCTCGCCGAAGGTCATGCCGGTGGCCTCCTTGGGCGCGTACTTCTTCATCCAGTCAACGTACTTGGTCAGCGCATAGACCGCAGCCGGCGAGTTGGTGGCACCGCCACGCGAGACGCTGGCGCCCAGCGGCGTGCAGCCATCGGGCGAGACGCGGATGCCCCACTCGTCAACCGGCTTGCCGTTGGGGATGCCGATGTCGGCTGTGCCGGCCATGCTCAGCCAGGCGTCAGTGAAGCGCCAGCCCAGCGACGGGTCTTTCTTGCCGTAGTCCATGTGGCCATAGATCGGCTTGCCGTCGATCGTCTTCACGTCGTTGCTGAAGAAGGCAGCGATGTCCTCGTAAGCGCTCCAGTTCAGCGGCACGCCCAGGTCGTAGCCGTACTTCTTCTTGAACTGTTCCTGCAGCTCGGGCTTGGCAAACAGGTCGGCGCGGAACCAGTAGAGGTTGGCAAACTGCTGGTCGGGCAGCTGGTAGAGCTTGCCATCAGGCGCCGTGGTGAAGCTGGTACCGATGAAATCCTTCAGGTCCAGACCAGGGTTGGTGAACTCTTGGCCGGCGCCAGCCATGTAGTCGGTCAGTGCGAGGATCTTGCCGTAGCGGTAATGCGTGCCGATCAGGTCGGAGTCACTGATCCAGCCGTCATAGATCGACTTGCCCGACTGCATCGAGGTCTGCAGCTTCTCGACCACGTCACCTTCCTGGATCAGGTCATGCTTGACCTTGATGCCGGTGATCTCCTCGAAGGCCTTGGCCATCGTCTTGCTCTCGTACTCGTGCGTCGTGATGGTCTCGGAAACGACCGAAATCTCGGTCACGCCCTTGGCCTTCAGTTTGGCTGCGGCCTCGATGAACCACTTCATCTCGGCCATTTGCTCCGCCTTGGACAACGTGGAAGGCTGGAACTCGTTATCAATCCACTTCTGCGCCATGGCTTCGGCCGCCGATGGCGCCGCTGCAGCCGCCACGGGGGCGGGCGATGCCGGCGCGACAGGCGCCGCTGCTTCTTCCTTCTTGCCGCAGGCCGACAGCATCAGCGCTGCTGCTGCCGCCAAAGCGGTCAATGCGTACCTCGTTCGTGAGCGATTCATTTTGGATCTCCTCAGAAACTTCCCGTAAATTGCTGGGGTCCACCGGACGGGAAGCTTGTCCGGCGGCCGTCGAAAACCATTAACAGTCGTTTACCACCAACCCGTCGATCACCACTAACCCTTGCGCATGATCAGGGCCAGCACCAACATCGAAACAACAAAGCTGATCCAGATCGAGGGCTCGCTCGCCAGGCCGAACCAGCCGATCATCTTCTCGCTCATGGCGACGAAGGCCAGGTTGACCCAAGCCGCACTGACCAGGCCGATGAACAGCCGGTCACCACGTGTGGTGATCATCGGCAGCAAACCCTTGCGCGCGATGGTGGGCGACTTTAGCTCCCACACCGTCATACCGATCAGCATCAGCACGATGCATGTAAAAAAAATGGCAACAGGCAGCGTCCAAGCCATCCAGTTGAACATCACACCCTCCCCATGGCGAAGCCTTTGGCGATGTAGTGGCGCACAAACCAGATCACGATCGCGCCGGGCACGATGGTCAAGACACCTGCGGCGGCCAGCACGCCCCAGTCCATGCCCGAGGCCGAGACGGTGCGTGTCATGGTGGCGACGATCGGCTTGGCGTCGACGCTGGTCAGGGTGCGCGCCATCAGCAGCTCAACCCAGCTGAACATGAAGCAGAAAAACGCCGCCACACCAACCCCGGCCTTGATCAGCGGAATGAACACGGTAACAAAGAAACGCGGAAACGAATAACCGTCGATGTAGGCGGTCTCGTCAATCTCTCGCGGCACGCCGCTCATGAAGCCCTCAAGAATCCACACCGCCAGCGGCACGTTGAACAGCAGGTGCGCCAGCGCCACGGCGATGTGCGTGTCCATCAGCCCCAGCGTGGTGTAGAGCTGGAAGAACGGCAGCAGGAACACCGCCGGCGGCGTCATGCGGTTGGTCAGCAGCCAGAAGAAGACATGCTTGTCGCCGAGAAAGCTGTAGCGCGAGAAGGCATAGGCCGCCGGCAGCGCCACGGTGAGCGACATCACCGTGTTCATCGCCACGTAGATCATCGAGTTGATGTAGCCCGAATACCAGGACTCGTCGGTCAGGATGGTGCGGTAATGCTCGAGCGTGAACTCGCGCGGCCACAGGCTGAAGATCGACAGGATCTCGTTGTTGGTCTTGAACGACATGTTCACCATCCAGTACACCGGCAGGATGGCAAACACCAGGTAGGCGATCAGAAAGATCGTGCGCTTCTTGAACCGCCGCTCATCCATGCTGGGCTCCGCTCTTGTCCTGCGTGCCTACGCGCAGCATCCAGTTGTAGAGGATAAAGCTGAGCACCAGGATGATCAGGAAATAGATCAACGAGAAGGCCGCCGCCGGGCCGAGATCAAACTGGCCCACCGCTTTCTGCGTCAGGTACTGGCTCAAGAAGGTGGTGGCATTGCCGGGCCCGCCGCCGGTCAGCACGAAGGGCTCGGTGTAGATCATGAAGCTGTCCATGAAGCGCAGCAGCACCGCGATCACCAGCACGCCGCGCAGCTTGGGCAGCTGGATGTAGCGGAACACCGCAAACTTGCTGGCGCCGTCGATGCTGGCGGCCTGGTAATAGGCGTCGGGGATGGCGCGCAGTCCGGCAAAACACAGCAGCGCCACCAGCGGCGTCCAGTGCCACACATCCATCAGCAGCACCGTCAGCCAGGCATGGGTGGCGTTGCCGGTATAGCTGTACTCGAAGCCCAGCGCGGCCAGCGTATAGCCCATCAGGCCGATGTCGGCGCGGCCGTAGATCTGCCAGATGGTGCCCACCACGTTCCAGGGGATCAGCAGCGAGATCGCCACCGTCACCAGCACCGCGCTGCTCTGCCAGCCCTTGGCTGGCATCGCCAGCGCCAGCGCAATGCCCAGCGGGATTTCCACCGCCAGCACCGCCAGCGAGAAGCTGATCTGGCGCAGCAGCGCGCTGTGCAGATCGTCGTCTCGCATCACCGCCTTGAACCACTCGGTGCCGACAAACACCCGCCGCTCTGGCGAGAAGATGTCTTGCACCGAGTAGTTGACCACCGTCATCAGCGGCAGCACGGCCGAGAAGGCCACGCACAGGATCACCGGCAGGATCAGCCACCAGGCTTTCTGGTTGACAGGTTTCATGTGCGCTCCTCGCCGGCGGGCATCTCGTCGATCAGCTCATCGTCGGCATACAGGCAGCTGTGCGCGCCCATCACCGTCAGCCAGAGTTCGGCGCCCACTTTGGGCACCTCCTGGTCTGACTCCAGCCGCAGGCGCACCGTGGTGGGCGCCGCGCCGGCTTCGGCACCCGGCCCCGGCGCCACCTGGGTGGTCAGCAGCCAGTAGGTGCCGATGTCTTGCACCTGCACCAGCTTGGCCGGCACCGCCCCCGGCGCCCGCTCGGCGGCCAGCGTGATGTACTCGGGCCGCACGCCCACCTGCAGCCGGCCTTGGCGGGCCGGTGCCGTGTGGCCGTTGGGCAGCGTCCAGCCGGCCACCTCAAGCGTGCCGTCGTGCCAGCGCGCGGGCAGAAAGTTCATGCCCGGCGAGCCGATGAAGTGGCCGACAAAGGTGTGGCGCGGCCGCTCGAACAGCTCGGACGCGCTGCCTGTCTGCACCGTGCGCCCGCGTGTCATCACCAGCACCTGGTCGGCGAAGGTCAGCGCCTCGACCTGGTCATGGGTGACGTAGATCAGCGTCAGCTTCAGCTCATGGTGGATCTGCTTGAGCTTGCGCCGCAACTGCCATTTCAGCTGCGGGTCGATCACCGTCAGCGGCTCGTCGAACAGCACCGCCGAGACATCCTCGCGCACCAGGCCGCGGCCCAGCGAGATCTTCTGCTTGGCATCGGCCGCCAGCCCGGCGGCGCGCTGGTCAAGCTGGCCGCTCAGCTCGAGCATCTCGGCGATCTTGCCCACGCGCTCACGGATGCGGTCGGGCGCCACACCGCGGTTGCGCAGCGGAAAGGCCAGGTTGTCGGCCACCGTCAGGGTGTCGTAGACCACCGGAAACTGGAATACCTGGGCGATGTTGCGCTGCTGCGGCGTCTTGCCGTTCATCACCACGCCGTCAAAGCTGACGCTGCCCTGCGACGGTGCCACCAGACCCGAGATGATGTTGAGCATGGTGGACTTGCCGCAGCCCGACGGCCCCAGCAGCGCATAAGCGCCACCGTCCTCAAAGCACATCTTCAGCGGCAGCAACGCGTAGTCAGCGTCGGCCTGCGGGTTGGGCTTGTAGCTGTGCGCGAGGTCGAGGTCGATGCGTGCCATGTCAGTACCGCCCGGCCGGTCCGAAGGTACTGAACGCCCCCTC
>JBBQJN010000273.1:0-5003 GCA_038325945.1 Burkholderiales bacterium | reverse complement strand
GCGCCGGTGGCGTCGAGCGCTCCCGCCACGCGGGTAATGCCGTCGGCACCGCCGTCGATCACGATGCGGCCCTCGCGCCGCCCGATCGAGCGCGCCTGCACCACGCCTTCGAGGTTGAGCACGGTGTCGGCAAAGCCGGCGCGGGCCACGGCGCGTAATTCGGCCGTGCCGCCGTCGGCGCGGATTGAGCCGAGTTGGTCCAGCCGGGTTGCCAGGCTGCCGTCGTTGCGCGCATTGAAGAAGATCAGGCCGTCGCCTTCCACGTCCACCTGCACATCGGTGGCGGCAGCCAGCCCGACGCGGCGGGCCTGGATGCTGCCGCTTTGCGTCAAGCGCGGCGCCACCAGCGCTACCGTGCCGTCGGCCGCGTTGATCTGGCCTTCGCTGCGGATCTCGCCGGCATCGCCGCCCATGCGGCTGAGCAGCAAGCGGCCCGAGGCCAGATCGGTGTTCGAGATCGACAAGGTGCTGGCCAGCAGCCCGCCCACATCCACCCGTGAGTTCGCTCCGAAGACGATGCCGCGCGGGTTGATCAGCCAGACCGCGCCGTTGGACTGCAGGCTGCCGAAGATTTGCGACGGGTCGGCACCGACCACGCGGTTGAGCAACACCGACGCGCGGTCGGGCTGGCTGATGACCACGCGCTCGTTGGCGCCAATTGAGAAGGTGGTCCAGTCGATGCCGGCGCGCGGCGTGCTTTGCTGGATGTTGAGCTGCTGCGCGTTGGGCTGGCTGACGGTGGTCTGGCCAAAAGTGGGTTGCGCACCGCCGGGTAGTCCATAACTCGCTGGTGTGATACTGGCCAGGCAGGCCGCCAGGCTGATCGGCCGCAGCAGGAAGCGGCCCAGCGGCTGATGACGATGGCCGAGCCGGCGCATGGGCTGTGAATTCGACATGAGACTTCCCCAGGCAGCACCGTAGGCGGCGCGTTACGACTTCATTTGAAGAACTTGGTCGCCAGCAGGTACAGGCGAGGCTTGCGCACCAGCGGGTCGCTACGCGGCTCCCCCGACACCGGCGTGGACAGGCTGATGCGAAGCGCGTACTCCGAAGGCCGCACCCATGACACCCCCAGACCGACGCCGGTAAAACTGCCGCTGTTGGGCAACGTCTTGGTGGTGGCAGTTGACAGCTTGTGCCGGTAGCGCACATATCCGGTATCGACAAAGGCGCTCAGCACCAGTTCGTTGGAGATACGGCCAAACCAGGATTCTGGCGGCAGCAAGCGGGCTTCCAGGCTCAGCACCATGCCCTCGTCACCCGTGCCTTCACCGGTGGCAAAAGCGCGCACGCCTTCGGCGCCACCCAGCCGGAACTGCTCGGTGGTGTCGAGGTTGTCCATCGCCATTTGGCCGCGCAGCGAAAGATAGGCCAGCATCTTGCCGCTGCGCTTGTCCTGCATTGTCGGCATGATGAACAGCAGGTCTTGCAGGCGCGAGAAACCAAAGGTGAGCTTGGTGAAATTGGGCGCATCCTCCAGGCCACCGGGACGGCCATCGGGGTAGTTGACGCGGCCGCTGGTCAGCGTGAAGTCGTAGGTATTGACGCCGCCGCCCAGCAAGGCATCGCGGAAGTCGCCGGTGGCGCCCAGCGCCAGCGTATCCACCGACTTGCGGCTCTTGCTGTCGGCCGCCGACTGCCTGTCCTCGTAGGTCTTGTGTTCAGCCGAGGCCACCGCAAACAGGTTGAGGTTGCGCGAGCGGAACACCGGATAGAGGCCGAAACCGGTGAAGGTGACGGCAGTGCCGTTGAGATCAAGCGGGAACACCTCCTTGTCGAGCTGGTACTTCACCGCCGAAAGTGACGCGCCCAGCTTGATGCCATCGCTTCCTGCCGGCGTGGTGTAACCCAGCAGCCCGAAGGCCAGGCCCTGGGGGGTGGAGACCAGCGCATTAGCCGTCAGGCCATCGCCACGGCCGAACGGGCTGCTCATCTGCACCAGGCCGCCCAGGCGGTACTCGCCGAGGAAACGCGACCCGTTGATGTCGGCTTCGGCCTTGCCGGACCAGATGCTCTCAGCCTCGGGCGTGACCACGATGTCGGCGGTGCCGGGTCGGCTGCCGGCCTGCACTTCAAAGCGGGTCTTGATGCCGCGCAGGTCGTTGACCAGAAACACCACCCTCTCGACATCGCGCACCAGCAGGATGCTGCCCTCCTTGAGCCGATCCAGATAGGCTTGCACCACTTCGCGACGCACCGGCAATGTCTTGTCGGCGGGCCACTTCAGCACCACCTTGTCGAGCCGCCCTTCCAGTACCGCGATGCGCACCACGCCGTCGCGGAAGGTCTGCTCGGGCACATAGGCATAACCCAGGTAATAGCCCAGCTCACTTTGCAGGAAGCGCGTGACCTCAACCCTGGCGTTGTACAGATCCTCGAAGCTGCGGTTCTTGCCGACGAAGTCCTTGGTCAATGCCGCCAGCCGGGCCTTGAGCGCAGGCGGGGCGCTGTCATCGACGACATAGCGCTCGATGTCGATGCGCACGTCGTCATCGGGCTTGCCGAGTTCTCTGGGCACTTCACTGGGCGCCACGGGCAACTGCACCTGACTGGGCGGGTCGATGCGCGGCGGCGCCAGTTCAGCGGGTCGGGGCACAACTGACGGCGTTCGCGGCGGCTCGTTGGGAGTGGCGATTTGCGCCTGCGCTGTGCAAACCCAGAGCAGGCCCAGGCACCATCCCAAGGGCGCACGAGCAGCCCTTCTTGTACGTCCCATCCCGACCTCACTTGGAGCGTTTAGTTGTTGGATCATGGTATCGGAGCCAGCGTGCCTGCGCCACAGCTCCAATGCCCAGGGTGGCGCAGGCTACCCCCTAAGCTGAAGTGGTGGCATCGCGGCAACCCACTCATGCGAGGGGGGTTCTCAATTGCCCACAAGCCTGAGACACTGAATAGGCAACGGCAGCTTCGCCGTGGTGCGAAGCTTGCACCTCCCCGCACCCACCCGCACCCACCCGCGCTACCCGCGCACCGGCCACGCGCTCTTTCTGACATGTTCTGCCACCCAGATGAGTGAATACGATTCTGAAGATTCCCAGGTTGCCGCATGGCTTGAGCCGCTGGCTGATGACACGGCGCCTTGCGGCCCGGATCTTGAGTACGACAACGATTTCCTGGCCCTCAGCCAGGCGGCCGCAGGCAAGCCCGAATCACAGTTTGGCGCGGCCGAGCCGCCCAATTGGCGCCAAGTCAGTGATCTCGCTGCGGGGCTGCTGGATCGCTCGCGCGATTTGCGCATTGCCATACTCTGGCTGCGCGCCAAGCTTCACCTCACCGGCTACGGAGCCCTGCCAGTGGGTCTGCGGCTGATCAACGGCTTGATGACCCAGTTGGGCGAGCACGTCCATCCCCAGCCCGATCCCGACGATGGCGACGCCTATGCTCGCGTCAATGCGCTGAGCTTTCTGCGCGACAACGAAGGACTGATCGGCGACCTGCACCAATCGATGCTGGTACAAGATCGCGCCATCGGTGAATTGCCGATCCGCGCCGTGGCGGTAGCGCTGGGCCAGGCGCAGGCGCTGGAGTCGGAAACGTTGCCGGGCAAGGCTCAAATCGCGCGCATGCTGGGCGACGCCGTTGCCAAGCACGCCGAACTGGGCAGCCAATGCGAGGCCGCAGTGACGATGGTGCGCGAGCTGATCACCATCGTTGCCGACAAGCTGGGCGACGCAGCACCTGACCTGAGGCCGCTCTATGCGCTGGCCAACGGCATCGCCAGTTTGCTGCCCGCCGCTGACGACAACGGCGATAGCGGTCTTGCCAGCGAAGCCGATGGCGACGATACCTCTGGGGCGCATCGCGCAGGCGGCGGCTCGGGCCGCAGCCTGTCAGGCAGCGTCAACTCTCGCGAAGAAGCGATTCGAGCTATCGACCTGGTTTGCGCCTACCTTGAGCGCGCTGAGCCCACCAATCCGGCGCCGCTGTTTCTGCGCCGAGGGCGCCAACTGGTCGGCCAGAATTTCTTGCAACTGATCAAGGCTCTGGCGCCCGAAGCGCTGGCCGGCGTGGCTGGCATGGTCGGTGTTGACCCGGAGGCCGTTGGCGGCCCTGGCGGCGGATCTTCATCTGAAGGGTATTGACGCCAAGCCCCATTTCGGCGAGAAACCAGACCCTGAGCATTTTCACCATCACCGTTTTCCCGACCAGGAGTTCCGAGCATGAGCAGCAGCCAGAAATTCATCGCGCGCAACCGCGCACCGCGGGTTCAGATCGAATATGACGTCGAGGTCTACGGCGCCGAGAAAAAGATCCAGCTTCCGTTTGTCATGGGCGTGCTGGCGGATTTATCGGGTAAACCCGCCGACCCACTGGCACCGGTGACCGACCGCAAATTCCTTGAGGTCGATGTCGACAACTTCGATGCGCGCATGAAGGCCATGAAGCCCCGTGTCGCATTCCAGGTGCCCAATTCGCTGACCGGCGAAGGCAACATGAGCGTCGACATCACCTTCGAGAACATGGACGACTTCTCACCCGACGCAGTGGCGCGCAAGGTCGACTCGCTCAGCAAGCTGCTTGAGGCACGCCAGCAGTTGCAGAACCTGGTGACCTACATGGACGGCAAGGGCGGTGCCGAAGAACTCATCGGCAAACTGATGGCCGATCCGGCCCTGCTGGGCGCGCTGGCCTCGTCGGCCAAGCCCACCGACGGCAGCTGATCCCAGCCGCCCCGGTTGCACAGCACAAGTAACAATTCAGGAGCATTGCACATGGCAGAAACACAGGGTTCCGCAGCATTGGCCGGCGTGGCAATGGAGGGTGGCGATCTGGCATCGCTGCTGCAGAAAGAGTTCAAGCCCAAATCCGACGACGCCAGGAATGCCGTTGAGCAGGCGGTACAAACCCTTGCACAACAGGCGCTGGCGCAAACGCAACTGATCGGCAGTGACGTGGTGGCATCGATCGAAGCGATGATCGCCGCGATCGACAAGAAGCTGACCGATCAGATCAATCTGATCATGCACCACGATGATTTCCAGAAGCTCGAAGGCGCCTGGCGC
>JBBQJN010000272.1:0-5017 GCA_038325945.1 Burkholderiales bacterium | reverse complement strand
GGCTTCCTCGCGCGCAAGGGCGACGGTGAACCCGGCGTCAAAACCATCTGGATCGGACTTCAGCGCGTCATGGATTTCGCCGCTGGCGTGCGCTTCATGCGTGACTCGGGCGACGGGGTGAGTTGTGTGTAATGGAATGGGTCAGTGGTGCCACCGCCAACCGCCTGAGTTACGGCCGGCTCAGCACCTTCACCATCTCCGGCACCAACCTGGCCACCGCCGCCAGCTTCAGCGCCACAGGCTGCGACGGCGTCACCGTGCTGGCCGGCGGCAGCGCCAGCCAGCAGACGGTCACCTGCACGCCCAACAAGGCGCTGAGCGTGCGGCTGGCCGTCAACTCCGGCGGCACCGAGGTCTACAACAGCACCCTGGCTGTGCCCAAGCCACGGGTGACGCTGGTCACCAGCCTGGGCAGCCTCGTGGTCGAGCTGGAACCGGCCAGCGCGCCGGTGACGGTCGACAACTTTCTGGCCTACGTGAACGCCGGGTTCTACAGCGGCACGATCTTCCACCGGGTGATCCCGGCCTTTGTGGTGCAAGGCGGCGGCTTCAACAGCGCAGGCGCCATACCGGCGGGCTTGCGCGCCGCCATAACGCTGGAGTCGAACAAGGGCCTGAGCAATGCCCGCGGCACGATCGCGATGGCGCGCACCGACGTCTTCGATTCAGCAACCTCGCAATTTTTCTTCAACAGCGTGGCCAACACCTTCCTGGACTACGCCAGCGCGGCTTCGCCGGGCTACGCGGTTTTCGGCCGGGTTGTCGGCGCCACCGATCTGGCCACTATCGATGTGATCTCGGCCAAGCGAACCAACCCCGACGACAACAAGCCCGTCACCGACATCGTGCTGCAAAGCGCTACCCAGACGCTCTGACCCGGAAGGGAGCCGGCCCGATGGTGCTTGCGCCAGCCGGCCAGCGGCCCATGCGTCGTCAGCGCCCGGCAAACACCGGCGCACGCCGTTCTCGGAACGCCGCCACCGCCTCGGCATGGTCGGCCGTGCGGTTGGACAGCAGCTCATACGCCAGCCCGGCGTCGAAATGCGCATGGATCAGCGCCTTGAGCGGCAGGTTGCTGGTGATCTTGGTCCAGCGCACCGCCTGGGTCGCGCCGGCCGCCAGGCGCTGCGCCAGCGCCAACGCCACCGGCAGCACCTGCTCGTCGGCCACCACCTCGCTGACCAGGCCCAGGCGTTCTGCCTCGGTGGCAGTCATCAGGTCGCCCGTCAGCAGGTAGCGCTTGGCGCGGGCATAGCCGATCAGTTGCGGCCAGATCAGCGCGCCGCCATCTCCCGCCACCAGCCCGACGCTGACATGCGGGTCGCCGATCTTGGCGCTGTGCGCGGCGATCACCACATCACACAACAGCGCCAGGCTGGCCCCCAGGCCGGTGGCATGGCCGTTGAGGGCGCAGACCAGCGGCTTTTCCAGATCGAGCTGGCTGAACAGGATGTCCTTGCCCTCGCGCCCGGTGCGCTCGAAGCTGGCCGGGTCGTCCACGCCCTGCTGCATCCAGGCAATGTCGCCACCGGCGCAAAACGCCGTGCCTGCGCCGGTGAGCAGCACCACGTCGCTGTCGGTATCGCGCTGGGCGTCGGTGAAGACCTGGGCCAGCTCGGCATGCAGCCGGGCGTTGACCGCGTTGCGCTGGGCCGGGCGGTTGAGGGTGAGGACCAGCACCCGGGCTTGGCGGGTGAAACTGATGTGTTGGTAGTCGGCAAATGCGGTCATGGGCGCTCCAGGATGCGGACCCGGATCGTAGGCGCAGCTGCCGCCCGCGCGGCGTCCTGCTGTGCGCCATGACGGCGCGCGCCGGTCCGCCTGCCCGTTATGCTTTGCCAATGGCCCTACCCGACTGGCAGACCTGCATGCTGCCATTCCTTCGGTTTCTGGCCGGTGGCATCGACGGGATCATCAAGGAAGACCGCCTGGGCCTCGACACGATCTTCATCCAGGCCAAGCGCTGGCAAGGCACGGTCGGGCGGCCTGAAATCCAGAAGTTTGTCGGCGCCTTGCAGGGCCAACGCGCCCGAAAGGGCGTGTTCATCACCACGTCCAGCTACACCGCCGAAGCAATCGACTGCGTTTCCGGCATCGACACCAAGGTTGTTTTGATCGACGGCCAACAGCTGTCGGGCCTGATGATCGACTTCGATGTGGGGGGGTCCGTTGCTGCGTCGTACCTCGTCAAGCGGGTCGACTCGGATTACTTCGAGGAGGCTTGACCGGGTTCGGGCCTTGGCCGCCAGCCACGCCCCCCCCGGATCGAGCCGTCAGCCCCCAGCCACGCTGGATAACACGACCCGGTCGGGCAAGTCCACAGATCCCCTGCAGATCACCCGTCGTTGAAGTAGCACTTAAGTGCTACAGTGCCTGATCCCTGAGGCACACCATGACCACGACGACGATCCGTATTGACGACGACCTGAAACAGCGGGTGGCGGCGGCGGCCGATCATGCCGGCAAGACGGCGCATGCCTTCATCCTGGATGCCATCGCCCAGACCGTCGAGCAAGCAGAACAGGACAGTGCTTTCCAGCACCTGGCCGAGCAGCGCTGGGCGCAGGTGCTGACAACAGGGCAGACGGTGGCCTGGGACGATGCCAAGGACTACCTCAGCGCCCGCGCCCGGGGCGAGCGGCCCCGCAGGCCGGCGGCACGCAAGACCGTCGGCTGACCTGGGTATGGCCCAGGTCGAACTCGCCCCAGAAGTGCTGGACGACTTCGACCGCTTCTTCGACCACCTGACCGCGTTTGAGATCGACGACGCACCCGAACGGATCGAGCAAATCGTGCTCGCCTTGGAAGTGCTGGCACACAGCCCGCTGATCGGCCGCAAGTTGCGCGGCGGCCTGCGTGAGTTGGTGATCGGCAAAGCTGCGCGCGGCTATGTGGCGCTGTACCGCTATGTCCCCGCGCTCGACACCGTGTTTGTGCTGGCGATCCGGGGCCAACGGGAGTCGGGCTACCAACCCGAAGCCTGAACCGGCCTACGGCGGCGCCAAGCCACAGCCCCGCAAGACCAGCGCCACCACGTGTGCAGTGGCGCGTTCGTGGTCAGCGTCCGCCAGGGTCTCGCGCCCCAGCACCGCGCAGACCTGCACCTCGAAGTCGGCATAGGTTTGGGTAGCCGCCCAAATCGTGAAAAACAGATGCGTTGAATCCACCGGCGCCATACGGCCGGCGGCAATCCAGCCGTCGATCACGGCCGCCTTTTGCTGCACTTTGGCACGCAGCTCACCGCGCATCAGCCCACCCACCACGGCCGCGCCGTGCAGCAACTCGTTGGCAAACACGCGTGAGGCATCCGGCCGCTGCGCGCTCATCGCCATCTTGTCGCGGATGTAGCGGGCCAGCGCGTCGGCGGGGTCGGCATCGGTGGTCAGCGCGTCCATCGGCGCCAGCCAGTCGTGCAGCGTGCGCGCCAGCACCGCCCGGTACAGCTCGAGCTTGCTGCCGAAGTAGTAGTGCAGATTGGCCTTGGGCAGGCCGGCCTCGTCGGCTATTGCCGCCATGGTGGTGCCGCTGAACCCGGCGCGGGCAAACACGCGTTCAGCCGCACCCAGGATGCGCGCCTCGTTGGCTTGCCGGATCTGGCCCTTGGACGTCTCGTCGTCAGTCAGACCCGGCATGCCGGCGGCAAGCATGGTGATGCCCCGCCGGCCGCTTTGGCTAAATTGCTGGCTTACTTGCTGGCCGCCTCGAACACGGCGTGGCTGTAGGCCGCCTTGCCCGGGTCTTTCTTGATCACCGGCGCGCTGCCGGCAGCCAGCAGCACCTTGACCGTGCGCTGGTAGGCGGCCGGGTCGAGGTAGCCGACCTTGGCAGTGCCGGCGTTGCTGATCAGCGTGGCGACGTTTTCCATCTGACGCTTTTGCACCTTCAGTGTGGCGCTGCCCGACGGGTCGGCCGCGACGACGATCTTGGCGGCTTCTTCGGGGTTCTTGACCGCGTCGTTCCAGCCCTTGAGCGTGGCCTTGAGGAACTTGCCCATCTTGGCGACAAAGGCCGGGTCCTTCAGCTTGCCTTCCAGCACATACAGACCGTCTTCGAGCGAGGCGACGCCCTCTTTTTCGTAGAAGAAAGTGATCAGGTCGGTCTCCTTGACACCCGCGTCCACCACCTGCCAGTACTCGTTGTAGATCATCGTGCTGATGCAGGCGGCCTGGTTTTGCAGCAGCGGGTCGACGTTGAAGCCCTGCTTGAGCACCTTCACATCCACATCGGGCTTCAGGCCCAGCTTGGACATCCAGTTGAGAAACGGGTACTCATTGCCGCCAAACCACACGCCCAGCGTCTTGCCCTTGAAATCCTTGGGCGTGGCCACGCCGCTGGATTTTTTGCAGGTCAGCATCAGGCCCGACTTGTCGAAGATCTGAGCGATGTTGACCAGCGGCACGCCAAGCCAGACAGCAAACGCAACAGACACCATGCCGACCACGGCTCCAGCCAGCGCAGTCAGCTGGAATCGCGGCCAGGAGACTCTGGCTGACCCGGCGTGCGCGAAGGTCAGCCAGCGGTTGCCGAGATAAGCGACCTGGGCGCCAACGACAGCACCCAAGCCCGAGGCCCACCACGGGGCCCAGTCGGCACGTTCAACCGCCAACACCAGCAACAGATAGTGAACCACCGTGGCCAGCGCGCCGACGCTGCCGTAGCGGATGAACTGCTGAAGCGTTGGCACGCGCTCAGCGACACGGGGCCGCTGCCACAAACCATAACTCGCTGGCTGCATCTGCAAAGACCCGCGCCGCGCCGGCCAAATCTGCCACCTGCTGCGCCGCGGCCGGCTCGACGATGAACCAGATCCGCTTGCTGCCACAGGCCAAGCCAGTCGCTGCGGACAAGGGCTGCAGCAGTTCGCGCGCGCGCTGCGGCTGGAAGCGACCGGCTTCAAATAACTCCTTGCGCCAGCTGTCGCGCCTGGTAAACGCCGGATCCGTCCAGCTTCCGGCAACAATGACCGGCTGCGGCAGGCGCGCATAAAACGGCTGTTCGTGCCGGCGCCCGCAGCAGG
>JBBQJN010000271.1:0-5027 GCA_038325945.1 Burkholderiales bacterium | reverse complement strand
TGACACCGCGGAACAGTTTGTCGATGAGTTCGCCGAGGTGGCGGTCGACGCCAGCCAGCTGATCTGGGTGGCCACCGCCAATGACGAGCGCACCATCCCCGAGCCGATCCTCAACCGCGTCAATGTTTACCAGGTGGAGATGCCCAGCCGCGACGCGGCACGCGCGATTGCCTTGCGGCTTTACGCCAGCATCCGCGGCCAGCACGACTGGGGCCGGCGCTTTGCGCCCGAGCCCGCCGATGAGGTGCTTGATCGGCTGGCCGACATGGCGCCGCGCGAGATGCGCCGGGCCTGGATGACGGCCTTTGGCAATGCCCGGCTCGACGGCCGCGACCAGATCATGCCGGCCGATCTGCCCGCACCCGGCGGTGCCGGCAAGCGCGGGCCGCTGGGCTTTGTGAACTGAGGATCAGGCCACCAGCCCGGCCGACGCCGCGCCGCGCCGCAGCGTGTGGCGGCCGGCCTGCTTGCCGGCGTACATCGCCGCGTCGGCCCGTTTGAGCAGGTCACCGGCCTCGCGGCCGTCATGCGGCGCCAGCGCAAAGCCGATCGTCAGACCGACCCGGCAGGTCTGGCCGGCGATGTCAAAGGGTGAATCGAAGGCGCGCAGCAGCTTGTTGCCCAGATGCTGGGCTTCGGCCTCGCCGCGCAAACCGGCGGCCATGATGACAAACTCGTCGCCACCGAGCCGGGCCACCCCATCGCCGTTGCGCACGCCGTCACGCAAACGTTTAGCCACCGCCACCAGCAATTCGTCACCCGCATCATGGCCCAGCCGGTCATTGATCGACTTGAAGCCATCGAGATCCAACAGAAACACCGCCAGCACATTGCGGGTGCTGCACAGCGGCACCGCCTGCGCCAGCGATGCGGCCAGACCGCGGCGATTGGGCAAGCCGGTCAACGCGTCGGTATGGGCCAGCGCCAGCAGCGCCTGCTGCTCCAGCTTGGCGCGATCGGCATCGTGGCGCACCGCCTCGACGTGCAGGCTGAGCACACGCAACCAGGCCAGCATCTCCAGCAGCGAGCCCCACTGGAACAACTGCTGCGTCAGATAGTTGGCCGGCAGCAGGCCGCGCAGCAACAGCGCCAGCGTCACCGCACCGGCCAGGTAGCCGCCCCAGCCGATCAACATATAGATGCCAACGCGGTCGCCGTCGCGCGCCTGCATCCAAGCCGCAGGCACCGACAGCAGCAGCAGCGTCGGCCCAAGCACGGTGGCGGTCAACTGGGTGACGCGGTAATCCATCAGCCCCAGCAGCGAGGCCGCGAAGCCCAGCGCAGACACTGCTGACAGGGCCATCAGCCCGCGGTCGATGCTGCGCTGGCGCTGCGCCGTGGCCAGCGCCAGCCGCATGAACTGCGCCCCTGCGGCCGCCGCCAACAGTATGGACAGCGGCGCCAGCCGTTCGCTCAGCGGGCTCGGGTTGGGCCACAGGTACTGCTGACCGATGCCGTAGAAGACCAGGAAAAAGGTCGACGAGCCCAGCAGCATCACCGCATAGAGGCCAAACATCGGGTTGCGCAGCGCGAGCCCGTGCACCACGCTGTAGGCCAGCAGCGCCAGCGAGATGCCGTGGATCAGGCCTTGCAGCAACTGCATGCCCGACTCACGCTTGTGGAAGTTCTCCGGCGTGCTCAGGCTGATGGGCAGCACCATGCTGGTGCGTGTGCTGACCCGCAAATAGATCTCATGCTGCAAGTCGGGCCGCAGCATCAGCTCAGCCGCCAGGCTGCGGCTGGGCATCGGCCGCTCGGCAAAGGGTTGGTCGCTGCCCAGCCGCCACTGCCGCGCCAGCTTGCCGTCGCTGACCAGGTAGAGGTCGACACGGTGCAGCGTGGGGTAATCGATGTCGAGTACCCAGCGGCCGTCGCCGCCGCGCACCTGTACGGGCAGGTACAACCACACCGCGTCACGGCGCACACCCAGGTTGCTGGCCGGCGATTGCGGCGCGGCAAACTCCAGCCGACGGCGCTGCACATCGGCCAGCGTCATCTCATGGCTGGGGTCGGACAGCAGGCGCAGCGCGGGCCAGGCATCGACTTGCGGCCGCTCGGGCATCAGCAACAGACCGCTGTCGGCGCGCGCCGGGCTCGATGCCAGCGCCAGCAGCACTGCCAGCAGCAGCAGCAGCAAGGCCATCAATTTTCGAGACGGTTGCGTAGACATGTCGCGGCGTCCACTGACTCGGTGAGAGTGGAAAGGTATTCACTTATCGGCGCGTCGGCGGCCAGACTTGAGCGCCGACAGCGCCAGACCCTGTTGACCTTGCGCAGGCCGTCCGGGTGCGGGGCGTGACGGCGGCCGCGCCCCTATCATTCGGCGCATGACCTCCCTGCCCGAGCCGCCGGCCGCGCTTGCCAACGCGGCCAGGCCAGCGCCCGCCGGTCTCGGCGACGGCCCGCTGGTGGTGGCGCTGTCCTCGCGTGCGCTGTTCGATTTCGAGGCCGAGAACCAGGTCTTCGAGGCCAGCGACGACCATGCCTACATGCAGTTGCAGCTGCAACGCGCTGATGAACCCGCCCGTCCCGGCGTGGCCTTCGGTCTGGCGCGCAAGCTGTTGGCCTTCAACCACGGCGCAGCGCAGCGCCAGGTTGAGGTGGTGATCCTGTCGCGCAACGATCCGGTGTCGGGTCTGCGGGTCTTCCACTCGGCACGCCACTTTGGCCTGGACATCGAGCGCGGCGTCTTCACCCGCGGCGCATCACCCTGGCGCTATCTGCAACCGCTCAACGCTCAGCTGTTTCTGTCAGCCAACGAGGCCGATGTGCGCGCAGCGCTTGAAGCCGGCGTGCCGGCGGCGCGGGTAACGCCGCAGTCGCCGCAGGCCTCGGCGGCGCATCCGCATGAGCTGCGCATCGCCTTCGACGGCGACGCCGTGTTGTTCAGCGATGAGGCTGAACGCATCTACCAGCGCGAAGGCCTGCAGGCCTTTCAATTGCATGAAAGCAGCCAGGCCGGCACGCCGCTGGCGCCGGGGCCGTTCAAGCCGCTGCTGCTGGCCCTGCTGCGGCTGCACCATGCGGGCAGTGCTTCGGGCATGCGGGTGCGCACCGCGTTGGTGACGGCGCGCAGCGCACCGGCCCATGAGCGCGCCATCCGCACGCTGATGGACTGGCACATCGAGGTTGACGAAGCGATGTTTCTGGGCGGCCTGCCCAAGGGCGAGTTCCTGCGCGAATTTGCAGCCGATTTTTTCTTCGACGACCAGCCGCGCCACATCGCCAGCGCCGCCGCCCATGTGCCCGCCGGCCATGTTGCCTATGGCGTGGCCAATGGCGGCTGAACCGCGTCAGGGGGACACCCGACTCAACTTGACCATCCGGTCAACTTCGGACAAGTCCGCCCCCCGATTCGCGGGGGGTGGACGGGCGCCGCAGCGCAGGCAGCAATGCGAGCATCGCGCAGCCCTTACCAGACCTGTTTCTCGGCCTGACAGCCGCCTTCCACCACCTGCCCTTGCCGGGCCGCCGCCACCAGCGATGGCCCGCAACCAACCCGACGCCGCCATGAAGCCCTCCTTGCCCAACAAGTTCCTGGCCCGGCGCCTGCTCGCCGCACTGGCCGCCGCGCTGCCTGTGGCGCTGCTGAGCCTGGCCTCACCAGCCGGCGCGGCGGTGGTCATCAGCCAGATCTATGGCGGTGGCGGCAACAACAGCGCCACCTACACGCACGACTTTGTCGAGTTGTGCAACAACGGCGCCAGCGATGTCAACCTGGCAGGCTGGACTCTGCAATATGCATCGGCGACGGGTACCAACTGGAACAGCAGCACGGCGCTGACGGGCAGCATCCCTGCCGGCGGCTTCCTTTACGTCAAGCTAGCCAGCGGCGGCGCCGTCGGAGCGGCCCTGCCGGGCACGCCCGCCGTGACCAACACGGGTGTCAACATCAGCGGCACGGCTGGCAAGCTGGCGCTGGTCAGCAACACCACGGCGCTGACTGCCGCCTGCCCAGCGCCGTTGCCCAGCAGTGTGCAAGACCTGGTCGGCTACGGCACCACAGCCAACTGCTTTGAAGGGGCATCGCGGGCACCGGCACCATCCAACACCACCGCCATCATCCGTAACGCCAGTTGCAGCGACAGCAACGTCAACAGCAGCGACTTCACGGTCACCTCGACGACTTTTGCGCCGCGCTCCAGCGCATCGCCGCCGCCGCCCCCGCCGCCGCCACCCGCCCCGACCGCTGCGCTGATCTGCGCCATCCAGGGCAGCGGCGCGACCAGCCCGCTGGTCAGCCAGCCAGTGATCACCAGCGGCGTTGTGACCAAGGTCAATGGCGACGGCTTTTTCATGCAGCACCAAGACTGCGACGGCCTGCCGGCAACCTCGGACGGCATCTTCGTCTTCACCGGATCGACCAATTACGCCGCGGCCCAGCCCGGCAGCTCGGTCCAAGTCACCGGCACCGTCGCCGAGTACAACCCCGGCAGCGCCAGCAACGCCGACACCTCGAGCCGGCCGCTGAGCCAGATCAGCAGCGTCAGCGCCGTCAACGCGACCAGTTCGATGCCAGCCGTCACCCCGGTCGACATCACGCTGCCGCTGGCCATCGGCGACAGCTTCGAGCGCTTTGAAGGCATGCTGGTGCGCATCACCAGCACCATGACGGTGCAGCAAAACTTTTTCCAGGCCCGCTTCGGCCAGCTGACGCTGGGCGCAGGTGGCCGCCACGAGACGCCGACCAACAAGCACCCCGCAGGCAGCGCCGACGCCATCGCCATGGCCGCGCTGCAGGCCCGCAGCCGGCTGCTGCTCGACGACGGCAGCTCGACGCAGAACCCCAACCCGACGCCCTACATCGGCACCAACGGCCTGCCACGCGGCGGTGACACCCTGCCGTCGATCACCGGCGTGATCGACTTCGGCCTGGCCACGTCAAACACCGCCGGAGCGGGCCTCTACCGCATCCACCCGACGCTGGCGCCCGCCCTCGTCGCCAGCCATCCGCGGCCGCCCGCACCGGCAGCCGTTGGCGGCAACCTGCGGCTGGGTGCGATGAACGTGCTGAACTACTTCACCAC
>JBBQJN010000270.1:0-5098 GCA_038325945.1 Burkholderiales bacterium | reverse complement strand
CTGAACTTCATCGATGTCTACCAGCGCACCGGCCTCTACGCCAACCCGCTGCCGCTGAACCTGGGCATGGAAGCCGCCGGCATCGTCGAGGCGGTGGGCGAAGGCGTGACGCACTTGAAGGTGGGCGACCGCGCCGCCTATGCCAGCAACCCGCCCGGCAGCTACAGCGATGTGCGGGTGATGCCGGCGTTAACCGTATGCCAACTGCCCGATGCCATCAGCTTCGAGACCGGCGCGGCGATGATGCTCAAGGGCCTGACCGCGCAATACCTGCTGAAGAAAACGCTGCCGGTGCAAGGCCTGGAGGCCGGCGATTTTGTGCTGTTCCACGCCGCCGCCGGCGGTGTTGGCCTGATCGCCTGCCAATGGGCCAAGGCGCTGGGCCTGCAGTTGATCGCCACCGCCGGCAGCGACGCCAAGTGCCAGCTGGCGCTGGAACATGGCGCGGCCCATGCCATCAACTACCGCACAGAAGACTTTGTCGCCCGCGTCAAGGCCATCACCGGCGGCGTCGGTGTCAAGGTGGTGTACGACTCGGTTGGCAAAGACACCTTTGAGGGCAGCCTGAACGTGCTGCGGCCGTTTGGCCTGCTGGCCAGCTTTGGCAATGCCTCGGGTCCTGTGCCGCCGTTTGCGCCGGGCATGCTGGGCGCCAAGGGCTCGCTCTACCTGACGCGGCAGACGCTGTTCACCCACATCGCCACCCGCGAATCCTGCCAGGCGATGGCCGACGACTTGTTTGCGGTGGTGATCAGCGGCGCGGTGAAGATCCGCATCGACCAGCGTTACCCGCTGGCCGAGGTGGCGCGCGCCCACACCGATCTGGAAGCCCGCAACACCACCGGCTGCAGCATCCTGCTGCCCTGACGGCGGTCGGCCGCGCCGGCAACGGCTGAAACTGCACCGCAAGTTGGACCACGAACCGGCTGCGTCCGATTCAGCACCGGCTGCGTAGGGGAAAGGGGCCAGTCCCCCGGCAGGGTGCCGCACCCCAGGAGTGGGCTGGTGACGTCAACACCAACCCCCACTCAGGAGCTCCCCATGACCCGCTTGCCCCGCACTGCCCTTGCCGGCGCCACCCTTGCCCTGTGCTGCCTGGGCGCCCAGGCCGTCACCCTGGTCGGCCTGACCAGCGCCAATCAGCTGGCACACATCAATATGGCCAACATCGGCGCCGCCACCACCACCGCCATCACCGGCCTGGCCGCTGGCGACCGGCTGGTGGGCATCGACCTGAGGCCTGCCGACGGCAAGTTGTACGGCGTGTCGCTGTCCAACGCGATCTACACCATCAACGAAGCCAGTGGCGCCGCGACCTTTGTGACCGCGCTGTCATCGCCGGTGATCGATGCCTCGCTGGGCTATGGCATCGACTTCAACCCGGTGGCCGATTTCGCCGGCGGCAGTTCGCTGCGGTTGGTCAGTTCGGCGGGCAGCAACTTCGCCATCCATGCCGGCACCGGCGCGGTCGGCAACGCCGCCAGCAACATCGGCAGCGGCTACACCGGGGTGGCCTACAGCAACTCGGTGATCCGGCCTGGCAGCGCGCCGGCCGGCACCGCGCTGTACTACATCAACGCCGCGACAGACCAGCTGATGATGGCCCCGGGCGCCTTCAACAACCCGACGATCACCGCCGTCGGCCCGCTGGGCGTGGACGCGCTGAAGGCCAACGGCTTCGAGATCACCGCCGACGGCATGGCCTATGCCGCGCTGAACCTGGACGCCGGCAGCTCACTGGCTACCGGCCTGTACCGCATCGACCTGAGCACCGGCGCGGCCAGCCAGCTGGGCCAATACAACGGCACCTTGTCGGGGCTGACGGTGAGCGCCGTGCCCGAGCCGCAGAGCCTGGCGCTGATGTTCGCCGGCCTGGCGGCGCTGGGCGCGCTGGCACGTCGGCGCAAGGCCTGATAGCGGCGACCGCCTGATGTTCGAGCCCTTGCCCAGCGGCGCGATCAGCGCCCGCCGCTTCACATCAGCGCCCGGCCCGCGCCAGCAACTCGCGCACGGCGGGCAGTTGGCGGCGTGATACCGCCAACGCCTCGCCGTTGGCCAGCCGAACAAACCAGCCCTGCTCGATCTCGGCCGAGGGCGCGGCCTCGGCCAGGCCCTCGGCCGCGGCCATCGCCGGCAACGGGCCATGCTCCAGCGCACGCACCGCTGACACCGCCACCACGGCATTGCGGTGCACACGCAAAAAGCCCTCGCCCAGGCGCTTCTCCAGATCAGCCAGCGGCTCGTCCAGCAACCAGCTGCCTTGCTGGCTGCACAGGCTGACGTACTTCAGCCCGGCCTTCAGGTAGAGCAGCTGGGCCTGCGGCACACGCAGCACACGGCCGCGGTCGCTGACCACCAGCACCGGGCCGTCGGACGCGCTTGGCGCTGCCAGGCCGCGCCGCTGTGCCACCCGCTGCAGCGCAGCCTGCAGACGCTCGCGGCGCACCGGTTTGGTCAGGTAATCAGCCGCGTCCAGCTCAAAGGCCTGCAATGCATGCTCGGCATGGGCGGTAACAAACACCAGCGACGGCGCGCCGGGCAAGGCCGACTGGCGGCGCAATTCGTCGGCCAGCCTCAGGCCGCTGCCGCCGGGCATCACGATGTCGGCCAACACCAGATCACAAGCGGTGTTGGCCAGCAGCGCCAGCGCCTGGCGGGCATCGCCGGCCTCACCGACAACGCGGGCCTGCGGCTCGAGGCTGGCCTCGAGCAGGCTGCGCAGCCTTTGCCGCGCCAGCGGCTCGTCGTCGACGATCAGCACGCGCAGCGCGGCGCTGCCGCCGACGGCCGCCGCAGTGACGGGGGGCTCGCTCACAGCGGCACCTCGATGCGGGCGTGGTACTGGCCTTGCTCGATGCGGGTATCCAGCGTAGCCGCCATGTCGTGCAGCAGCCGCAGACGCTCGGCCACATTGGCCAGCGCGATGCCGTTGCCACTGCGCCCCGGCACATGGGGCAGGCTGTTGCTCACCGTCACCACCGCCATGCCGCGCTGCACCCGGCTGCGGATGACGATGGCGCCGCCGTCCAGCGCCGGCTCGATGCCGTGGCGCACGGCGTTCTCCACCAGCGGCTGCAGCACCAGCGGCGGCAGCGCCGCGCCGCCGGCGGCGCTGTCCAGATCCCACACCAGTTGCAGCCGATCGCCAAAACGCAGCTGCTCGATCGCCAGGTAGCGCTGGGCCAGATCGATCTCCTCGTTCAGCGTCACCGCGCTGCCGGTTTCGGCCAGCGCGACACGGAACAACTGCGCCAGATCTTCGAGCACGGCCTCGGCCTGGCGTGGCTCGATCTGTACCAGCGCCAGCGCGGTGTTCAAGGCGTTGAACAAAAAGTGCGGCCGGATGCGCGATTGCAGCTCGGCCAGCCTGGCGCCGGTATCCGCCCGCAGCGTAACTGCCGCGCGCAGACCCAGCCAGCGCCAGATGGCTATCGCCAGCGCTGCGCCGGCCAGCGCGCTTCCCAGCGCCGCGCCGGGCAAGGCCGGCATCAGATCAACCACCGCCACCAGCGCCCAGCCCAGCGTGGCGGCGATGGCGCCCAGCAGCGCCAGCGTGATCTCGCGCGGCGCGGTGCCCAGCGCGGCCAGTCGGGTGCGCAAAGCGCAGACCAGCGGCAGCCACAGCAGCGTGGCCGCCAGCGTGGCGAAGGCCAGCACCGCGGCGCGGCTGCCGGCATCGACCCAGCCCTGCGCCAGCGGCAGGCCGGCCAGCGCCACCGCCAGTTGCAGCGCCAGCACGATGCGCAAGGCCAGCGCCGGCCGGCACAGATCGAACTGGCGGTTCAGCCGGCCCTGACCCACCTGCTTTTGCGCGTGCAGCGGATCGAAGTGGCTGAGCTCAAACACTGACGCCGACGCACCACGGCGCATCTGCGTGGTGTCGGGCCAGTGGCCAGAAGGGCTGGCCTCGGTGGGGATGTCGTCGTCGGCACGGGCCATGGCGAGGTTCTGCGGTGCGCCCGCGAAGAGGGTGCCGGGATAATACGGGTTCGATTCGCGGCCACCGTGTCAGGGCCAACTCGGCCCATGCGTCCACTGGCCGGCCGGCGTGGCGATGCCGCCTGACAGCGAAAACCCTCTTTCCCAAGTGAGCAAGCCCATGTCCGGCAACCAACTCGATCAAAAATCCCAGGCCTGGTCGGCCCTGTTCTCCGAGCCGATGAGCGAGCTGGTCAAGCGCTACACCGCCAGCGTCGAGTTCGACCAGCGGCTGTGGCGGGCCGACATCGCCGGCAGCCTGGCGCATGCCAGCATGCTGGCGGCGCAAAACATCATCGCCGCGCAAGACCTGGCCGACATCCGCCGCGGCCTGGGCCAGATCGCCGCCGAGATCGAGGCCGGCCAATTCGAGTGGAAGCTCGAGTTGGAAGACGTGCACCTCAACATCGAAGCCCGGCTGACCCAGCTGGTGGGCGATGCCGGCAAGCGCTTGCACACCGGGCGCAGCCGCAACGACCAGGTGGCCACCGACGTGCGGCTGTGGCTGCGCGGCGAGATCGATGCGCTGGCGCTGCTGCTTGCCGAGCTGCAACGCGCATTGGTCGAGGTAGCAGCCCAACACACCGACACCGTGATGCCTGGCTTCACCCACCTGCAGGTGGCCCAGCCGGTGAGCTTTGCGCACCACCTGCTGGCCTATGTGGAGATGTTTGCGCGCGACGCCGAGCGCCTGGCCGATGTGCGCAAGCGCTGCAACCGGCTGCCGCTGGGCGCAGCCGCGCTGGCCGGCACCAGTTTCCCGCTGGACCGCGAGGCGGTGGCGCGTGAACTGGGCTTTGACGGCGTCTGTGAAAACAGCCTGGATGCGGTGAGCGACCGCGACTTTGCGATCGAGTTTCTGGCCTTTGCCAGCATCACGATGGTGCATGTCTCGCGCATGGCCGAAGAGCTGGTGCTGTGGATGAGCCAGAACTTCGGCTTCATCGACCTGGCCGACCGCTACTGCACCGGCTCGTCAATCATGCCGCAGAAGCGCAACCCCGACGTGGCTGAGCTGGCGCGTGGCAAGAGCGGCCGCGTCATCGGCCACCTGATGGCCATGATCACGCTGATGAAGGGCCAGCCGCTGGCCTACAACAAGGACAACCAGGAAGACAAG
>JBBQJN010000269.1:0-5113 GCA_038325945.1 Burkholderiales bacterium | reverse complement strand
GCCCAGCGCCAGCAGCACCACGCCGCCGGGTGTGGCACGGGCCAACGGCAGGCCCGCCGGCGCCGTGCTGGCGCGGGAGGCCGACGATGCAGCAAGGCCACCCCAGGCCAGCCAGGCCAGCAAGGGCCGCCGACCCAGCCTCACAGCGCCGCTGCCACGTCCGCCGGTGCCAGCAGCCTACCGGCCTCGATGTGCAGCTGCCGGTCGCAGCGCGCGGCGATGCTGCGGTCATGGGTTACCAGCACCAGGGTGGTGCCCGACTCGCGGTTCATGTCGAACATCAGCGCCATCACCTTTTCGCCGGTGGCATGGTCCAGGCTGCCGGTGGGCTCGTCGGCCAGCAGCACCTCGGGCTCAACCACAAAGGCGCGCGCCAGCGCCACGCGCTGCTGCTCGCCGCCCGACAGCGTGCGTGGGTAGTGGTGCAGCCGCTGATCCAGGCCGACACGCGTGAGCATCTCGGTGGCGCGCAAGCGCGCATCGGCGCGGCCCAGCAACTCCAGCGGCAGCATCACGTTCTCCAGCGCGCTCAAGTGGGCCAGCAACTGGAAGCTCTGGAACACGAAGCCCAGCTTGCGCGCGCGCAAACCGGCGCGGGCGTCTTCGTCGAGCGCGAACAAGTCTTCGCCGTCCAGCCGCACCGTGCCGCTGGTCGGGTGGTCGAGGCCGGCAATCAAGGCCAGCAAGGTGCTTTTGCCCGAACCCGACGCGCCGATGATGGCGGTGGACTGCCGGCGCTGCAGTGAAAAATGGATGTCGTGCAAAATCACCAGCGTGCCGGTGGAATCGGTGACCGAGCGGGTGACATGCTCAACCGAAATGATGGGATCGCTCATGGAATGTGTTGGGTTGCGACGCGGATCGCGACGGAGACTGCTGCAGCACTGTAGCCTGCTGCTGGCCATTGGCCTGGGCGCGGGTCCGGCGCTGGCCGTGCGCACGCCGACCTTGCTGGTCTTGGGCGACAGCCTGTCGGCCGAATACGGCCTGCCGCGTGGCAGTGGTTGGGTGGCCTTGCTTGAGCAGCGGCTGGCGCAGCAGCAGATCAAGGCCAAAGTGATCAACGCCAGCATCAGCGGCGACACCACGTCGGGCGGCCGCTCGCGGCTGCCGGCACTGCTCAAGGCCCATGCGCCCAGCCATGTGCTGATCGAGCTGGGTGGCAATGACGCGCTGCGCGGGCTGCCGCTGGCCATGACCCGCGACAACCTGCTGGCCATGCTGCGCGCCGCTAAGGACAGTGGCGCCAAGCTGATGGTGGTGGGCATGCAGCTGCCGCCCAATTACGGCGCGCGCTACGGCCAGGACTTCTCGACGTTGTTTGCCGAGGCAGCCGGCAGCGAAGGCGCGGCGCTGGTGCCGTTTCTGCTGGCCGGTGTGGCTGACGCGCCCAATGCCGAGCAGTGGTTTCAGCGCGACCGCATCCACCCGACCGCCGCCGCCCAGCCCAAGCTGCTGGCCAATGTCTGGCCGGTGCTCAAGCCCTGGCTGAAGTAGCGCGCCGCTTCAGCAGCCTGGCCTGCTGCATGCAGCGATCCGCCGGCTACTCACGATCGCGCCGCACATCGTCGCCACGCCGCCCACTCGGCTCGGGTCGATCCGGACGCGCACCCCGCGCCTCGCGCGGTTCGTTGCCGTCACGCTGACCACGCCCTTCCGGCGCCGCAGGTCCACGGCGTGGCGCTTCGGCTGCTGGCGGCGGCGCCGGCTGAGCCGCCGGCGGCGCTGCCATCACAGGCCGCGCGGCAGGCGCTTCAGCCGCCGGCGCCGGGCGCTGCGGGCGCTCCGGCCGATCCGGTCGATCAGGCCCGGCAGGACGCTGGGTTTCGGGCACGCCAGCGTCCGAGCGGCGCTCGTCGCGGCGCTCATCGCGACGTGATTCGCCGCTGCGGTTGTCCTCGCGACGCGGCCCCTCGAAGCGAGGCGCGTCGATGCGGCGCGGCTCACCTCGCCGCTCTTCAGCGCGACCCTCATAGCCCCGCCGCTCCTCGGGTCGCCCGTTGTCGCCACGCCGCTCGTCAGCGCGTCGATCCGGTTCACGGCCATGACGCGGCCAGCGGTGGTCGCGGCCGTCCGGCTCGTGCGGCAGCACGATGATCGTGCGCGGCGTCGGCGCTGGTCGCACTATTACCACCGGCACCACCACCCGCGGCGGCGGCGGTCGGCCACCGATATGGATGTTGACGCCGACATGCGGCCGGCTGACCCAGCCACTGAGTGCCGGCGCAAAGCGCGGCCGCTCATGGCGCGCACCGGGCGACCAACTCCAGCGCCCACCCACTGTCAGCCAGGAGCCATAGTGGAAGGGCGCAAAGCCCCAGGGCGCGGCATCGATCCAGGTCCAGCCCCAGGGAGCCACGTAAGCCCAACGGCCGTCATGGAAGGGCGTCCAGCCCGGCGCCACCAGCCGCGGCTGCCAGACCATGCCATGCTGGGGTTCATCAATCCAGTCGCCATGGCGATCGAGGTCTTGCCAGCCGCTCACGCCGGGCGGCACATAGCGTGCGCTGATCGGCGCGTCGTCCTGACGCTCGTCGCGTGCCACCCAGTCGGCGAAGCCGTCGCGCTCGATGCCGGCCCAGGCATAGCGGGTGGTGCCGCCGGCGTCCTGCCAGAGATCGGCGCGGCGGCCGGCAACGATGTTCAGGGCGCTATCGCGGCTCTCGAAACGCAGTTCACCGCGCCAGGCGCTGGCCTGGGTGGCGTCGCGCTGGCGGTCCAGCCGATAGTGGCCTGGGCGCTGGGGCAGCCAACGGCCCTCGCGGGTGAGCATCTCGACCGGGCCGAAGCCGTCGCGGTCGATCTCGGCCAGCCGCACCGCCAGGCTGCCGGCCTGCAGGTGCAGCAGCACGGCCTGCTCATCGAGCCGCGGCAGCCAGAGTTCGGCATCGGCGCCCAGGCGCAGCGTGGTGCTGCCGATGCGCAGTTCGGCACGGCCGCCGGCACCGGTGCGCAGCCGGTCGCCGGGGGCCAGCGGCCAGTTGCGCAGTGGCTGCGCCTCGTTGGATTGGACCCAGGCGCCGCTGTCGCGGTCGAACCAGCGCACATCGCCGGCCACCGCCGACAGGCGACCCGCCAGCGCCGGCAGTTCGCCCGGCAAGCTACCGGCACGGGCTGGCGTGGCCGCCAAAAACAAAGCGGCCAGGCCCAGCCAGGCCAGCAGCCAAAGCGCCAGCAGCGCGTGGCGAGGGTGTGCCGGGTATGCCGGGCGTGCCGGACTTGCCATCAGGTGCAGTTCGCGGTTCATGCAAGTCTCCACCACCCACCCAGGGGCGGCCTGATCTCACAACGTGCGGCGGGCCGTGCTGGCTGACCGGCACAGGTCAAGCCTGTGTAAAGAAGCGCCGCCGCCGGCGCCATCTTCAATCGTCGCCGGGTTTGTCGCCCAGTTCGGGGAACAGCACGCTGGTGAAGCCCAGGCGCGTCCGATCTTGCATGCGGGTCGGGTAGAGCCGGCCGATCGGGTGGTCGCACTCAGGCTGCACCACGCGGGTCCCGGCCGTTCCGAAGGGTGAACCACCGCCATGCGACGCATGAAGGTTGCCAGCCCAGCCTGCGCGGTGGCCGAGAGCACGTCGAACAGCGTGATGCTCGGGCCGCCCGGAGCCACTTTCAGCGGCTTGCCCAGCATGAAGGCCAGCGCCACATCCAGCCGCGGCGCGATAAAACGATCAATCGGGAGGTCAGCGCGCTGCGCGAAGAACATGTCGTCCCCCAGCGGCGCGTAGTCAGGCTCGGTGATCTGGCTGGCCTGCTGCATCGCGCGGAAAGGGAGTTCAAGGTTCAGCAACAGACCCCGGGGATGTCAGTTCCGCACGGGTTCTACCAAGTTGAGGCCAAGCGCCCGTGCGGCGGTATTGAGCTGCCGATCAAAGCAGCAGAAATGCAGCGCATTGCCGGTCAGTTGCCGTGCCGCTTGCGCCGAAGCCAGCTGCACGCTGTCATAGGCGCGCAGGCCGAAGGTCAGCGCCAGTTCACCGGCGCTACCGATGAGGGCAGCGTCGAGGCCGAGCCGGATGTAGCTGTCCCACTCCTGACGCAGCCTGGTCAGCGTTGTCGGCACTTCATCAGCGGCGATTCGCCCGGTGCGAGCCTTCAGCGCCAGGGCCGCGCACAGCTCTGCCCAGGTGATCTGGTTGACCAGGCAGCGCTCGGCGCCAAGCACTTGTTGCCGGGTCCAGTCGCTGTGCTGCTCCCGGGCGTAGAGCTTCATCAGGGCCGAGGCGTCGCAGAAGAGGATCATCGCGGTCCACGCAGGCTCAACACCAGCTCGCTCATCGACTGGCCATCCGGGCCGGGCATGAAGTCAACGGCTTCACCCAGCACCAGTGGTTGCGTGGCGGGCTGCGCCACCAGCCCCGACGCCAGTAACCGGGCCAGTGCCCGCTGGTCATCGTTGGCGGCTGCCGGGGCTGTGGCGGGGGTGCTGGTGCCTGGCATCACCAGCTCGGCCACCACTTTGCGGTGTGAGGTGATCTGCACCCGCTGGCCCTGGTTGGCCAGGGCGATGGCCCTGGACGGGTTGGCTTTGAGTTCACGGATCGAAATTTGCATGGTGGTTCGTCTGGCGAATTGTGGTCACACAATAGCACATTAGGAAAAAATGTGGTCTCAAACACCCCAATGTGGAATGGAGTGCGAGGACAGGAGTTTCAAACGCTGTTTTTCCGGCCCATGGCCGGGCTGCGTAGGGCACCCGGGGCTTGCGGGGCTGCGATCGCAGTCGGCAGCGGCCCGCGCAGCGCCCTATCTCATTTCCGCTGCGCTTGCAACTTGTCGCCGCCAGAAAAGCGCGTTTTCTGACAGCCACCAACAGCGGCTTTGTGGTTGACGCTTGGCCGGCCGTTTGCGGCCATAACCGGCCGGTCGCCAATGGCCGCTTCGGGGCCGTGCACCGTCCCGAAGGCAGCTCCGTTTACCCGGCCTCTCCCCGAGCGAAGGGCTCCTGCGAGTTTGCGTTTCGAGTGCAACGCAAACGCACTACACTGTTGCTCATGAAGTCTGCAGTCATCCCCCAGATCCGGGTCGAGCCCGAACTGCGCGCTCAACTTGAGGCGGTGTTGCGCCAAGACGAATCACTGTCGTCGTTTGTCGAGGCTTCGGTGCGCAGCGC
>JBBQJN010000268.1:0-5140 GCA_038325945.1 Burkholderiales bacterium | reverse complement strand
AACGAGGTGTAGACCAAATCGCCCACATACGGGTGGCGCGGGTGCACCGGCAACTGGTTGCAGTGCTCCACCGTGCGGCGGATGGTGTCGATGTCACTGAAATCCAGCCCCGGGTGCACACCTTGCGTGTAGAGGTTCAGTGCCAGGTTGACCACGTCGACATTGCCGGTGCGCTCACCATTGCCGAACAAACAGCCTTCGATGCGGTCACCGCCCGCCATCAGCGCCAGCTCGGCCGCCGCGGTGCCGGTGCCGCGGTCGTTGTGCGGATGGATCGACAGCACGATGGCACTGCGCCGGTCGAGGTGGCGGTGCATCCACTCCACCTGGTCGGCAAACAGGTTGGGCGTGCTGTGCTCCACCGTCGACGGCAGGTTGATGATGCATTTGCGCTCGGGCGTGGGCTGCCAGACCGCAGTCACCGCATCGACCACGCGCTTGGCAAACGCCAACTCGGTGCCGGAGAACATTTCGGGCGAGTACTGCAGGGTCCAGGCGGTATCAGGCTGGCGCGCCGCACAGTCTTGCACCAGGCGGGCGTTGCGCGTGGCCAGGTCGACGATGCCGTCTTCGTCCAGGCCAAGCACCACCTTGCGCATCACCGGCGCGGTGGCGTTGTAGACATGCATGATGGCGCGCGGCGCGCCGCGCAGGGCTTCGAAGCTGCGCTCGATCAGCTGATCGCGGGCCTGTGTCAGCACCTGGATCGTCACATCATCGGGGATCAAGCGCCGCTCGATCAGCAGCCGAACGAAGTCGAAGTCGGCCTGCGAGGCCGCCGGGAAGCCGACCTCGATCTCCTTGAAGCCGATGCGCAGCAGCGCTTCGAACATCTTGAGCTTGCGCGTCGGGTCCATCGGTTCGATCAGCGACTGGTTGCCGTCGCGCAGGTCGACGCTGCACCAGGTCGGCGGGCGGCTGATCACCTGGTCAGGCCAGCGGCGGTCGGGCAATTGCACCGAGGCGAAGGCGCGGTACTTGGAGGCGGGCTGGTCAAGCATGGGCATGGAACTCTCCTGGGGCAGAACTTGGGGGGTGCACCGCAGCTGCTGGAGGGGTTCCGGAAATGCAAACGGCCCGCTGCGTTGCGCTGGCGGGCCGGCTATCCTTCAAAAAAACAGTGAGACGAGGATGATCAGCGCGCCTGATGCAACCTTGGTAGCAGCGAAGCCGCAAATGAAACCGCAAGTGCAGCCGCAAATTCGGCCGGGACTGAGATCGTCGTCATAACGCTCGAATGTAGCACGGCTTTTTCAGCGGTGCAGGCCGCGCTCGTCGGGCTCGTCGGTCGAGGTGGCGATCACGCTCACCGGCTTGCCGCGCATGCGCCGGTAGATGTACATGCCATAGCCCGACAAGCCGTAGAGCAGGAACAGGCCGAACAGCGTGCCCGGCACATGCTGGCTGATCAGCGCCATGCCCAGCGCGATCGCCACCAGGGTGATGAAGGGCACCGAGCGCTTGAAGCCGAAATCCTTGAAGCTGTAGAAAGGCACGTTGGTGACCATGGTCAGGCCGGCGTACAGCGTCAGCGCCCAGGTGGTCCAGACCAGCCAGGGTATGTCACGCACGCCCTCACGGAAGCCGGCGTCGTCCATGATCCAGATAAAGCCGGTCACCAGCGCGGCCGCCGCCGGGCTGGGCAGGCCCTGGAAGAAGCGCTTGTCGACGACGCCGATGTTGGTATTGAAGCGCGCCAGCCGCAAGGCAGCGCAGGCGCAGTAGACAAACGCCGCCGCCCAGCCCATCTTGCCCAGGCCGCGCAACGCCCACTCGTAGACGATCAGCGCCGGCGCGGCGCCAAAGCTCACCATGTCCGACAGGCTGTCCATTTGCTCGCCGAAAGCGCTCTGGGTATTGGTCATGCGCGCGACGCGGCCGTCCAGGCTGTCAAGCACCATGGCGCAGAAGACGCCGATCGCTGCCAGGTCGAAGCGCCCGTTCATCGCCATCACCACGGCATAGAAGCCGCCAAACAGCGCCGCCAGCGTGAACAAATTGGGCAGCACATAGATGCCCTTGTTGCGCGGCCGGCGTGGCGGCTCATCGTCTGACAGGCTCGAATCTGGCGGCAGGGAAGAGTTGGAGGGCATGGCAATCCGGCACGGCGAAGCCCTGAGAATACCTGAGCCCCCCGGTGAGCAGGCGCGGGCCCTGCATCCGCAGCCCGGATGGCCGCGTAATCAGATCACAGGCGTCTTGCGCCAACCTCAGGAGCGCCTGACATGACCAACACCCTTCACAAGATGGCCCAGGCCGCGCTCGGCTCCTACAGATCCGGCCGTTCGATCTTGCGCGCTGGCGGCCTGGCGCTGGCCGCCCTGCTGCTGCTGCCGGCCTGCGGCAGCCTGCCCAAACACACAGCGATGACCGAGTCGCGGTCGCTGGCGCCACACGCCGACAGCCCGTTGGTGGCGCTGGCCAGGGCATCATCACCCGCCCCCGCGCTGTCGGGCATTCGGCTGCTGCCCCTGGGCGTGCACTCGCTGGATGCCCGGCTGCAGTTGATCGACCGCGCCCGGTACGCGCTGGACCTGCAGTACTACGTGCTCGACAACGACGCCACCGGCCGCCTGCTGCTCAGCCGGCTGGCCGCCGCAGCAGCGCGCGGCGTGCGCGTGCGGCTGCTGGTCGACGACCTCTACACCAGCCGGACCGACGCCCTGCTGAGGGCGATGGCCGCGCTACCCAACGTGCAGGTGCGGCTGTTCAATCCCTTTGGCGCAGCCCGCGACAGCGGTCTGCTCGGGCGCTTTGCCGCCTCGCTGCTGGACGTGCGCCGGCTCAACCACCGCATGCACAACAAGCTGCTGGTGGCCGACGGTGCCTGGGCGGTGGCCGGCGGACGCAACATCGCCGACGACTACTTCCAGCGCGGCACCCAGCACAACTTCATCGACCTCGATGCGCTGATCACCGGCGCCGTCGTGCCCGACCTGGCAGCCAGCTTCGACCTTTACTGGAACAGCCCGGTGGTGATGCCCATCGAGGCCTTGTCAACGCATGGTGGCGATCCGGCGCAGCTGCGCCAGCGCTTTGCCGAATTGACCGCCGGGGCCGACCTGGCGCTGCCGCTGCCCCGGCCCGACAACGATCCACTGGGCCATGGGCCGATCGGTGAAGGCTTCGACCGCGGCCGGCTGAGCCTGGTCTGGGGCCCGGCGCTGATGCTGGTCGATCCGCCCGACAAGCTTGACAAGGACGCCGACCGCGCCTGGTCCGACAGCCTGGCGTTCCAGGCGCTGATGAAGATCTGGACTGCGCGCCAGGAAGTGACCATCACCTCGCCTTACCTGATCCCAGGCCCGCTGGGTATCGCGGCGTTCGAGGCACTCGGCCAGCGTCAGGTGAAGATGACGGTGCTGACCAATTCGTTGGCCGCTACCGACGAGCCGCTGGTGCACACCGGTTATGCCCGCTACCGGCCGCAGTTGCTGCAGGCCGGCGTTGAGCTCTACGAACTCAGCCCTGAACTCAGCCGTCGCCATGCCCGACTGGGCCTGTTCGGCTCGTCGACTGGCCGTCTGCATGCCAAGACCGCAGTGGTCGACGGCGACAAGACCTTCTTCGGTTCGATGAACCTCGACCCGCGCTCGCGCACCCAGAACACCGAACTCGGTGTCTTTGTCGAGAGCGCCGAACTGGCGCGCCAGATGCTGCAGGTGATCAGCATCAGCAAACTGCAGAACGCCTACCGTGTCAGGCAGGACGCCGCCGGCGGCTTGCAGTGGGTGGCGGTCGACGATGACCAGGAGCGTGTGCACCACACCGAGCCCGAGTCATCGTTCTGGCAACGGCTTCAGAACTCGATCCTGGGCGGCTTCGTGCCCGAACAGCTGCTCTAAAAAACAAGCCGGCCGTCTGCAATCGCTTGCAGACGGCCGGTGCGAGCGGCCCTGCGCCTGCATGCGCGGGCCTGCCGTTCAAGGCCTGCTCAGTTCTTGCTCTTGTCGACCAGCTTGTTGGCCTTGACCCACGGCAGTGGGCGACGACAAAGCCCTGTGCAATTGCTTGCACAGGGCCGGCGCCCACGGGCCCGCGCCTGCATGCGCGGGCCTGCCGTTCAAGGCCTGCTTAATTCTTGCTCTTGTCGACCAGCTTGTTGGCCTTGATCCACGGCATCATCGCGCGAAGCTGCTCGCCCACCACCTCGATCTGGTGCTCTTCGGTCAGGCGGCGGCGGCTGATCAGCGTCGGTGCGCCGGCCTTGTTCTCCAGGATGAAGCTCTTGGCGTATTCGCCGGTCTGGATGTCCTTCAGGCACTGCTGCATGGCCTTCTTGGTCTCCGAGGTCACGATCTTCGGGCCGCTGGCGTACTCGCCGTACTCGGCGTTATTGGAGATCGAGTAGTTCATGTTGGCGATACCGCCTTCATAGATCAGGTCGACGATCAACTTGAGCTCATGCAGGCACTCGAAATAGGCCATCTCAGGCGCATAGCCAGCTTCCACCAGCGTTTCGAAGCCGGCCTTGATCAGCTCGACGGTGCCACCGCACAGCACGGCCTGCTCACCGAACAGATCGGTCTCGGTCTCTTCGCGGAAGTTGGTCTCGATGATGCCGGCCTTGCCACCGCCGTTGGCCGCGGCATAGCTCAGCGCCAGGTCACGTGCCTTGCCGGTCTTGTCGGCATGCACGGCGATCAGGTGCGGCACGCCGCCACCCTGGCTGTAGGTATTGCGCACGGTGTGACCGGGGGCCTTGGGTGCGACCATCCAGACGTCGATGTCCTCGCGCGGCACAACCTGACCGTAGTGCACGTTGAAGCCGTGGGCAAAGGCCAGCGAGGCGCCGACCTTCATGTTGGTGGCCACCTCGGCGTTGTAGACGGCGGCGATCTGCTCGTCGGGCAGCAGCATCATCACCACGTCGGCGGCTTTCACTGCGTCGGCGATCTCGGCCACCTTCAGGCCAGCCTTTTCGGCCTTGGCCCAGGAAGCGCCGCCCTTGCGCAGGCCCACGGTGACCTTGACGCCCGAGTCGTTGAGGTTCTGCGCGTGGGCATGGCCTTGCGAGCCGTAGCCGATGATGGTGACGTTCTTGCCCTTGATCAGGCTCAGATCGGCGTCCTTGTCGTAATAGACCTTCATGGTGCTTCCTTGGTGAAAAAGTTGAAAGGGTCAGGCAGTTCTCGTCAAG
>JBBQJN010000267.1:0-5188 GCA_038325945.1 Burkholderiales bacterium | reverse complement strand
CGCGATGTCCAACGCCTCGGGCTGCACATCGTGCGCCACGCTGTCGTCGGCATTGGCCGGCGAGCCCAGCAACTGGCCGGCATCGGGCTTGAAGTAGCAACCTTCATCGACCGCCACCACCGCCGGCCAGCCGGAAGTGTCCATGCCCTCGGGCGCGCGGAAGGTGAAGGCGCTGCGCCGGCGCGGCACCAGGCCCACCGGCGCCGCGCCGCAAATCAGCGCCAGCTCGTCGCCCCAGGCGCCGGCGGCATTGACCAGCGTACTGGCCGCAACGCTGCTGCCGTCGGCGAGTTGCAGCTGCCAGCGCTCAGCGCTGCCCTCGCGCTGCGCCGCCTGCAACCGGGCACCGCAACGCAGGACGCCATCGGCGCGCTTGAAGCCGCGCAGAAAAGCCTGGTGCAGCGCATGCACGTCAAGGTCGGTGGATTCGCCATCCCACAGCGCGCCCATCACTTGCTCGGGCCGCAGACAGGGCGCGCGCGCCAGCGCCGCCTCGGCCGTGATGCGCGCCAGCCCCGCGCAGGCCGGTGCCAGCTCGGCCTGCAGCGCATCCAGCAGCACGGCCTGGCCCGGCGCGGCCACGTAGAGCACGCCACGCGGCAGCAGCAGCGCCGTCTCACTGAAACCAGCCGGTGGTGATTCGTAAAAGGCGCGGCTGGCGCGCGTCAGCGCCCGCACCGCCGGCGGGCCGTAGCTGGGCATGAACATCGCCGCCGAGCGGCCAGTGCTGTGGTAACCCGGCTGCGATTCGGCCTCGAGCAGCAGCACGCTGCGTGACGGCTCGACCTGCAGCAGGCGCCAGGCCAGCGAGGCGCCGGCGATGCCGGCACCGACGATCACGGTGTGCACGTCGAGCACGGTGGCAGCGGGGTTCGGGGTGTTGTGCATGTGTCGATTCTCACCGCCGGCAAAACGGGCATCATCGCGGGCTGACCCTTGAACCGACAACACGCCAGCCCATGCCCGACATCACCCTGATAGCCGCCGATGGCACCGAACATGGCTTTGAGGCCGCCGACGGCCTGAGCTTGATGCGGGCCGCGACCGGCTACGGCGTGCCCGGCATCGTGGCCGAATGCGGCGGTCTGCCGAGCTGCGGCACCTGCCATGTCTTTGTCGACCCAGCCTGGGTTGATCGCTTGCCGCCGCCCGAGGCCGACGAGCTGGCGGTGCTGGAAATCACCGCCGTGCCACGCCGCGCCCACAGCCGGCTGGCCTGCCAGATCCGGCTGACGCCGACGCTGCAAGGCCTGCTGCTGCGCCTGCCCGAGTACCAGGTGTGATGCCCCGCTGTATGCCCGGCTTGATGCCCGGCTTGATGCCCAGTCTTTAGCCCGCGCTGCCCACGAGACAATCGCCACCATGAGCACCGAACCCTCCTCGATCATCATCATCGGCGGCGGCCATGCCGCTGCCCAGTTGTGCGCCAGCCTGGCCGAAGCCGGCCTCGGCCCGCGTGTGCAGCTGGTCTGCGCCGAAGCCCATCTGCCTTACCAGCGGCCGCCGCTGTCCAAGGCCTTTTTGAAGAACTCGGCCGAGGCGCTGCAGGCTCACCGCGCCGATGCCTGGTATGACACTGCGGGTATCACCGTGCACCGCAACGACCCGGCCGTGGTCATCGACCGCGCGGCACGCCAGGTGCAGCTGCAGTCGGGTAAGCGGCTGGACTACGGCCAGCTGGTGCTGGCCACCGGCACCCGTGCCCGCCGTCTGGCTGGCTGGCCCGCAGAACTGGCCAATGTGGCGGTACTGCGCAACGCCGCTGACGCGCTGCGCTTGCGGCCCTTGCTGAACGATGCCAAATCGCTGACGGTGCTGGGCGGTGGCTTTATAGGTCTTGAAGTCGCCGCCACCGCGCGTGCGCTGGGCGCGGCGGTGCAGGTGATCGAGGTGGCACCGCGGCTGCTGGGCCGCTCGGTCTCGGCCGAGCTGTCGGCCCATGTGCTGGCCACGCACCAGGCCGCAGGCATCGAGGTATTGCTGGGTGCGCAGCTCGGCGGCATTGAGCATGACGGCCAGCGCCTGCAGGCCTTGACGGTGAACGGCCAGCGCCAGCCGGTTGATCTGCTGCTGCTGGGCATCGGCGCCGAGCCCGAACTCGGCCTGGCGCAGGCCGCTGGGCTAGCCTGTGGCAACGGCATCATCGTCGATGCGGCGATGCGCAGCAGTGACCCCTTGATCCTGGCCATCGGCGACCTGGCCAATTTTCCGGTGGACCCGCGCTGGGCGCCGGGCGGCCAGCGGCTGCGGCTGGAATCGGTGCAAAACGCCAACGACCAGGCGCGCTGCGCCGCGCTGACGCTGCAAGGCCAGGCGCCTGTGTATGCCGCCCTGCCCTGGTTCTGGTCGGAGCAAGGCGCAATGCGGCTGCAGATGGCTGGTTTGATGCCTGCCGCCGGCACACCTGGCACACCCGAAATTCGCCAATACCGCCGGCCAGGCGCCAACCCGGGCAGTTTCTCGATCCTGCATTACCTGGGTGATCAGCTGCTGTGCGTCGAGTCGGCCAACGCGCCGATGGACCATGTGATGTCGCGCAAGCTGATGGAAGCCGGCAAGCACCCGCCGCCCGAGGTCTTCAGCGATCCTGCGGTGGCCTTGAAGACGCTGTTGTAGCCAGGGGCCGCGCAGCGGCGATCCCGCCCGCCGCGATCAGGCCTCGCCGGCCATCACCTTGGCGCGCAGGCGCCGCATGCCGCGCAGCCAGCGCGCGGTGTCCTGCGTCTTGCGCTGCCAGAAGGCCAACACCTCGGCATGCGGCAGGATCAAAAACTGCCCGGCGCGCAGCCCGTCCAGCGCACAAGCCGCCACCCGCTCGGCGCTGAGCGCGCCTTCACCCAGAAAGCTGGGCCGGCCGGTGTCGCCGCCGGCGCCGCGCAGCATCGGCGTGTCCACACCCTGCGGGCACAGGCAGCTGACCTGAATGCCGGCGTCACCATGGGCGATGCTCAGCCATTCGGCAAAGGCCAGCGCGGCATGCTTGGTAACCGAATACGGCGCGGCGTTGACCTGGCTCAGCAGGCCGGCGGCCGATACGGTTTGCAGTAGCCAACCCTCGCCACGCGCCAGCATCTGCGGCAGCACCGCGTTGGCGGCAAACACATGGGCCATCACATTGACATCCCAGTGGCGCTGCCAGACGGCGGGCGCGGCATCGGCATCAACGCGGCTGATGACGCCGGCATTGCTGCAGAAGATGTCGATCTGGCCAAAATCCGCAGTGGCCAGGTCGACCAGCGCCTGCACCTCGGCAGCCTGAGACACATCGCAGCGCTGGCCCAGCGCCGCCACGCCGCTGGCCTGCACTGCCGTGGCCACCGCGTCGGCACCCGCGCCGTCCAGATCGGCCACCATCACGGCTCGCGCACCGGCCGCAGCAAAAGCCTGGCACAGCGCCTTGCCGATGCCCGAGGCGCCGCCCGTCACCACCACCACCTTGCCTTGGATGTCCATGTCACGCCCCGCCACGCTGGTTGAAGAAGATGTCCGCCGATTCGGCGCGCCGCGCCCTGCCGCAACAAGCACCTGGGCGACAAAGCCGCCGGGCCGCCGCTGCTACCCTGCCGCGGCACGTTCGCCCTGCCCCACCCGTTGCCTGGACTCCGCATGACTGCTTCCACTTGCCTGATCGACGCACCCTTCCGTGATCTGCCCTCACTGATCGCCCAGCATGCCCGCGAGCGGCCCAGCGCACCCGCGCTGGTGGTCGGTGAACGCAGGCTCAACTACGCCGAGCTCGATGCCCTGGTCGACCGCATTGCCGCCGCGCTACAGCGCGACGGGCTGGGCGCCGGTGAGCGCATCGCCGTTTGCGGCGGCAGCAGCGTTGAGTACGTTGCGCTCTACCTGGGCACATTGCGCGCCGGTGGCGCAGTGGCGCCGCTGGCACCCAGTTCCACCGCTGAGCAGCTGGTGAGCATGGCGGTGGATGCCGACGCGCGGCGCTTCTTCATTGACGCCGAGGTCGCCACCGCGCTGGCCGCCGCTGGTGCGGGCGTGCCTGCTGACCTGCCGGTGACCCGGCTTGACGGCCATGACGGCCACGCAGCGCTGGCGCCCTGGCTGCCCGATGGCGCCGTCCACCCGGCGCCGGTGAGCATCGATCCAGCGGGGCCGTTCAACCTGATCTATTCATCGGGCACCACCGGCACACCCAAGGGCATCGTGCAATCACACGCCATGCGCTGGGGCCATATCCAGCGCGCCGCCATGTCGGGTTATGGCGCCGACAGCATCACGCTGATCGCCACGCCGCTGTACAGCAACACCACGCTGGTGGCGGTGATCCCCACGCTGGCCTACGGCGGCTGCGTCATCCTGATGCCGAAGTTTGACGCGTTAGGCTATTTGCAGATCGCGCAGCGCGAACGCGCCAACACCACCATGCTGGTGCCGGTGCAGTACCAGCGGCTGATGGCGCGGCCCGAGTTCGACTCGTTCGACCTGTCGGCCTTCCGCATGAAGTTCAGCACCAGTGCGCCGTTTGGCGCCGCGCTGAAGGCCGATGTGCTGCAACGCTGGCCCGGTGGCCTGACCGAGTACTACGGCATGACCGAAGGCGGCGGCACCTGCGTGCTGCAAGCCCATCTGCATCCCACCAAGCTGCATACCGTGGGACAGCCCGCCGAGGGCCACGACATTCGGCTGATCGACGAGCAGGGCCAGGAAGTGGCAAGCGGCGAGGCTGGCGAGGTGGTGGGCCGCTCGGGCGCGATGATGAGCGGCTACCACAAGCAGCCGGCCAAGACCGCCGAGGCCGAGTGGTTCGACGCCCAGGGCCAGCGCTTCATTCGTACCGGCGATGTTGGCCGCTTTGATGAAGACGGCTTTCTGGTGTTGTTTGATCGCCGCAAAGACATGGTGATCAGCGGCGGCTTCAACATCTACCCCAGCGACCTTGAGGCCATCTTGCGCAAGCACCCGGCGGTGGCCGATGCGGCGGTGGTGGGCGTGCCCTCGGTCGAATGGGGTGAAACACCGGTGGCCTTTGTGGTGCTGCGCCAGGCCATCGGCGCTGCCACGGCCGGCGCCGAGGAGCTGCGCGACTGGCTGAACCGGCAGGTCGGCAAGACGCAGCGTTTGTCGGGCCTGCGCTTGGTGGAAGAACTGCCGCGCAGCGCCATCGGCAAGGTGCTCAAGCGCGAGCTGCGTGAGGCCTGGGTGCTGCCTGCAGCACGCTGATCTTGCA
>JBBQJN010000266.1:0-5201 GCA_038325945.1 Burkholderiales bacterium | reverse complement strand
CAACAGCCCGGTGCCATCGATCTGGTGTTCTGCGACCTGCAGATGCCCGGCATCGACGGCGTGGAGTTCGTGCGCAAATTGGCCAACGTCAATTTTCAGGGCGGGCTGGTGCTGCTCAGCGGTGAATCGGGCCGGGTTCTGAAGGCTGCGCAGAAGCTCGCCCGCGCGCTGGGCCTCGAGGTCTTCGGCGCCTTTGAGAAGCCGGTCACCACCGATCAATTGCGGCAGCTGCTAGAGGCCCGCGCCACACACCGGGCGGCCCTGCCCTTGTCGCCGGTCGAGCAGTTCGGGGCTGCGGAGCTCGAGCAAGCTTTGACTGGCGGCCAGTTGCTCAATCACTACCAGCCCAAAGTCGACATGGCCAGCGGCCGTTTGACCGGCTTCGAGGCCTTGGTGCGCTGGCAACACCCACGCGCCGGCCTGGTCTACCCCGACCGCTTCATCGGCATCGCCGAGCAACATGGCCTGATCGAACAACTCACGCAGGTGGTGCTGCGCAACGCGCTGCGCCAGGCCCGCGTCTGGCGCGATGCCCGGCTGGATCTGCGGATGGCGGTCAATGTCTCGATGGACAACCTGACGTCGCTCGACTTTCCCGAAGTGGTGATGGACTGCCTGCAGCAGGCCGGGGTTGCGCCGTCGGCGCTGATCCTGGAGGTCACCGAGAGCCGGCTGGCGGCCGACCTGCGGGCGCCGCTGGACATCCTGACGCGTTTGCGGCTCAAGCGCATCGGCCTGTCGATCGACGACTTTGGCACGGGCCACTCGTCGCTGGCGCAGCTGCGCGACCTGCCGTTTGATGAGCTCAAGCTCGACCGCAGCTTCATCCACGGCGCTGCGGCCGATTCAGCGCTGCAGGCGATCGTGCAGGGCAGCATGGCGATGGCGGCCAGCCTGGGCATGAAGACGGTGGCCGAAGGTGTCGAAACGCAAAGTGACTGGGACTTGCTGCGCACCCTGGGCTGCGATCTGGCGCAGGGCTATTTCATCGCCAGGCCAATGCCGGCCAGCGAACTGCCCGACTGGATGGCAGGCTGGGCGCAGCGCCAGGGCGAGCTGCTGGGCCCGACGCGCTAGCAGCATGGGCCGCATGTAACCGCGCTGGTCGCTAAGGCGACTTGATGCGGGTGAACAGGGGCGGCACAGAGCCGGCGTTGGCAGGCGCGCCGCCCTCAGGAGACCCCGCGATGACGCATTGCAAGACCTTGCGCCCGCAGCCCGAAGAGGGGCCAGCGGCCGACCAAACCCCAGCCGCCAGCAGCCGCGGCAGCCACCGGGGCATTTGCCTTGGCAACAACGCGCTGCGGCCGGCGCGGGCTGGCCTGGCGGCCCTGCTGCTGGGGCTGGCGCTGGCGCTGATGCTGGTGCTGGTGCTGGTGCTGGTGGCGGTACCCGGCATCGCCAGTGCGCAGCAGCTCAATGGCTTTGATCTCAGCGATGCGCTGATTCCTGCGGCCGCCATCGAGCGCGGCGGCTCGCCGCGTGATGGCATCCCGGCGATCGATCACCCGCGCTTCCTGCCGGCTTCGCGTGCCGGGCTGGCCGACGACGATCGTGTGCTGGGGCTGGCCCATGGCGGCGTCGTGCGGGCCTATCCGGTGGCGATCCTGAACTGGCACGAGGTGGTCAACGACCGCGTGGCCGGTCTGCCAGTGGCTGTCACCTACTGCCCGTTGTGCGGTACTGGTGTGGCCTTCGATGCGCGGCTCGGCGGGGCCGGCCGGCTGGCGGCGGTGTTTGCGGTCTCGGGGCTGCTCTTCAACAGTGATGTTCTGCTCTATGACCGCGGCACCGAGTCGTTGTGGTCACAGCTGATGTTCCAGGCCGTCAGCGGGCCGCTCAAAGGGCAGCGCTTGCGCAGGCTGCCGATCAGCCACACCAGCTGGGCCGACTGGCGCCGCCGTCACCCCGGCTCCGAGGTGTTGTCGCGCGACACCGGCTTCGAGCGCGACTACCACCGCGATCCCTACGCCGGCTACGACCAGGTGGCGCGGCTGATGTTCGAGGTGCAGCACCGCGACGATCGCTTGCCCGCCAAGGCCTAGGTGCTGGGCCTGCAACTGGGCCAGCAGGCGCGGGCCTACCCGTTCAGCGCCCTGGCGGCCCGCGTCGATGCCCAGGGCCGGCTGCGCGAGAAGGTGGCCGGCCAGACGGTGGAGATCCGCTATGACCGCCAGCACCGCTCGGCCGAGGCGTTTGACGCCCAGGGTCGGCCGCTGGCGGCGGTGACGGCCTACTGGTTTGCCTGGTTCGCCTTCCATCCGAAGACCTCGGTGCTGACGTTGCCATGAATGAGGTCCGCCACGCGGGGGTTATCGTCGGCCCATGACTTCTGCCGCCATCCGCCCCACCCTCCGCCCCGCCGGTGGCCCTCACCGCTGGGCCTGCGCCCTGGCCGCCGGCCTGTGTGCCGCTGCGTTGCTGCTGGCCGGCTGCGGCAGCCCCGTGGTCAACCCGGTGAGCGGCCGCGCTGAACGCTCGGTGATGGACGAGGCCAGCGAGATCGCTGAAGGAAAAAAGGCCCATGCCCAGGTGCTGGCCGAGTACGGCCGCTACGACAACGCCGCGCTGCAGGCCTATGTCGACCGCATCGGTCAGCAACTGGCCCGCCAGTCGCACCGCGCCCAGCTGCGCTGGACCTTCACCCTGCTTGACAGCCCCGAGGTCAACGCCTTCGCCCTGCCCGGCGGCTATGTCTACGTGACGCGGGGCATCCTGGCCTACCTGGACAGCGAGGCTGAGCTGGCCGGCGTGATGAGCCACGAGATCGGCCATGTCACCGCCCGCCATGGCGCGCAGCGCGCCACCCGACAGCAGCAGGCCGGGCTGGGCGTGCTGGCGGCCACGCTGCTGGGGGCGGTGCTGGAGAGCGCCGGTGTGGGTGGCGCCACCGATCTGGCCGGCACGGTCTCGCAGGGTGTGGCGGCCGGTTATGTGGCGCGCTATAGCCGTGAGCAGGAGCTGCAGGCCGACCGGCTGGGCGCCGAGTACCTGGCGCGCAACCGCTACAACCCGCAGAACATGGTCGAGGTCATCGCTGCGCTGAAGAGCCAGGAGCGTTTTGCCGCCGATCAAGCCCGCGCCGAAGGCCGCGCGCCGCCGGCGGGCGCCAACTGGCTGTCCTCACACCCCAGCAACGATCAGCGCTTGGCTGACATCCGGCAGATCGCCGCCGGCTACGGCGGCGACTATGCCGATGACGGCCGCGCGCGCTACCTGCAGGCCATCTCTGGCATGGTGTATGGCGAGAGCCGCGGCCAGGGTGTCACCCGCGGCCGCGATTTTCTGCACGAAGAGCTGGGCATCGCGCTCAGCGCACCGCCCGGCTGGTCGATCCAGAACAGCCGCGAGGCGATCCGGGTGATCAACGGCGCGGCCGATGCGGCACTGGTGCTGCGCCTGCTGCCGGCCGAGGCGGGCAGCAGCCATGAGCAAATCGTGCAGCAGCTGGTGCAGCCGGTGGATGGCCGCTACGAGCGGCGCAACCTCAACGGCCTGGCCGCCACGCAATTTTTCGGCCTGCGGCGCGATGCCCAGGGCCAGCCGCAGCAAGTGCGCTTGCTGCTGGTCAGCGGGCCGGGCCAGCGCAACTACCTGTTGAGCCGCTCGGCGCAGAACCCGGCCGCCTTGCAGCGCGCTGCTGGCGGGCTGGCCGAGGCCGAGTCCTCGTTCCGGCCTTTGTCGGCGGCCGAGCGCGGCGCCGCCCGGCCCTGGCAGCTGCGCACCGTGGCCCTGCCACGCGGCGGATTTGCCGAGTTGGCACGCCAATCGCCACTGCCGGCGCCGTCTGAGGGCCAGTTGCGCCTGCTCAACAAGGCCTATGGCGAAACCACGCCGCCAAGGCCTGGCCAGTTGGTCAAGGTGGTGCAGTAGCCAGCGGCGCTTGTTGGTGGGCGCCCGGGCTCGCTCAGCCCGCGCTGCCGTACTTCACGGTGCAGCCGTAGGCCCGCGTGGCAGCGGTGCTGACCGGTTTGCCGGCCAAAGACTCAGCCAGCGCCTGCTGCACATGGTTGGTGGCGCCTGGGATGTCGGCCGGGTTGGCGCTGGGCTTGCTGTCGATCGCGCCGGCATACACCAGCCGGCCGGCTGGGTCGATCAGGTACATGTGCGGCGTGGTGCGGGCGCCGTAGGCGCGGCCGACTTGCCCGTCGATGTCCATCAGCGTGGCAGTGGCCTGGGCGCCCTGGCCCTGCATCCAGGCCGCCATCCTGGCCGGCGGCAGGTAGTCGCCATGGCCGCTGTGGGTGGAGTTCACCGCCAGCCAGACCACGCCCTTGGCGGCGGCGGCCTGTTGCGTGGCCTGCATGTTCTTCGCGTCGTAATGTTTGCGCACATAGGGGCAGCCGGGGTTGACCCATTCCAGCACCACATGTTTGCCCTTAAAATCGGCCAGGCTGACGCTGCGGCCGTTGGCGTCTTGGGCGCTGAAGGCCGGCGCGGGCTGGCCGATCACGGCGCTGGCGCCGGCGCTGACGCTGAGCAAGGCCAGCGACAAGGTGGCGATCAAGGTTTTCATCGTGGGCTCCTGAAGGTGGCAGGGATCAGAGGGCGGCGAGGCCGGCACGCAGTTCGGCAGCGCTGAGGATCTCACTGAACAGCTTGGGCGCACCGCCGCCAGGGCTATACAAGGCATACACCGGCACGCCACTGCGGCCCAGGCGTGACAGCTCGGCGCTGATGGCGGCGTCGCGGCGGGTCCAGTCGGCGCGCAGCAGCAGCACCTGACGGGCGGCAAAATCGGCGCGCACCTCCGCATTGGCCAACGCCACACGCTTGTTGTACTGGCAGGTCACGCACCAGGCGGCGGTGAAGTCGACAAATACCGGCCGACCCTGCGCCTGCGCCTCAGCCACGCGTTCGGCTGACCAGGGCTGCCAGTCGGCGCCGGCATCGGCGGCCGCTACCGGCGCATCGGCGCGCAGCACCGGCGCCAGCCAGGCCAGCGCGCCGGCCATCAGCAGCACCGACAGCGTGCCCAGCGCCCAGCGTGTGCCGGGTCGCCGCGCCGGCGCACCCAGCGACCAGGCCAGCAAGGCCAGCACCAGCAGGCTGCCCAGCAGTGCGGCCACGCCGTCCACGCCCACCTGCTTGCCCAGCACCCAGACCAGCCAGATCACGGTGGCGAACATCGGAAAGGCCATCAAGCCCTTGAAGGTGGCCATCCAGGCGCCCGGCCGCGGCATCGCCCGCGCCGCCGCCGG
>JBBQJN010000265.1:0-5224 GCA_038325945.1 Burkholderiales bacterium | reverse complement strand
GCGAGAATCGGCCCCAGCGAGGACAGTTCTTGCCGGATTTGCAGCCCCATAGCCCAGCTATGGGGCAAAAAGACGGTGAGAAATGGACCGCTGCGGTCGATTCGCAGCCGACGCTCCCCAAGCCCGACAGGCTCCTAGGTTGAACCGTGGATCAGTGGCCGCGCTCGTCATGCTGCCATCCTCGGCTGGCTGTGAGCTGCCGCCCGCCGCCCACCGCAAGCAGCAGACGGTGTCGCTGGTGGCCGTAGTCGACGTGCCGTAGTTCGACGTACTACGCGGCGCTGGGCCGCTGCCTCATCGAGCGCTTGCGCCCGTCGACATCCATCAAGCTGCGGCCGTCGGGCTGGTCCAGGGCTCGGTGCGTGACGTCGGCGCCGACCCGACGTTGCTTTGCGTTGCGTTGCGGGCCGAAGCCTGCTGTCCTACACGCCTGCGCCGCCTTGCCCGACAGCTGATCGGCCGGCCAACCGATTACCGAACACCGCTGCCGGTCACAGACTGGACCACAGCGTCATGGCCCGGCAGCGACGAGCCGGGCATGGCACTCGGGTGGATCCGCCACCCGACCACACTCGGGAGCTACACCATGTTGCACTATGCCGTTGTCTTCTTTGTCATCGCCCTCATTGCGGCGGTTCTGGGCTTCAGCGGCATCGCCGCCGGCGCCGCTGGTATTGCCAAGATCCTCTTTGTGGTGTTTCTGGTGCTGGCCGTGCTCAGCTTCATATTCGGCCGAGGCCGTGGCTGACAACGCAGCGCGGTGTTGAGCTTGCCCGTGCAGCGGCAAGCGGCCAGGAGGCCATAACGCGAAGAGCGAGGATGGCTCGGCGCGCCGGCACGGCGTGCTGCCGAAGATGCCGAACTTTGATCGGGGCGAAGGCACGGCCAACGGCGAGCAGAGGCTCGCGGAGAGATCCCGTGTCGGACAGCGCCTGTGCGCAGCGTCCGCCCCCAACACATCCGACGCACCCAACACAGCGGGCGGAAAGCGTGGCGGCAGTCAGCCGTGGTGAGCGCCCCAATTCGCGACCAGCTTGTGTTCGGATCCGACCTACTCGGGGTCAATCGACGCAAGACCCGGACCGCCTTGCTGGCAGGCCGGATCCGCTATCCCCTGCAGGCCTGCAGGCCTGCAGGCCTACAGCCGGCCCATCAGCATCAGCACCAGCAGCACGACGAGCACCAGTCCGAGGCCGCCCGAGGGCCCGTAGCCCCAGCTGCGGCTGTGCGACCAAGTGGGTATGGCGCCTAAGAGCAACAGCACGACAACGATCAACAGTATGGTTCCAAGGCTCATGGGGTTCTCCTGGGTTGGCGGTTGAAGCGCTTCAGTTCGGCGCCGACGCGGGCACCGGCGGCACCACGATCACCGTGGTGCCGCTGCCGGCCTTGCCGGTGTCACCCTTGGCACCGTCGTAGCCGGGGCTGCCGGTGCTGCCGGTGCTGCCGGTGCTTCCGGTGCTTCCGGTGCTTCCGGTGTTACCTTGACTGCCGGTGTCACCAGTGGCCCCGGTGGCGCCGGCCGGGCCGGGCACTGCCACCGGCACGCCGACCACCGCCGGGCGGTCGCAGGCGGTGAGACTCACAGCGGCGAGCAGTGTCGCCATCAGCACAAAACGGTTCATGGTGTTCTTTCGGTTGGGTTGGCAGGGTAATACAAGGCACCGAGCCGCAAGCCACGGACCGACGCGATGTCGTCAACCCTGAGGCAGCGACTGCATCGTCAGCGCCGCCGGCCGCGCCCGCTATCGGCGGTGGCCGGTTCTTGTTGTGGGACGTGGCCTACAGAACGCACCGATGGCGTGCTATCGGTCGGCGCCGCAGCCGGCACACAAGATCAACGCCCAGGGCTGAAGCTAGCGTCGCTGTAGGCCGCGTCCCACACCAGCTGCCGTTGCCGTCCGATGGTTCTGGCGCCACCGCCTGCCTACATTGAGCCATCACTTCAGCGCGGCGTGGGCGTCGGGCCCTGCACGCCGGCCGCTAAAGCGAAATCGAAATCGAAACGGACTCTCCATGACCCAAGCTGCCGCTACCCTGCCTCGCCAGGGCCTGCTGATGATGATCCCGTTGGCCGCAACCGCTCTGGCGCTGCTGTCGGCTTGTGCCAGTACCCCGGCCCCCAGCGCCGAGCTGGCCGTGGGCCGCGCTGCCGTCGAGCGCGCCACTGGTGCGGCGGCTGCCGAAGCCCCGGTGGAGTTGGCCTCGGCCCGCGACAAGATCACCCGCGCCAATGCCGCCTTCGCCAAGGAAGACTATGGCCAGGCGCGCCGCTTGGCCACCGAGGCCGAGGCCGATGCCACGCTGGCCGAGGCGCAATCTCGCTCGGTGCGCTCGGGCCGTGCGCTGGCTGAAGTGCGCGAAGGCATCCGCATGTTGCGCGACGAGATGACGCGCAAGTAAGCGGCCGCAGCTTCCAAGCTTCCAAGCTTCCAAGAGAACCACCGGCCGACGGCCACGCGCTGCTCTGCGGCGCCCAGATTCCCGGAGAACCCCACCATGAACCGCATCCTCACCGCCAGCACCTTGTTGACTGGCCTGCTGCTCGGCGCCTGCGCCAGCGCGCCGCAAGCCCCGGCCGAACTGGTCGAGGCCCGCAGCACGCTGCGCAGCGCCGAGCTTGACGCCGGCGTATTGACCCACGCGCCACTGGAGCTGCAAAAGGCCACCGCGTCCTTGAACCGCGCCAACGCGCTGCAAGACCAGGGCAAATCACTGGCCGAGATCAGCAGCGCCGCGTATGTCGCCAGCCAGCAGGCCAAGACCGCGATCGCCATCGCCAAGGCCAAGACCCATGATTTGGCCATCGCCAGTGCCGAAGTCGACCGCGAGCGCACTCGCGCCGATGTGCTGGCCAGCAAGGCCGAGCGCGCCCAGGCCGACAGCCAGACGGCGCAAGCCCAGAGCAGCCTGGCGCGCCAGCAGACCTCCGATGCCGAGCAGCGTACCCGCGCTGCCCAAGCGCAGGCCGCCACCGCACAAGGCCTGGCCGCTGCCGCGCAGGCCAGCGCCACCAGCGCCCAGCAGCAAGCCGAGCTGCTCAAGCAGCAGCTGACCGCGCTGCAGGCGACGCAGACCGAGCGCGGCATGCTGGTCACGCTGGGTGACGTGCTGTTCGAATTCAACCGCGCCGAGGTCAAGCCCGGAGCACAGGTGTCGCTGCGCAAGCTGTCCGACTTCCTGCAGCAGAACCCGACGCGCCAGATCCTGATCGAGGGCCACACCGACAGCATCGGTTCGGCCGCATCCAACAACCTGTTGTCGCGCCGCCGCGCCGATGCGGTGGACGCCGCGCTGGTCGGCATGGGCATGGCCGCCCGCCGCGCCACCGCCGTGGGTTACGGCGAGGACTACCCGATCGCCGACAACGCCACCGACACCAACCGCGCGCTCAACCGCCGGGTTGAGGTCTACATCGCCGAGAACGAGCAACCGGTGAAGCAACGCCGCTGACCCCCCTTTCGGGTGGCGGGCGCATCAGCGCATCGCGCCTCCCGCTGACCCGTACCCTCTTCAAACCCACCGGAGCAGCACCATGATCTTCCGCAACACCCTCGCCGCCACCCTCGCCGCTGTCGCACTGCTGTCGGCCACTGGCTGTGCCGTCACCCGCAACCAGGAGACCGTGGGCGCCTTTGTCAGCGACACCGCGATCACCACCGCGCTGAAGGCCCACTACATTGAAAACAAGCGGGTCGACGCCTCTGCCATCAGCGTCGAAACGCTGAATGGCACGGTGATGCTGTCGGGCTTTGCCAAGAGCGCGCAGGAGCGCGCCACCGCCGAGTCGATCGCCCGCGAAACCAAGGGCGTGAAGATGGTGAAGAACGCCATCGCCGTCCGGCCTTGACCCGCCCAGCCCGTCCCGCAAGAAGACCCGCATGAACCGGGGCCAGATCCAAGGCAGTTGGAAGCTGGTCATCGGCCAGGCCCGCAAACAATGGGGCAAGGAAGACGCCGAGAAGCAGATCGCCGAATGGCAGCGCAAGGCCAGCGACAGCTGGTTCAAGCCCAAACCCTGAGCGGCTGTCACCTTCGGCCTCAACACGCAGGCCGCTGCAGCGTTCTTGCTGCTGCTGCAGGCCCTACGTGGCCTTCAACTGCCGGCGCAGCCAGGCCCACGCCAGCGGCCAGTGGCGCTTGACGGTGGCCAGGCTCAGGCCCAGCAACGCGGCGATCTCTTGGTTCTCCAGGCCGCCAAAGAACTTTAGCTACACCACCTTGGCAGCGCGCGGATCCACCTGCTCAAAAGCCAACCGCGCGTCGTGCACCCGCACCACCTCGGCGCCGCCATGCCCAGGAGATGGCTGTGGTTCTCCCACTGAGTGCGCGTCTGCGCCGTCAACCGAAACCAGGCCTTGAGCGTCAGCGCGGTGGCGCTGAGCGTGTGGGGCACCGCCCGCAAGAACCTGCAGGCGGCCGGCGCGCTGGCGCCCGGCGCCATTGCAAGGGCTTTCCGCTCCGCTGCAGGCGGAACTGGACGGCAGCGCCCGTGGCTACGCAACAGCGCGAGGCTTGGGGTCAAGTCTCTCCCCTCTCCTCCTCGCCGCCCGAACTGCGCGGGGAGGGACGAGAGACCTGACCCCATACTGCTGGAAGCCGTCTTCGGCGAAGCGGCGGTTCCAGGTGCCTGCGGAGTCAGGGAAGGGGGCTTGAGTCATGGGCGTGCGCGGTTCAAGGCGTCTGGGTGGCAGACGCCGATGATGCCCGCACCGCGCGACCCCACTCCAACCTACCGAACTGTCGGTCGCGCATGTCAGCCCAGTAGGTTGGAGTGGCAACTCCAACATTTGTGTGCAGGGGTCTGGTCACGCGAAAACGCGCCACCGTCAATGCGGGGTGCAGTTTGAGTTCACGCTGTTCACTCCACTCCAACCTACCGAGCTTGGGGAGGAGAAGTGAGAGACCTGACCCCCGACCTCCTCGCTGTCGCTGCGGGTCAGGTCAGCGAGCGAGAACGTTTGCGTGCGGATGGCATACGACAGGCAGACACCGGCGAAGGTGCCTGCTTACAGCAGCATGACATTGGCCGCCGCCGCCGGGTCGACGCCAAGCTGGCGCACCAGGGTCGTGAGGGTTCGGCGGCGACGCGACGACCCGGCATCGGTCATGGCGGATCTGCGCGCTTGCGCGCCACCAGGCCGACCAGCGCCGATTGCCCCGAGTGGCCGCTGCCTTCGGCCAGCTTGGCCTCGTATTGGCGCAACTCGACGATCTGAAGATC
>JBBQJN010000264.1:0-5235 GCA_038325945.1 Burkholderiales bacterium | reverse complement strand
GGTGTCGGTGCGCACCAGGCAGAAGATCCAGTCGGCCTGGTCGGCATACGAGGTCCAGATCTTCTGGCCGCTGACGGCAAAGTGATCGCCCTGGTCCTCGGCGCGGGTGGCCAGCGAGGCCAGGTCGGAGCCGGCGTTGGGCTCGCTGTAGCCCTGGCACCAGCGGATCTCGCCGCGGGCGATTGGCGGCAGATGCTCGAGCTTCTGCGCTTCGCTGCCAAACTTCAGCAAGGCCGGGCCCAGCATCCAGATACCGAAGCTCTGCAGCGGCGCGCGGCAGTTCAGCGCCTGCATCTCCTGGCCCAGCACCTTGGCCTGCAGGCTGGACAGGCCTGCGCCACCGTAGGCGCGCGGCCAGGTCGGCACGGTCCAGCCTTGCTCGGCCATGCGCTGCAGCCAAAGGCGCTGCGCCGGTGAGCTGAAATTGCACTTGCGCCCGCCCCAGCAAACGTCGTCTTCGCTGCGCATCGGCTGGCGCATCTCGGGCGGGCAGTTGGCCTGCAGCCAGCTGCGCGCCTGCTCGCGGAAAGCGGTCAGTTCGGCGCTGTCGTCGGTCGAGGTGGGCAAGGTCATGCGCTTGTCTCCGATGCAGAATCTTTTTCGTTGCAGGCCCACCAGCAGTACGCTGCAGGCCCCTCAACGCCAGCTGCCGGCAGCAGCCTGACCAGCACCCGCCGACGCGCTGGGCGCTCTGCTGGCCGTGCTCGCTGGCTACCAGCCCGACCCCGACTAGGTTAGCAGACTACCCGCCATGCGCGCAAACCCTGTTTTCTAAAAATGGCTTACACAGGGTGATTCTCCTCTCTTACCTAGGGTAAACGACTGCATACCTGGGCTTCTATTTTGAGCACCATGCGGTCAGTCGACAGGTTTTCGCGAACCACTGGCCACAAGGAGACATCCCGATGCCCGCGCCGATTTCGCTGCTGCAGCGCAGCATCCACCAGCCAGACCACGGCCCCGGCAACCGCCGCCGGCGTGCGGCCTGATGGGTGCCTACATCCTGCGTCGCCTGCTGGCGCTGGTGCCCACGCTGTTCATCGTCAGCATCATCGTGTTTGTCACCATCCGGATGATTCCGGGTGACGTGATCGACATGATGCTGAGCCAGAACGACATCGGTGCCGACAAGCTCAGCCGCGAAGCGCTGATCGCCGCGCTGGGCATGGACCGACCGATGCCCGAGCAGTACCTGCGCTGGGTCTGGGCGCTGCTGCACGGGGACCTGGGCAACTCGCTCTGGCATTCCACGCCGGTGCTACAAGAGGTGCTGAATCGCCTGCCCATCACCTTTGAGCTGGGGCTGATGGCGCTGGTGATCGGCCTGCTGATCGCGCTGCCGATCGGCATCTATTCGGCGATGCGCCAGGACACCGGACGTGACCTGCTGTTCCGCTCGTTCTCGATCCTGCTGCTGGCCGTGCCCAGCTTCTGGCTGGGCACCATGGTGGTGGTCTTCCCATCAATCTGGTGGGGCTGGTCGCCCGAGGTCAACTACGTCAAGTTCAGCGACGATCCGCTGCAGAACATGAAGCAGATGCTGGTGCCGGCGCTGGTGCTGGGCACCTCGCTGTCGGCGGTGACCATGCGCATGACACGCACCATGATGCTCGAGGTGCTGCGCCAGGATTACATCCGCACCGCCTGGGCCAAGGGCCTGCGCGAGCGCGTGGTGGTGGTGCGCCATGCGGTGCGCAACGCACTGATCCCGGTGGTCACGCTGATCGGCCTGCAGGCGCCGCTGCTGATCGGCGGCGCGGTGATCATCGAGCAGATCTTTGTGCTGCCCGGCATGGGGCTGATGATGCTCGACGCGGTAAGCCAGCGTGACTACCCGGTGATCAGCGGCGTGTTCCTTGTTGTCGGCTTGTCGGTGATGCTGATCAACCTGATGGTTGATCTCAGTTACGGCCTGCTCGACCCCCGCGTGAGGCATCAATGAGCAGCCCCATGACCCCTGCCGCCACCGTCCCCAGCGCAACCATCGCCGCCATCGGGCTGCCGCCGGCGCCGCACCCGTTTCGCCATTTCCTGAATCGGCTATTCCGCGAGAAGCCGGTGGGTGCGGCCTCGGCGCTGGTCTTCCTGCTGTTCGTATTCTGCGGCATTTTTGCCGATGTGTTGGCGCCCTACGGCTTCAACGAAATCAACATGAGCATGCGCCTGAAGGCGCCGTCCTGGGCCCACCCCTTCGGCACCGACAACCTTGGCCGCGACATGTTCTCGCGCTGCCTTTACGGCGCGCAACTGTCGGTGATCATCGGCCTGTCAGCGGCGGCGCTGGCCACTGTCATCTCGGTGTTGATCGGCATCCTCACCGGCTACCTGGGCGGCAAGTTCGACATGGTGGTGCAGCGCATCGTCGATGCCTACATGTCCTTCCCCGAACTGGTGATCCTGATCGCCGTGGTCTCGGTGCTCGGCCCCGGCATGTTCCAGATCATCGGCGTGTTGAGTCTGGTGCTGGGTATCGGCGGCTCGCGCATCATCCGCAGCGCCGTGATGTCGGCGCGCGAGAACATGTACGTGCATGCGGCGCAGTCGATCGGCGCCTCCACCGCCCGCGTGCTGTGGCGCCACCTGCTGCCCAACATCATGCCGCCGATCATCGTGCTGTTCACCACCCGCGTCGGCGCGGTGATCCTGATCGAGTCGGGCCTGGCCTTTCTCGGCCTGGGCGTGCCGCCGCCAGCACCGACCTGGGGCGGCCTGCTGTCGGGCAGCGGCCGCACCTACATGTTCCAGGGGCCCTGGCTGGCGCTTGCGCCCGGCCTCTGCCTGACGCTGGTGGTCTATGCCACCAACGTTTTTGGTGACGCCCTGCGTGACCTGCTCGATCCGCGCATGCGCGGCTCGAAGTGACCGCGTTTTTCTTGAACCACGACCACAGGAGACAGTGCCCATGACCCCGTTGAAAACCTCCCCGCTGCTGCGCGCCATCGCCACCGCCGGCGTTTTGGCCTTCGGATCGGCTGCGCTGGTCGGTGCGGCGCAAGCCCAGGCCGAGAAGCCGAAGTACGGCGGCACGCTCAACATCGGCAACGTCTATGTCACGCTGTCGCCACTGTCCTTCGACCCGGCCGACTGGGCCTGGAAGTTTGGCCAGGACACCGGGCTGATGTACGAGCAGCTGTTTGCCGCCGACCTCAGCAAATCGATCCGCAACGGCGGCAAGCATGCTTTTGTCGCCGACGCCTGGCTGCCCTCGGACGGCATCCGCGGTGAGCTGGCCGAGAGCTGGAAGATGCTGGAGAACCCGCTGCGCGTTGAGGTCAAGCTGCGCAAGGGCATCCTATTCCCCGACAAGCCCGGCGTCATGAAGTCGCGCGAGCTGGTGGCCGAGGACATCGTCTTCAGCTACAACCGGCTCGACGGCAGCAAGAAGAAGATCCCCACCTACTTCGACCACATCGACAAGGTGACGGCGCCCGACAAGCACACCGTGGTGTTTCACCTCAAGGCCTACAACGCCGAGTGGGATTACCGCTTCGGCTGGGGCTACTTCTCGGCCATCGTGCCCAAAGAAGTCAGCGACGCCGGCGCCGGCAACTGGAAAAACGCCAACGGCACCGGCCCGTTCCAGCTGACCGACTATGTGCAAGGCAGCGCGATGACCTACACCAAGAACCCGGTCTACTGGGACAAGGAGACGGTCGCCGGCCAGACGCAGAAGCTGCCCTATGTCGACAAGATCATCTACCGCACCATCAAGGACGAGGCCAGCTTTCTTACCGCGCTGCGCACCGCCAAGCTTGATGTACTTGAAGGCATCCGCTGGAGCGCGGTCGACGAGCTCAAGAAAAACGCCCCGGCGCTGAAGTGGAAGCGCTGGGTTGATACCGGCGGCACTTTTGTGGCGATGCGGCTCGACACCAAGCCCTTCGACGACATCCGCGTGCGCCGGGCGCTGAACATGGCGGTCAACAAGCAGGAGATCGTCAAGGCCTATTACGGCGGCAACGCGGTGCTGTTTGGCTACCCGATGCACCCCGACTACGTGGGCTACTACGAGCCACTCGACAAGATGCCGGTGGCCGCGCAGGAGCTGTTTGTCTACAACCCCGACAAGGCCCGGGCGCTGCTGGCCGAGGCCGGCTTCCCCAAGGGCTTCACCTTCAAGACGCAGGTCTGCTCGTGCAGCCCCGACCACATGGACCTGGCGCCGCTGATCGCCGCCTACCTGGAGAAGGTGGGCGTCAAGATGGAAATCCAGCCGATGGAGTACGGCGCTTTCCTGTCGGCGATGACCACCAAGACCCATTCGGCGGGCTACATGATGCGCAACGGGCATACCAACCCGACCACCAGCATCCGCAAGAGCTTTGTCACCAAGCAGACCTGGAACCCGTCGATCTACAGCGACCCGGATCTTGACAAGCGCATGGCCGATACCTACCTCGAGCGTGACGAGGGCAAGCGCCAGCTGCTGATCAAGCTGATGACCCGCGAGGTGGTCGAGAAAGCGCCCTACATCTGGCTGCCCACGCCTTACGGCAACAGCGCCTGGTGGCCCTGGGTCAAAAACTATGACGGCGAACTGCGCGCCGGCTCCGAGCGGCCCGGTCCGATCCATGCCCGCATGTGGATCGACGAGGCCATGAAGAAGAAGATGGGGTTCTGAGTCGCCCCGGGGCCGGGCTGCACCCCGGCCCGCACCCACTGACCCTCTCCCGGCCCGCGCCGGTGCCCCGCGCACCGGCGCCAGCCGGCCGCATGTCCACTTTCACCGCAGGTGCCCCCAATGACCCCGAGACCCCTTTACCGCCGCGCCAACTGGCGTGCCCTGACCTTGAGCGGCCTGCTGCTGGCCGCGCCGCTGGCGGTGTTGGCCCAGGCCGAGAAGCCGCAGTACGGCGGCACGCTCAACATCGGCCACCACCATGTCACGCTGTCGCCGCTGTCCTGGGACGCCGCCGACTGGACCTGGAAGTTCAACCAGGACACCGGCCTGGCCACCGAAAACCTGTTCTCCGCCGACTTGAGCCAGTCCACCGGCCGCGGCGGCAAGCACCGCTTCATCTCCGACGCCTGGCTGCCGTCGGACGCGATCCGCGGTGAGCTGGCCGAGAGCTGGAAGTTCTCGAAGAACGGGTTGCAGCTCGACATCAAGCTGCGCAAGGGCGTGATGTTCCCCGACAAGCCCGGCGTGATGAAGTCGCGCGAGTTTGTCGCTGACGATGTGGTCTACAGCTACAACCGCTACGACAAGAGCCCCAAGCGCATCCCGACCTACTT
>JBBQJN010000263.1:0-5240 GCA_038325945.1 Burkholderiales bacterium | reverse complement strand
CGACACCGGGTGCGCCTCGGCGGCATTGCTGCCGATGTACAACGCAGCCTTGCTGTTCTGCATGTCGTTGTAGCTGTTGGTCATCGCGCCGTAACCCCAGGTGTTGGCAACGCCAGCAACCGTGGTGGAGTGGCAGATGCGCGCCTGGTGGTCGGTGTTGTTGCTGCCCCAGAAACTGATCCACTTGCGCAGCAGGTAGGCCTGCTCGTTGTTGTGCTTGGACGAGCCGACGACAAAGATCGAATCGGGGCCGCTCTGCTTCTTCAGATCGAGCATCTTGGCGCTGATCTCATTCAGCGCCTGGTCCCAGCTGATGCGCTGGTATTTGTTGCCCACCAGCTTCATCGGGTACTTGAGGCGGAATTCGCCGTGGCCATGCTCACGCAGCGCCGCACCCTTGGCGCAGTGCGCGCCCAGGTTGATCGGCGAATCAAACACCGGCTCCTGCCTCACCCAGATGCCGTTCTCGACCACCGCATCCACCGCACAGCCCACCGAGCAGTGGCCGCAAACGGTGCGCTTGACTTCCATCTTCTTGGCCGTGCCATCGGCGGCCTTCGCGGCATCGGCCGCCTGGGCCTTGCGCACCATCAGCAGTTGGGAAGCGGCGATGCCGGCGCCCACCCCCAGGCCGGAGCGGCGCAAGAAGACACGGCGGTCCATCGTCGGGATGGCGCGCGAGACGCCGCGGGCCAGACTGGAGACCAGGCTGGTGGCGGACGATGCGCCGGCAACGGCGGCACTGGTTTTGCGGGTCAGCAACATGGCGAGTCTCCGGCGTCAGACCTTGGCGGTCTGGTAGTACTGCTTGACATGGGCGGTGAGCTGGTAGCCGCCGCCGGCTTCGGGCGCCGGTTTGGCCTGCGCCGTCGGTTCGACGGCGTCTTGCTGCGTTGGCAACAGACTCGCGGCCGCAGCCAGCGCACCCGCAGTGCTGGCGCCGGCGAACAAACGGCGGCGGGACACCGGCGACGCGGCCATGGTGGAAAGGGGGGATTTGCTCATGTCAGCCTCCTGGCGAAACAACGTATGCAAGCATGTGCGATGCAACTGTCTTAACTGCCTTATTAGGGCTCGGTGTTAACCCGATTTCAATCCGGGTGCTCCCCAATCCGCGCTTGACAAGCTGTCGCAATGGCCGGGTCAGCTTGTCGCGATGCGGCCAGGCTGCAACACTGCTGCACCGCCGCCGCAGCACCAACCTGCCAGCGCCCAACTGGCGACGAGCACTTTCTACAATGCGGCGCCCAAGCCATCACCGCCATGAACCTGATCGCTCCAGACACCGCCCTGACGCCCGTCGGCGAAGCGCCGCAGCCGCGCGTGCAGTGGCCATGGGCCACCGTGCTGGTGGTTGACGATGAGCCGGGCATGCTCAACTTCCTGCACAAGACCTTGCAGCCAAGGGTCGGGCAGGTCTTCAGCGCCGGGTCGGCCGAGGACGCCGATGCCCTGCTGCGCCGCCATCGCTTTGACCTGGTTGTGCTCGACATCACCTTGCCCGGCAAAAACGGCATCGTCTGGCTGAAGGAGTTGCGCGAGCGCGACTTCGACGGCGAGGTGGTGCTGATCACCGCCTTTGCCGACCTCGACACCGCGATCGAGGCGCTGCGAGCCGGCGCCAGCGATTTCATCCTCAAGCCGTTTCGGGTCACCCAGATCCTCAACGCGCTGCGCCAGGGGCTTGATCGGGCGCTGCTGCGGCGCGAGAACTGGGTGCTGCGGCGCGCGCTGTCGCAGCGCATGCCGGCGGCCGACGGCCTGGTCGGCCGGTCGATCGCCATCAAGGGCCTGCAAGCTGCGCTGCAGCGGGTGGCCGCAGTCGACAGCATCGTGCTGCTCAGCGGCGAGTCGGGCACCGGCAAGGAGCTGGCCGCGCTGGCGTTGCACCACAACAGCCCGCGCGCGGCCGGCCCCTTTGTGCCGGTGAACTGCGCCAACCTGTCGCCCGAGCTGATCGAGATCGAATTGTTCGGCCAGGCCCAGCTGGGCCCGGGCGGCACACGCAAGGGCCGCGACGGTTTGTTCGTCTACGCCCAGGGCGGCACCTTGTTCCTCGACGAGATCGGCGAGCTGGCGCCGCTGCAGCAGGCCAAGCTGCTGCGCGTGCTGGAAGAGCGGCGCATCCGTCCGCTGGGCAGCGAGCAGGAGATCCCGGTCGACGTGCGCATCGTGGCGGCGACGCACCGCAAGTTGGCTGACGAGGTCGAAGCCGGGCGCTTCCGCAAAGACCTTTATTACCGCTTGCAGGTGGTCGAGATCAACCTGCCGCCGCTGCGCGCGCACAAGGAAGACATGCCGGAGCTGGTGGCGCACTTCATCCAGACGCTGGCGCCGCGGCTGGGCGTGGCGGCTATCGAGGTCAGCGACGAGGAGATGCGCTTTCTGCACCAATACGACTGGCCCGGCAATGTGCGCGAGCTGCGCAATCTGATCGAGCGCTCGCTGATCCTGGGCGCGCTCAACGTCTCGGCGCTGTACCAGGGCTTGTCGCGCCAGGACCGCAAGCACGACGCCGGTTCGGCCGCCAGCGGCGGTGCAGGCCGTTTGATGAGCGCGGGTGCGGCGCGCACCACCGACCTGCACACGCTTGAGAAGCAGCACATCCTGGCCGTGCTTGAGCGCGTGGCGGGCGACAAGACCCAGGCCGCGCAACTGCTGGGCATCTCACGCCGCACACTGGAGCGGCGGGTGGCCGAGTGGTCGGCTCAGGGCTTGTAAAGGCATGCAGCGTGTCCGCGATTCAGGTCTACCCCCGCACCCAGCGCTGACGCCGCTGCCCACAGGCTGGCCGTGCCAGCGGGCAGGTGGCGCTTGATCATGCGTTTTGGCGCCTGGCCGATCCGGCGCAAGCTGCTGGTGATGGTGTTGTTGCCGCTGCTCGGCGTGCTGCCGTTGCTGGGCATCGGGCTGCTGGTCTGGGGTGATGCGGCGATCGACCGGCTGCTGATCGCCAAGGTGCGATCCGACCTGGCGGTGGCCAACGGCTACTTCGAGCGCGTGCGCGGCGAGGTGGCGGCCAGCACCGCCACGGTGGCCGAATCACAGGCGCTGGGTCTGGCGCTGGACGCTTACCGCGCCGGTGACAGCCAGGCGCTAACCCTGTTTTTGGCGCGACTCCAACAGCGCGAAGGCCTGGATTTCATCAGCCTGCACCTGCCCGACGGCCGCTTGTTGCGGATTGACGACGCGCACGACACTGAAGCCGCTGCGGCCAGCGCCAATCTGGCCAGTGCCGCCATCGATGTTGACGAACGGGTCATTGCGCATCTGTCGGTGTTGTCGGTTGCCGAGCAAGCCGTGCTGCCGCTGGCACTGCGCGAGCGTGTGGCGGTGCCGCTGGTGCCCACCCGCAATGCCCAGCCCAGCACACGCAGCCAGGAGGACCGGGCGATGGTGCTCAAGGCCAGCGCGCCGGTATTTGGCGTCGATGGTCGGCTGCGTGCGGTGCTGCGTGCGGGTGTGCTGCTCAACCGCAACCTGGGCTTCATCGACCACATCAACGCCATCGTCTATCCCGAAGGCGCCTTGCCCTTTGGCAGCCGCGGCACGGCGACCTTGTTTCTGGACGACGTGCGCATCTCCACCACCGTGCGGCTGTTCGACTGTGCCGACGGCGCCGTCGGCAGCGGTGAGCGCCGCGCCATCGGCACGCGCGTGTCGATCGCGGTGCGGGATGCCGTATTGGGCCGCGGCGAGACCTGGCTGGACCGCGCCTTTGTTGTCAACGACTGGTATGTCTCGGCCTATGCGCCGCTGCAAGACGCTGCCGGCTCGCGCGTCGGCATGCTCTATGTCGGCTACCTGGAGCAGCCCTTCACCTGGCTCAAGTACGCGGTGCTGGCCGGCATTGGCGCCATCTTCTTCAGCGTGATGATCGTCGCCGCCTTCTGGTCGGCGCGCTGGGCGCGGCAGATCTTCAAGCCGTTGGAACAGATGACGCGCACCATGGCCCAGGTTGAGCAGGGCGCCTTGGCGGCGCGGGTCGGCGCGGTCGACAGCGGCGACGAGATCGGCCTGCTGGCCGGCCACCTCGACCACCTGCTCGACTCGATCGCCGACAAGACCGCGGCGCTGCAAGGGCTGAACGCCGAACTCGACGCCAAGGTGGCGCAGCGCACCGAGGCGCTGGAAGGGCGTACCCGCGAGCTGCAGGCCGCGCAGTCGCAGCTGCTACGCTCCGAGAAGATGGCCGCAGTTGGCCAGCTCACGGCCAGCATCGCCCATGAGGTGAACAACCCGATCGCGGTGATCCAGGGCAATCTCGACCTGGCCCGTGAGCTGCTGGGCGACGATGCCCAGCGGGTAGCGACCGAATTGACGCTGATCGACCAGCAGATCGAGCGCATGCGGCTGATCGTGACGCAGCTGCTGCAATTCTCGCGGCCGAATGAATACGCCGGCTATGTGGAAGCGGTCGATGCCGGGCGCACGCTGAATGAATGCCTGGTGCTGACCGGCCACCTGCTGTCGCGCACCCGCATCAGCGTCGAGCGCGACTTTCAGGCCAGCCGCAGCGCCGGCATCAACCGCCAGGAGTTGCAGCAGGTGCTGGTCAACCTGATGGTCAATGCGATCCACGCCATGCCCGACGGCGGCCGGCTGACGCTGCGCACCAGTGACTGGGTCGACGCTCGGCAACGCCCCGGCGTATGCATTGCGGTCGCCGACACCGGGCCGGGACTCAGTGACGAACTGCTGAAGGAGTTGTTCCAGCCCTTTGTCACGCGCAAGAAGGATGGCACCGGTCTGGGCCTGTGGATCAGCCGCAGCCTGGTTGAGCGCTACGGCGGCGAAATTCGCGCTGGCAACCGCCCGCGCGAAGAAGGCAGCGGCGCGGTGATGAGCGTGCTGCTGCTTAGCGACCCCGAGGCCCACGAGCAGGGCGCGGCCCAGGCCGCTACCAGTCTGTCCCCAAGCCCGATAGGCTCCTAGCCGGGGTTTAACAGCTGGTCAAAAACTTCGTTATGAATCATGGAGTTAGCGCGGTAGTGTTTTTTTGCGCTGTTGAATTTGTGTTTTTAGACGCTCAGCTGATCATTTTTTTGGTGCCGCCTGCTGCCGCGCTGATGCCCAGCGCCTTGTAGATCGACGCCAGTGCGGGCTCGGCGACCGTGCTCTTGCGCACGTGCACGGTTCGCCCGTCCTTGCGCCGCATGCTCGCGGTCACGCGGCGCTGAATCGACAGCGTGCTCCTCAGGCTCGACCACGACTGGTGGATGCCGGCCTTCTTCAACTGC
>JBBQJN010000262.1:0-5247 GCA_038325945.1 Burkholderiales bacterium | reverse complement strand
CCGAACATCAAGCCGTAGGTTGACGGCTCAGGCACCGCGCTGAGCAGCAATGTGGGCGGATTGGCTTGCCCTTTGCCCTGGAAGTACAGGAACGGGTTGGCGGCATCGGTGCGGGCCAGCGTGAAACCGTAGTTGGCGTGGGTGCCATCGGCCCACGCTGCAACGGTGGCGGTGACATCGATCGCATACCACTCGTACTGGCCGTAAGAGCCAGCCACTAGCGACAGCGTGCCGGCCGGCGTGGCGTCGTAGCTGGGCCGGGTCAGCCAGTTGTTCGTGTTGCCGACCCAGGCGCTGGTGTTGCGAAAGACGGCGAACTCGGCGTTAACGCCGCTGTTGTACTCGTGGTAGAGGTTCAGCACGGCCGAGCTGAGGCCACTGACACCCGCCAGGTCGAACTGGATCAACCCAACGTTTTCCCAGCCGTCTTGGTAGTTGACAGTGATGTAATCGTTGTACGAGACAACGCCGTCGGTGCCGGGCTCGTTGGTGACACCGGCAGAAGCCGAGGCATTGAGTGTCAACGCCGATGCAGGAGCGCCCACCAGCAGCGCAAGGGCGGCGGCCAAAGCTAACAGGGATGATTTCATGTCGAGCGCTTTCAACGTTGGCAATACTGCACTCTAGAAGTCGCACCTGCTTAGCGTCAAGGCTGCAGGTAGGTGCCCCCCCCTGGATCGGGGGCGGCCGGCGTCAGTGCGTGTGCGCTTTTCGGGCGTGTCCGAGCCGCACGCAAGAGGGCGGCAGATTTAGGCGCAAAGCGCAGTCATAGCGCGAGCTATCGGAGCATTTGCAGCGACGAGCGGGCGTCCTTTGGTGCAAAGAGCGAGCATGAGCGAAAGCGGCTCACGCTCTCAAATCTCGATCTTCGCGCCCAGCTCGACGATGCGGTTGCTGGGCAGATGCAAAAAATCGGCCGCCGCCGAGGCATTGCGGTGCATGCTGGAGAACAGCTTCTCACGCCACATCGACATGCCCTGGCCCAGCGTGGGGATCACGATGTCGCGGCTGAGAAAGTAACTGGTATCCATTTCGGGCAGCGGGATGCCACGGCCCTCAAGCTGCTTCAACGCTGCGGGCACATCCGGGTCGTTCTTGAAGCCGAAGTGCAGCACCGCCTGCCAGCAGTCATGGCCCAGGCTCTTCATCTCCACGCGTTTGCCAAAGCCAATCCACGGCACCTCGTGGTGGCGCACGGTGACAAACAGGTTGTAGTCGTGCAGCACCTTGTTGTGCTTGAGGTTGTGCATCAGTGCATTGGGGGTCAGGCCAGATTCAGCCGACAGGAACACGGCCGTGCCCTGCACCCGGGTGGGTGGACTGATGAACAGGCCACCTAGAAAACTCTCCAGGTCGATGGCGTCGTCGCGCAGCTTGGCGGCCACCAGCTTGCGGCCCTGCATCCAGGTCAGCATCAGCGTGAACATGCCGATGCCGATGACGATCGGGAACCAACCGCCGGCCAGCAGCTTGAGCGCATTGCTGGCGAAGAAGGTGACGTCAATGATGAAGAAGAAGCCGGTGGCCAGCAGGGTGGGCAGCAGCGGGTACTTCCAGCCGTAGCGCAAGACAAAGAAGGTCATCACGGTGGTGATGGTCATGTCCAGCGTGACCGCGATGCCGTAGGCCGAGGCCAGGTTGGTGGAGCTCTTGAACAGCCCCACTGCCAGCACGATGAAGACCCACAGCCCCCAGTTGACGAAGGGCACGTAGATCTGGCCGGTGTCGCGCACCGAGGTATGGCGCACCACCATGCGCGGCAGGATGCCCAGCTGGATGGCCTGCTTGGTGACCGAAAAGGCCGCAGAGATCAACGCCTGCGAGGCGATCACCGTGGCCGCGGTGGCCAGAAACACCAACGGCAGCCGCGACCAGGCCGGCGCCATCAGGTAGAACGGGTTTTCGATCGCCTCGGGCTGGGCCAGCAGCAGCGCGCCCTGGCCGAAGTAGTTGACCACCAGCGCCGGCATCACAAAACCGAACCAGGCGATGCGGATCGGCCGCTTGCCAAAGTGGCCCAAGTCGGCATAAAGCGCTTCGCCGCCGGTGACGCACAGCACCACCGCGCCCAGGCTGATGAAGGCGACCAGCGGCTGGTCAATGGCAAAACGGGCCGCATAGATCGGGTTCAGCGCCACCAGCACCGCCGGGTTGGCCACGATGTGCGGCAGGCCCAGTGCCACCAGCACGATGAACCAGACCAGCGTGATCGGGCCGAAGAATTTGCCGATGCCGCCGGTGCCAAAACGCTGCACACCAAACAACGCGGTGATGACCAGCAGCGTCAGCGGGATCACCCAGGCATGCAGCGCAGGCGCGGCAACCTCCAGCCCCTCCACCGCCGACAGCACCGAGATCGCCGGCGTGATGACACCGTCGCCGTAGAACACCGCAGTGCCAAACAGCCCCACCGTCATCAGCACGCTGCGCAGTTGTGGCTTGTCCTTTACTGCGGTGGTGGCCAGCGCCAGCATGGCGATCAAGCCGCCCTCGCCGTTGTTGTCGGCGCGCAGGATCAGCACCACGTACTTCAGCGAGACGATGATCGTCAGCGTCCAGAAGATCAGCGACAGCACGCCCAGAATGTTGTCGGGCGTGGGCGCCACATGGCCACCACTGAAGACCTCTTTCAGCGCATACAGCGGGCTGGTGCCGATGTCGCCGTAGACGACGCCCAGCGCGCCGAGGGTCAATGCCGCGAGCGCGGCCGGGGTGGCTGGTTTCTTGGGGGCGTGCGCCGTGCTCACATGCGATGGCCCCGCCGTGCGGAGCCTGGAGTCTGCCAGCGCGCCATTCTGCGCCGGGATTGCTGCGGCGCGTCAATTCAGTGCTGCGCCAAGCACGTGAAAGCAACACGACGCCCACCGGCGCCGCAAGCATGACTCAGCTCGCGGCCACCCAGTTGCCATGAAACCCCGCCGGGATGATGTGCGGCAGCGTCACCACCGCCTGCGGCGGGCCGCTGAAGTGGGCGGCATCGAGGATCACAAAATCGGTGGTCTTCGCCGCAGCGTCGACCACATAGCCCATCAGCCAGCCCTCGTCCTCGACCGCACCTTGGTGGCGCGGCACGAAGACAAATTCGCTGGCATGGTGGTCAGGCCCGAAGTCGTGCACCTGCTTGCCGCCGTCGACCAGGTCGTGCTTGTAGAGCCGGCTGTCGTTGGCAAACTGCCCGTCGCCTTCGCGCTGTAAGCCTACGGTATAGGCATAGCGGTAGGGCTGGCCGATCAGTCGCTCATCAGGGCGCGGGAACTCCTGCGCATCGGCGTCGATCACCTTGCGCTCAACGCGCCTGGCCTGCGGATCGATGGTCCAGCGCTCGAAGGCCGAGGCCTCCGCGTTGGGGCCGATCGCGCTGTGCTCAAACATCGTGTCATGCGCCACCACATCCAGCGTGATCTTGCCGTCCGGCGTCTCGAAGGCGTTGCAGGGATGGAAGACATAGCAGGGGTCGACCTCGCACCAGACGATCTCGCTGCCCGGCGCGGTCTTGGCCAGCACGCCGACGCGGGCCTTGTGCGCCGGGTTCCACTTGTAGGGGAAGCCGTAGCCGGCCAGCAGCGTGGGCATCGAAAAGGTGACGGGCAGGTCGAGTACCAGCACGTAGTGCTCGGTGATCATGCAGTCGTGCACGCTGGGGCCATGGCGCACAGCGATCGGCTCTTCGCGCTTGACGCGGCCGTCGGCGCCCACCACCACATGGCGCAGCGTGTTCTGGTCGGGGCCCTCGTAGCAGATGGCGTGCAAGTCGCCTGTCGCCGTATCGAGGTGGCCGTGCGCCGAGAAAGACCCCTTGAGGCTGCCGCCGAAGGGGTTGTGCGCCACCGTCTGCAGCTCGTCGCCCAGTTCCACCGGGTAGCCGCCAGCCTCGACCAGCGCCCAGGTCTTGCCGCCGTGGCCGACCACGTTGGTATTGACGGTGTCGCTGAAGTGGCGCGGGCCGGGCGCAGGTACCTCGCCCAGCGCCTGGCTCACCGCCGTCGAGCGCACCCAGCGGTTGCGGTACCACAGCGCCTGCCCGCCCTGCAGCCGCAGGCCGTGCAGCATGCCGTCGCCCAGAAACCAATGGTGGCTGGCCGCCTTGGGCTGGCCGATCGGGTTGGGGCCGATGCGGATGTAGCGGCCATCCAGCTCGGCCGGGATGATGCCCGTCACCGCCAGCGTCTCCAGCGTCAGTTCACGGTCCATCGGCGCGTTCAGGCCCGTCAGGAAGGGGTTGGGCTGATCCGGCTCGGCCATACGTTCGCGGTTGAAGCTGGCCACCTTCATGACACCTTGGGTCAGGGTCTTGCGGATCATCGATTCAATTGCGCTGGGCATGGCTGCTTCCTCTCGCGGCCCGGGCCGCTGCTGTGTTTTGGGGGACAGGGCCGTCAATGTTGACGACAATCACATCATGGCGACAAAAGATAACAGTGTCAACATCTCGACCGCAAGACCAGAAGGGTCTGCGGAACCAGCGCGCAAGCCCTACCACCACGGCGACCTGCGCGCCGCGCTGGTTGAGGCCGGGCTGCGGCTGCTGCGGTCGCGCACCGCCGACGACCTGAGCCTGCGCGAGCTGTCGCGCGAGGTGGGCGTCAGCGCCACCGCGATCTACCGCCACTTTCCGGACAAGCAAGCGCTGATGGCGGCGCTGGCGCACGAGGGTGTAGATCGGCTGGCAGCAGAGCAGCGCGAGGCCTCGGTGCGCGCTGGCGGCGGCCGTGCCGGCTTCTTGGCCAGCGGTCTGAGCTATGTGCGCTTTGCCGCTGACAACCCGGCGCTGTTCCGCCTGGTCTTCAGCTGCGCGCAGACCGAGGATCTGCTGGACGCCTCGATCGACACGGTGTCGTCGGCGATGCAGGGCCTGCGGCGCGACATCGAACAGTTGATGCCCGCGGCACTGCCTGACGCCGCGCGCAAGGCCGCAGCGCTGCACGCCTGGGCGCTGGTTCACGGCCTCGCACAGCTGCTGCTGGACCGCCAGATCCCCGCCGACTGGGCGCTGATCGAGCGCACGCTGTCAGGCTCGTTCACGCCCTTGGACGCGCTGCGCTGAGTGCGCTTGCGCTTGGCCAGGGGCCGAAATCGGCTCGTTGCCGACGATATGACCGGCTGCTGTTGTTTGCACGCGCCTCAACCTGGGTGCGCGTGACCAAGGCTGCTGGCCATGCGGACCACTCCGTGTCCCCCGGTGCCGGACTTGCGTCCGCCACCTCCTCCTTTACCTCCGTGATCCACATGCCCAGCACCCTCGGCCAC
>JBBQJN010000261.1:0-5258 GCA_038325945.1 Burkholderiales bacterium | reverse complement strand
TCACCTTGAAGGTGATGCGGTCCTGGGCCTGAGTCGTCATTGGTGCGGCGAGCGCGGCGACGGTGCACAGGCCGGCAAGCAGCGAGGCGAGGGGATTCTTGGTGAACATCGGAGACTCCTTCAGGGTGGGGGTTTGGGACGGGGAGGGCTTGGGCAAACCACTCGTGTGGACAGGTGGCGGAGGGGTCAGGCGCCGGGGCCGCGGGCCAGCAGCCGCACGAGTGCGGGGCTCAGGCCCTGGTTGGGCTTGATCGGTGGTGGCGCAAAGCTGCCGAGGCGGGCGCTGCCGGGCTGCAGCGCCACCAGTGATTCGGCATGGCGCACTGCGCTCGACACGCCGTCGACCACCGGCACCGGCAGCCGGCCGCGCAGGCTGCGCGCCAGCCCGGCCAGCGGCGCGCCGGCCAGCACGATGACGTCGGCGCCGTCCTCGGCAACGCAGCGCTCGGCCAGGGCCACCAAGCGATCGCCCTGGTTGCTTTGCACATGGCCGATGTCGGACAGCGGCTCGTCCAGGCCGCGGATGCTGGCGAGTCGGCTCTCAAGGCCGATGTGCTGCACCGTCTCGCGGTACCAGGCGCGGATGCGCTGCGAGATCGCGACGATCGAGAAGCGCTGGCCGAGCAGGCAGGCACTGGCCAGCGCGGCTTCGGTCAGCCCGGTAACCGGGATCGGCAGGGCCTCGCGCAGCCCGGCCAGGCCGGGGTCGCCGAACGCCGCCACCACCACCGCATCGGCGGCCTCGTGGTGTTCGGCCGCCAACTGCGCCGTGGCAAAGGCGCCGATCAGCGCCTCGAAGCGGGTCTCGATGTAGGCCACGCCAAACGGCGCGGTCAGCACCTGCACGGTGGTGCCGGGCGCTGCGCTGCGCTCGGCCTCGGCGCGGATCAGCTCGGACACGGAGGCCGAGATGTTGGGGTTGATCAGCAGCAATCGCATCACCGGTTCTCCATCATCACTTGATCAGCGCCGCTGCGGCCGCAGTGACGGCGCGCCGCAGTTCAGGAAGCGACCGCGCCCCGGGCGGGGATGGAAGTGCTGGCCGTCCCACACCACCTCGCCGCCGATCAGCGTCATGGCCGGCCAGGCGCGCAGGGTCTGCCTGGCATAAGGCGTGTAGTCCACCGCGTGGTGCAGCATGTCGTTGTGCAGCACGAACTCGCGCTCGTCCCAGATCACCAGGTCGGCATCGCTGCCGATGGCGATCGTGCCCTTGCGCGGGTGCAGGCCGTAGGCCTTGGCCGGATTGGTCGAGGTCAGCTCGACAAACTTCTCCAGCGTGATGCGCCCACCCAGCACGCCCTCGGAATACAGCAATGCCAGCCGCGTCTCGATGCCCGGGATGCCGTTGGGGATGTGGCGGAAGGCCACTTCCTGGCCGCCGGGCTTCTTGCCCTCGGGCGCGTCGTAGTTGAAGGGGGCGTGGTCGGACGAGAACACGGTGAACAGGCCGTCAACCAGGGCGTCCCAGATCACCTGCTGGTTGGCCTTGTCGCGCGGCGGCGGGCTGCAGATGCACCGGGCACCCTGGTAGCTGTCGTCATCGCCCAGGTCGGCGGCGGTGAGAAACAGGTACTGGGGGCAGGTCTCGGCAAACACTGACAGGCCGTGGGCCCGGGCCCAGCGGATCTGCTCGACCGCCTCGCGGCCCGAGACATGCACGATCAGGATCGGCACGTCGACCAGTTCGGCCAGCGCGATGGCGCGGTGGGTGGCTTCGCGCTCGACCAGCATCGGCCGCGAGTGGGCATGGAAGCGCGGCGCGGTGCGTCCCGCGGCCTCCAGGCGCTTGCTCAGCCACTCGATGCAGTCGGCGTTCTCGGCATGGATCATCGCCATCGCGCCATGCGAGCGCGCCACCGCCAGCACGTCCAGGATCTGGCCGTCGTCGAGCTTGAGGTCGTCGTAGGTCATGTAGACCTTGAACGAGGTGTAGCCCTCTTTGATCAGCGCCGGCAGTTCCTCGGTCAGCACTTTGGGCGTCGGGTCGCTGACGATCAGGTGAAAGGCGTAGTCGACATGCGCCTTGCCGTCGGCGCGGCGGTGGTAATCGTCGACCGCGGCGCGCAGTGACTGGCCCTTCTCCTGCGCGGCGAACGGGATCACCGTGGTCGTGCCACCGCAGGCCGCACTGCGGGTGCCGGTATCGAAGTCGTCGGCCATCTTGACTGGCGGCGCCATCGGCTGATCAAGGTGGCAGTGGGCGTCCACGCCGCCCGGCGTGACGACACGGCCGGCGGCGTCAATCTCGCGGGTGCCGGCAGCCAGGCCGAGGCCAAGTTGGGCAATGCGGCCGCCGACCACGCCGATGTCGGCGTCGAAGCAATCACTGGCGGTGGCCACGCGCGCCCGACGGATCACCAGGTCGAAGGCGGTGCTCACGATTGAACCGCCTTGGCACCATCGCGGTGCGACTTGAACCAGCATGGTGATGACATCAGTGTTGACATTCTCTAGGTGACCTGACTTGGTGCAATCGCTTCAGTGAATGACCAGCTGAGAACTGCTGAGCAATTCGCATACCAGCTTGTTGGGTGTTGCTGCGACTATATTGTTGACATCATGGTTGACATAAGAGTTTGTCGAACAGAGTGTTTACACCAATGCCGACAGTTTTGACTTTTCGGGCATGATTTGGCCCGTTGACGATGGCAGGCTGCACCGCATCGTTGTTCACTGACCAGGATGGCCATGATCCCCACAACCCGCTTCGGCGTGCTGACACCTTCGTCCAATACCGCGCTGGAGCCGCTGACCAGCGCGCTGGCGGCTGCCGTACCGGGCTGCAGCGCGCACTTCTCGCGCTTCACGGTGACCGAGATCGCGTTGTCGGCGCAGGCCCTGGGCCAGTTCGACGACAGCAAGATCCTGGCGGCGGCCGAACTGCTGGCGGACGCCAAGGTCGATGTGATCGGCTGGAGCGGCACCGCTGCCGGCTGGCTGGGCTTTGATGCCGACCGGCGCCTGGTCGAGCGCATCGAGCAGCGTACCGGCATCCGCGCCACCACGGCGGTGCTGGCGCTCAACGAGTTGCTGGCGCGGCAGGGCATCACCCGGCTGGCGCTGGTGACGCCCGACACCGCCGATGTGCAGCAGCGCATCATCGACAACTACCGCGCCATCGGCATCGAGGTGGTGGCCGAGCGCCACCTGGGCATCCGCGTCAACCACGATTTCGCGTTGGTCGAGCCGGCGCGGCTGTCAGCCCTGATGCACGAGGTGGCCGAGGCGCGGCCGCAGGCCATCACCACCTTTTGCACCAACCTGCACGCGGCGCCGCTGGCCGCGGCCATCGAGACGGCGCTCGACATCCCGTTGCTGGATACCGTGAGCACAACGGTTTGGGGCATGTTGCGAGCAGCTGGCCGTGACCCGGCCGCCGTGCAGGGCTGGGGTCGCTTGTTCAGCTGGGCCTGAGGCGCGGTGCCCAGTGACCAGTGACTAACGCCGACCTATGACAGCAGACCTGCTCGATAGAATCCTGGCATCGCCGGCCTTGGCCTCTGGGCGGGCGCCAAACACCGCGCCTGCACCTGTGGCCCGACGCGGCCACCCCAGCCCCTCCACTCCCCCCACTGCCATGGCCGTAAGCGCGCGCAAGCCCCTGCCCCAGGCCCGCCTGGACCGTGAAAACGCCAACGACGAGATCTACGAGCGCATCCTCGTGGCGATCTTCGAGCACCGCCTGCCGCCGGGCACCAAGCTGGTCGAGGAACGGCTGGCCGAGATCTTCGCCGTCAGCCGGGCGCGGGTGCGCGAAGTGCTGGCGCGCATGGCGCATGAGCAGATCGTCGAGCTCTATCCGCAGCGGGGCGCCTATGTCGCCAAGCCCACGCCGCAGCAGGCGCACGATGTGTTCGAGGCACGTCGGCTGATCGAGCCGGCATTGCTGCGACGTTTGATCGCCACGCTGACGCCCGAGCGCGTGGCGCGGCTGCGCCAGCACCAGGAACTGGAGGTCGACGCCCGCCGGCGCGATGACAAGCGCACCATCGTGCGGCTGTCCGGCGAGTTCCACACCCTGCTGGCCGATCTGGCGGGCAACTCGGCGCTGGCGCGCAGCATGCGCGAGCTGTCGGCGCTGACCTGTTTGATCATCTTCCTCTACGACGCGCCCACCGCCACCAGTTGCCGCGCCGACGAGCACTGCGAAATCATTGACGCCATCGCCAAGCGCGACGCGGCGCTTGCCGAGAAGCTGATGCTCGAACACCTGGCCCACATCGAGGGCAGCCTGAAGCTCGATACCGCGAGCCAGGAAGTTGACCTCGAAGCGGTGTTCAGCAGCTGAGCCTCTGAGGCGACGCGCGTGCGCTTGCTGTTGATCAACCCGAACAGCTCGGTGCACATTACCGAGCGGTTGGCGGCCTCGGCACGCTCGGCGCTGCTGCCCGGTGAATCGCTGACCTGCTTGACGGCGCCCACCGGGCCCCGCGCGGTGCGCAACGCCGATGAGCTGGCGGTGGCCGAGGCCAGTGCGCTGGCGCTGGCAGCCGCACAAGCCGACACGCACGATGCCATCGTGTTGGCGATCTCGCTGGACGGTGCTGTGCCGCTGCTGCGCCAGCGCCACCCGGCGCTGCCGGTGGTTGGCATGACCGAGGCGGCGCTGCTGATGGCTTGTTTGCGCGTCGAGCGCATCGGCGTGTTGACGCTGGGGTCCTCGCTGCTGGATCTTTACCGCCAGCGGGTGGCACAGATCGGCCTGGCCTCACGTGTTGTCGCCTACCAGGCGCCCGAGGCGCCGGCTGCTTTTGATACAGGCGGCCCGCTGGTGGCGCAGCCGCTGCTCGAGCTGCTGGACCAGGCCTGTGCCCGCCTGCGCGGCGATGGCGCCCAGGCCGTGGTGCTGGCCGGCGCGGTGCTCTGTGGTTACGCACCAGCGCTACAGCAGCGCTGCGGCCTGCCGGTATTCGACGGCGTGAGTTGCGCCGTGGGCCTGGCGCGGCTGCAGCTGCCCCATCGCCGAGCGGCGGCCTGAGCCGCCCGCTGAGCGGGCCGGCGTGGCGCGCTACAGCGCGTCGATCGGGTAGATCGGCCGCCGCACCTGGTGCAGGCCGAGCAGTGCGTAGTCGGAGCTGCAGACGCCGGTGCCAGCACACTCCACCACCGCATGAGCCAGCGCGCGCAGGCCGGCGCGCCAGTGGATGCGGCTCTTGAGCAGCAGAAACTTGCAGCGATCGGGCGCGATGCCCACCGCCTCCAGCGCCGCCAGGTCATGCGGCTCGACATGGTTGCTGATGACGACGATCTGGATG
>JBBQJN010000260.1:0-5315 GCA_038325945.1 Burkholderiales bacterium | reverse complement strand
CGTGCCCGGTGGATGACCGCACGCTGGCCGAGTTGATGGGCGAGATCGAGGATCCACTGCTGCGGCGAAAGCTGCTGCGCCTGTGCATCGAGATCGCCGAGGCCGACGGGCAGGTTGCCGAGGGCGAATCGATCATGTTGAGCGCTGTCGTCGAACACTGGGGTTTGTACCGCGAGATGCTTCGGTCGCCAGACCGGGGCCTGCTGGCAAGGACCCCAACGTAGCGGGCGAGTCCACTGCGGCGAGCCGCGTCGACAACTGCCGGATTTCACGCCACGGCCGCATACCGAATCAAGCATTTCAATCAAGGAGAAAATCATGGGTATCCCGGAAATCATGGGTGTGTTCGGCAACTTCAGCGTGCTGGTCGGGTTGCTGGCGGTCGTTGCCATCGTCCTTTACCTGGCGCCCATTCCGCTGTGGATTGCGGCCTGGGCCTCGGGTGCGTACGTGGGATTGATGACACTGATCGCGATGCGGCTGCGTCGCGTTCCGCCTGGCGTGATCGTGACGGCACGAATCAGCTCGGCCAAAGCGGGCATCGACATCTCCATCAACGACCTGGAAGCCCACTATCTGGCGGGCGGCAACGTCGTGCGGGTGGTCAACGCGATGATCTCGGCCGACAAGGCCAACATCCCGCTGCCGTTCAAGCGCGCCGCCGCCATCGACCTGGCCGGGCGCAATGTGCTCGAAGCGGTGCAGATGTCGGTTCTGCCCAAGGTGATCGAGACGCCCAAGATCGCCGCGGTGGCAAAAGACGGCATTCAGCTCATGATTGTCTCGCGCGTCACGGTGCGCACCAACATCGACCGCCTGGTCGGCGGCGCGGGCGAGGAGACGATCATCGCGCGCGTCGGCGAGGGCATGGTGAGCACCATCGGCTCGGCAGCTTCGCACAAGAGTGTGCTCGAGAACCCCGACCACATTTCCAAGCACATCCTGTCCAAGGGCCTGGACGCGGGCACGGCCTACGAGATTCTGTCCATCGACATTGCCGATGTCGACGTCGGCGAGAACATCGGCGCCAAGCTGCAGATCGACCAGGCCAATGCCGACAAGCAGATCGCCCAGGCCAAGGCCGAAGAGCGCCGTGCGATGGCTGTGGCACTGGAGCAGGAGATGCGTGCCCGCGTCGTCGAGGCAGAAGCCGAGGTACCGCGTGCGATGGCCGAGGCCTTCCGCCAGGGCACGCTTGGCGTGATGGACTACTACCGCATGAAGAACGTGCAGGCCGACACCGCCATGCGTGACGCCATTGCGGCCACCGACGATGCGCCGCCGGCACCCCGGCGCGCAGCCTAGAGCGGGGGCGTGTGATGAGCCTGGAAACTCTGCTGGTGATCGTGGCCGTCGTTATGGCGGCGGTCTTCAATGTCATCTTGCCGTGGCTCAAGAAGCTTCAGGAGGACGCGCTGGCTGGCAACGCCGAGCCCGAACTGCAGCAGGCACCGAAAGCCGTGCTGGTGCCCGTGCTGTCGGCTTCGTCAGCGCCGGCACCGGCGCCAGAGTTCGCGACACGGCGCAGCGCGCCGACCAGAACCCCAGCGCCCATGGCGCCCGCCGTGGCGCGCACGGCAAAGCGCTCTCGGCTGGGCAGTCTGTCGGCAATGCGCGATGGGATCGTGCTCGCGGCGGTGCTCGGTCCGTGCCGTGCGCAGACGCCGTTCGTCTGACGAAGCGACGCACTCACCCCGAGTTGCAACGCCGGGCGGACCGGGGCTCGTTCGCAAAAACCGAACCATGAACCACGGAAGGTCTGCTTTGTTCGATTGCGAAATCTGCAGATGATCGTCGGATTGAGCAGAAGCGAAGGAAAGAACATGTGGCACGCAGTGGCTTGGCTGGTGACGGGTTGTTTGTTGGCCCTTTGGTCCTTGGGTGCCTGGGCGCTGCACGCGGTGGCGCAGTGGGGAGCAGGGTTTGCCGGCGCGAAGGCAGCCGGCGCGGCTGGCGGACTGGCGGAGGTGGCCAATCAGATGGGCGCGCTCAAGCCGCCCGAGTGGCTGGCCGTTTGGCTGCCTGCGGGCGCACAGGAGCAGTGGGGCGCCCTGGTCTCCACTTTCACGCCATGGATCGAGTACGCCTTGACCCACGCGCCGAGCTTGGTCGCCTGGCTGGCACCTGCGATCTGGGTGATCTGGGCCCTGGGAGGTGTGCTGCTGCTGGCGCTGGGAGGCGGCTTGAGTGCCTTGATGCTCGTGATCAAGCGCCGCAGACCCTTGCCGGCCATGGCCTGAACTGGCCAATTCGGTCGGGGTGAAGGGCCTGCGCCCGGCCGGCTCTTCGTTACGGGTTTGAACCCCAGCGCCAAGTGGCTTGGCGGGGGCCGCGATAGACGCTGATGAAAGATCTCTTTGATGAAACGCATTGCCTTGTTCTTGCTGACCAACCTGGGCGTGATGCTTGTGCTGGGCGTGGCCGTGAACGTGCTCGGGCTCAACCAGTTCCTCACCGCCAACGGCCTCAGCCTGACCGGCTTGCTGGGCTTTGCGTTGGTGATGGGCTTCGGCGGCGCCTTCATCTCGCTGTTGATCAGCAAGCCAATGGCCAAATGGACCACCAAGCTGCAGGTGATCAACGGCTCACCCGACCCGACACATGCCTGGCTGGTGAGCACCGTCGAACGCTTTGCGAAACAGGCGGGCGTGAAGACGCCGGAGGTCGGCATCTACCAAGGGCCGCCCAACGCTTTCGCCACCGGCGCGTTCAAGAACTCGGCCCTGGTGGCGGTGTCCACGGGGCTGCTGGAGGCGATGACGCGAGACGAGGTCGAAGCCGTCATCGGCCATGAGGTGGCCCACGTGGCCAATGGCGACATGGTCACCATGGCGCTGATCCAGGGCGTGATGAACACCTTTGTGGTCTTCTTGTCGCGCGTGATTGGCTACTTCGTCGACAAGGTCGTGTTGCGCAACCAGAACGAGGGGCCGGGCATCGGCTACTACGTCACCACCATCGTGATGGACATCTTGCTGGGTGTGGTGGCCGCGCTGATCGTGGCCTGGTTTTCGCGACAGCGTGAGTTTCGGGCCGACGCGGACGCCGCCCGGCTGATGGGCCGAAAACAGCCGATGATCGACGCGCTGGCCCGCCTGGGCGGCTTGGATCCGGGCGAGATGCCCAAGGCCATGCAATCCATGGGCATCAGCGCCCGCCCCAGCGGGCTGATGGCCCTGTTCTCTACCCACCCGCCGATGGAGCACCGCATCGAGCGGCTGAAGCAGGCGGCCTGAGCATGAGTGGCCGGAATCCGCGCCATGCGGGCCCGGCGTCGCACCCGATAGCCACAGGGGATGAGCAACTTTTTTTGGATGGCGACAAGCCATGCGAGTTGGTAGAACGGTGCCGCTTTACTCGGCTGCTGGTTGCCCTCAGGAAACTGACCTTTTTGCGCGAAAAAAAGGCCTCGGCAAGCCTCGGCGGGTAGCCAACCCCGCCGCACCTTGCGTCATGATGGGGTTGTTTCTTTGAGCCTACGCGGGCACGGCGCCTGCCTTTACAAGCCCTTGGCATCATGTCGTTCAGCCAGATGCAAGCTGTCGGCTCTCAAATCGTGCACGCCGCACACCGGGACCGCAGGCCCCCGGCGCGCGGTTGATCACCCCCTCAGGCCTGCCCGCAAGAAGGCACCCCCCCATGACCAGCTCACGACGCATTTTCCTGATGACCGCAGCCGCCGGCGGCGCCGCCCTGAGCCTGGGCGCCCGCGCTCAAGCCCCATTGCTGAGCGAAAAAGACCCCCAGGCCATGGCGCTGGGCTACGTGGCCGACGCGACCAAGGCAGATGTCAAGAAGTTTCCCAAGTACGCCGCCGGCCAGCATTGCGCCAACTGCGCGCTGTACCTGGGCAAGGCCACTGACGCCGCCGGCGGCTGCCCGCTGTTTGCCGGCAAGCAGGTGGCCGGCCCGGGCTGGTGCAACGCCTGGGCAAAGAAGGCGTGAACCTGTTCGTCGACCACAAGGCTTCACGTTGATGCCACACGACGCAGGCTTTCGCGGCAACAAGGCCGAGTTGCCAAGCAAACCCTGCGTGGCTTGCGGGCTGGCGATGAGCTGGCGGCGGCGCTGGGCGAAGAATTGGGCCGACGTGAAATATTGTTCTGAAGCCTGCCGACGCAAGGGCTCCGCGCATGGCTGAACTGCGCTCCCTGATCGTCGTGCTGGGCGACCAGCTTGACCTTGATGCGGCTGCCTTCGACCGCTTCGATGCAGGCGCCGACGCGGTATGGATGGCCGAATTGGCTGGTGTAGCCCATGAATGAACGCTTGAAGCCCATGCCGACGCAGACCCAGCTTGCGAACGATCCGGTCAAGGAGACCCCGCCGCTGACCGTGCTGTACGACGGCGCTTGCCCCCTGTGCCGCCGTGAGATCGGCGTCTACCGTGGCCTGCAACCGCTGCGGTCGGATTCGCCGGTGTGTTTTGCCGATGTCAGCGACACCTCTTTGCCGCTGCCGCCTGGCACCACACGCGAGCAATTGCTGGCGCGCTTTCATGTGCGCGGCCGCGACGGTGAAATGCTCAGCGGCGCGCAGGCCTTCCTGGCGCTATGGGCCGCACTGCCCGGCTGGCGCTGGCTGGCTCTGGTCGGCCGCCTGCCGGGCGCGGCTTGGGTGTTGGAGCGCACCTACCGACTTTTTCTGCGCGGGCGGCCAACCTTGCAGCGCTGGGCGTTCCGTCTGGAACGGCCCGGCGTGGAGCGGCTTGGTCCGGAGCGACCGAACCCTCGCGACAACGCACCGCGTTGATCTCAACCCCCTCACCTTCGGAACACACACCATGACCGCGATCGTCCTCATCACCGGTGCCAGTGGCGGCATCGGCCGCGCCCTGGCGCACCAGTTGCATGCCCAGGGCTGCCGCGTCGCTGCGGTGGGGCGCGATGCCGCCCGCCTGACCGACGTAGCGGCAGACGTGCGCATCGCTGCCGACACCACCACGCCCGAGGGCGCCGCGCTGGCCATCGCCGCCTGCCAGGAAGCGCTGGGCGAAGCGCCGACGCTGCTGGCGCACTGCGTGGGCAGCACGCTGATCGCGCCGCTGCACCGCACCCGGCTGGATGCCTACCGCGAGGTGATGCGCGTCAACCTCGACAGTGCGGTGTTCATGCTGCAGGCCTGGATCGTGGCGCTGCAGGGCGGGCCTGGCGCTGCCGTCTTCGCGAGTTCGGTGGTGGCGCGCATCGGGGTGGCGAACCACGAAGCCATCGCCGCGGCCAAGGGCGGCGTCGAAGCCCTGGTGCGCAGCGCCGCGGCCACCTACGCGGCACAGGGCGTGCGCGTCAACGCCGTGGCCCCGGGCATGACCGAGA
>JBBQJN010000259.1:0-5320 GCA_038325945.1 Burkholderiales bacterium | reverse complement strand
TGATCGGCGTCAAGGCCCTGCCCATGCGCGGCGGCGCGCCCTGGCTGGAGGCCGTGTTCAGCGCCGGCTTCCGTGGCATCGACCCGCGCGCCGAGCATCTGGAGGTGGTCGACATGCCCGAGCGCTTTGCCAACCACGAAGACCTGCTCAGTCAGGTAGATGCCGCCCGCGACGCGCTGGTGCGCGGAGTCGAGGCCATCGCCGCCGAAGTGGCGCGCCGGCTGATGTCTTGACGGGCTGGGCGATGCGCCGCCAGGCTGGGCGACGCTGTCGCCTGTCGCCTGCAACCTGTCGCGTACCACCCATAGCCACGACGGCTTGACTCCGATCAAGGCGCAGCCTGTCCGCCTGGCGGGATGATGAACGTTTTCAAGATCTCAGCGGAGCAGCAGATGGCCAAGGCAACCCCGAAAACCAGCGGCAGCACGCCGGTTCCAGCCAAGGCGCGGGCCTCGGCGGCCAAATCCGCAGCCCAGCAGGCAGCGCCGAAACCCACCCGCAGCCGCGCAGCTGCGCCGCCCGAAACAGCCTCCCAGCCGGCCAGGCGGCCAACCACGAAAGGCGCGCGTGGCGCGCGTCGTCCGGTGTCGGCCGGAGACACGGCACCCGCTCTGACGACCCGCGACATCGCCGCCAACACGATCTCACGCAGTACCAGCGGCGCCCGCACCGAGCGGGCAATGGCCTTGTCGGACGTGCTGGCACGGCACGCAGGGGGTGGCGACGGCCAGTCGCTGCTCGATGAACTGCAGGCGCTGATGACCGGCTCGTCGCCCGATGACCTGAAGGCGCTACGGCGCACGCTGTTCCCGCCCGGCGGCCATGGCCTGTCCGACAAGGCCGCCGACATCGAACTGGCCCCCGGCTGGCGCGAGGGCCGCTACCCCTACCAGAACCTGCTGTCGCGGCGCAGCTACGAGCAGCAGAAGTACCGGCTGCAGGTTGAACTGCTGAAGCTCCAGGCCTGGGTGAAGGACACCGGCGCACGCGTCGTGGTGCTGTTCGAGGGCCGCGATGCGGCCGGCAAGGGTGGCACCATCAAGCGTTTGATGGAGCATCTGAATCCACGCGGTGCACGCGTGGTGGCGCTGGAAAAGCCCAGCGAGGTCGAGCGCGGCCAGTGGTACTTTCAGCGCTACATCGAGCACCTGCCCACGCGCGGCGAGATCGTGCTGTTCGACCGCAGCTGGTACAACCGCGCCGGCGTCGAACGGGTGATGGGCTTCTGCACCGACGCCGAGTACGACGAGTTCATGCGCCAGACACCCGAGTTCGAACGCCACCTGGCGCGCAGCGGCGTGCACCTGTTCAAGTTTTGGTTCTCGGTGTCGCGCGACGAGCAGCGTCGCCGCTTCAAGGAGCGCAAGCTGCACCCGCTCAAGCAGTGGAAGCTCAGCCCGATCGACCTGGCCAGCCTGGACAAGTGGGCCGATTACACCCAGGCCAAGGAGGCGATGTTCATGCATTGCGACACCTCGGACGCGCCCTGGACAGTGATCAAGAGCGATTGCAAGAAGCGGGCGCGGCTCAACACACTGCGCTACCTGCTGCACCGGCTGCCTTACCAGCCCAAGGACCTGCTTGCGATCGGCTCGGTTGACCCGCTGATCGTCGGCCGGCCTTCTTTGGTACCGAGCCGCGGCGACGACCAACTGGCCGGCGGCGGCACCTGAACCAACGCAGCACAAGGCCCCTTTGCCGTGCCGCATTGCACAGCCCTGGCAAGACAGGGCCGGCCGGCTGTGCTTAGAATGCAGGCCTGTTTCGAGGAGCGTTGCAAGGCCGGCACCCGGCCCCAGGCTCGAAACCACTCCCCAGTGCAACGTCGCTCACCCCCAGTGTCATGGCGCGGGTGAGTAGTTCCTTCCCCTGTGTCATGTGCTGCGTGGGCCTCTCTTCATTTGGAGCCAGATAGCCATGAACGCCGTTCTCAAGCCGAACCCGCAAGTCCCGTACATCATTGCCGACCTCAAGCTCGCCGCTTGGGGCCGCAAGGAACTCAACATCGCCGAAGTCGAGATGCCGGCGCTGATGGCCATCCGCAGCGAGTACGCCCACAGCAAGCCGCTCAAAGGCGCACGCATCGCCGGCAGCCTGCACATGACGATCCAGACCGCCGTGCTGGTCGAGACCCTGCAGGCGCTGGGCGCCGAAGTGCGCTGGGCCTCGTGCAACATCTATTCGACGCAAGACCATGCCGCCGCAGCGCTGGTTGAACGTGGCACGCCGGTGTTTGCCTACAAGGGCGAGACGCTCAAGGACTACTGGGATTACACCCACCGCATCTTCGAGTTCGGCGAAGGCGTGCAGGGCGCCCTGCCAGGCGCCAAGGGCTCGGCCGGTGAAGGCCCGAACATGATCCTCGACGACGGCGGCGACGCCACGCTGCTGATGCACCTGGGCAAGCGCGCCGAGAAAGACGCCTCGCTGATCGCCAAGCCCAGCAGCGAGGAAGAGCGCGAGCTGTTTGCCGCGATCAAGGCCAAGCTGGCGGTCGACGCCAGCTGGTACAGCCGCAAGGCCGCCGAAATCATCGGCGTGACCGAAGAGACCACCACCGGCGTGCATCGCCTCAACGAGATGTCGGCCAAGGGCGCGCTGCTGTTCCGCGCCATCAATGTCAACGACTCGGTGACCAAGAGCAAGTTCGACAACCTCTATGGCTGCCGCGAGAGCCTGGTGGATGCGATCAAGCGCGCCACCGACGTGATGGTGGCCGGCAAGATCGCCGTGGTGGCCGGCTATGGCGATGTCGGCAAGGGCAGCGCGCAGGCACTGCGCGCGCTCAGCGCCCAGGTCTGGGTGACCGAGATCGATCCCATCAACGCGCTGCAGGCGGCGATGGAAGGCTACCGCGTGGTGACGATGGAATACGCCGCCGACAAGGCCGACATCTTCGTCACCGCCACCGGCAACAAGAGCGTCATCACCCGCGCCCACATGGCCGCGATGAAGCACAACGCCATCGTCTGCAACATCGGCCACTTCGACAACGAGATCGACATCGTCTCGATCGAAGACCTGGAGTGGGAAGAGATCAAGCCGCAGGTCGACCATGTGATCTTCCCGGCCGCAGACGGCAAGCCGGCCAAGCGCATCATCATGCTGGCCAAGGGCCGGCTGGTGAACCTGGGCTGCGGCACCGGCCACCCCAGCTATGTCATGAGCAGTTCCTTCGCCAACCAGACGATCGCCCAGATCGAGCTGTTTGCGCACCAGGACGCCTACGACGTGGGCAAGGTCTATGTGCTGCCCAAGCACCTCGATGAGAAGGTGGCGCGCTTGCAACTGGTGACGCTCAATGCCCAGTTGTCGGAGCTGAGCGACGAGCAGGCCGCCTACATCGGCGTGCCCAAGACTGGGCCGTTCAAGCCCGATACCTACAGGTACTGATCGCCGGCTCAGCCGGCGGGTGGCTTGCCATCCGATGGCAAATGGCTCCAGAATGGAACCTTGCATCCATTTTGGAGCTGTTATGACGCTCAATCTGTCGATCAAGAACGTGCCCGAGGCGGTGGCTCAAAGGCTGCGCGCCCGGGCCGAGCGCAACCACCGGTCACTGCAAGGTGAGCTGTTGGCCATCGTGGAGCAGGCGGCGCAGGAATCCGTTGTTGCGCCTGCACGCCCGTTGGCGGCATCTGCAGTCAACCTCCTCCGAGGCGTGGTCACCGGTTCCAAGACCATCGAAGACTTGGTGGCCGAACGTAAGTTGCGGCCGCTGGTCTTTGACGACAAGCTGCCGCGCGCCGTGGACATCATCCGCGCCGACCGCGACAGTCGATGACGAGCACGCGCAGCTTGTACGTCGCCGAACCCGCAGCGACATGGGCGTCGCCCCCGGTGGTGGTGGATTGCAGCGCCATGGCGGCACTGCTGTTCGCCGAGCCAGAAGCCGACGCCGCCTCGGCGGCCCTGTCCGGCAAATCACTGCATGCGTCTTCACTGTTGCCCTATGAAATGGCCAGCGTGGCGCGCAAAAAGCTGCGCGGCGGCGCCGCGCCGCACGACGTCGAAGCGGCGCTGACCCAATTTGCCAATCAGCGCTTCAACTGGCACACCGCCCCGCTGCCCGCCATCCTGGCGCTGGCCTTGCGCTACCAGCTGTCGACCTACGACGCCGCCTACCTGTGGCTGGCGACCGAATTGCAATCCCCACTGGTCACGCTGGATCAGCGCCTGGCCGAAGCCGCGCACCGGCATCTGAACACGCTGGAGTGACGCCCGCCACCATGACCACCATCACCGCCATCACCACCACCACCACCGCCCGCGACCGCTTCATCCAACTGCTGCGGCAAGACATCCTGCAGATCGACGCCGCCGACCTCGACTTCGGCCTGTACCGCGTGCTCAACCACCGCCGCGCCGAGATCGAAGCCTTCCTCACCCAGGCGCTGCCTGATCGCATCAGCCAGGCCCTGGCTGGCCTGCCCGGCACGGCATCCGATGACGAAGCGGCACGCATCTTCAATGCCCTGTACACGTTTTTGTCGCGCTACTACGACGAAGGCGACTTCCTGCCCCGCCCCCGGCGCGGCCGCTTTGCTGCCGCCTACAGCGTGCCCTATGACGGTAGCGACACCCACTTTCATTGGGCCACCAAGGGCAGCCACTACGTCAAAAGCGGTGAACGCCTGGCCGCCTACGCCTATCTGCAAGGCGACGGCCAGCGCCTGCGTCTGGTGGTGCAGGCCGCCGACGTACAGCGCGACAACGCCCGTGGCGCCCAACGCTTTTTTGTGCCCGCTGCCCTGAACCCGCCCGCCCCTGCCCACCCCGGCGAGTGGCGCCTGGCCTTTGAACACCGCCCGCTGAGCGACGACGAAGCCCGCCGCTTCGGCGCCGTCAAGGCCCGCCGCGGCGCCGCAGCGGCGGTCGCCGCAGCAGCAGACGCCACCGACGCTGCAGACGAAGACGCCGACGACAACAACCCAGGCGACGACGACAACAGCGCCGGCAGCAGCGCCACCGGCGCCAGCGTGCAAGACCGGATCTGCAGTGCCTGGCTGGCCGCCAACCCAACCCCCGCCGGCATTGACGCCGGCCTGCTGTCCAAGCACATCACGCGCTACTGCAAAGGCCGCAGCAGCGACTTCTTCGTGCACCCCCAACTGGGCCGGTTCCTCCGCGACGAGCTGGATCACTATCTGCGCGGCGAATTCCTCAACCTCTGGGATCTGCCGGCCGAGGCCTTGGGTCGCGAGCGCGGCAAGCTGGCCATCTGCCGGCAGATCGGCCAAGCCATCATCACCGTGCTGGCCGCGCTGGAAGACCTGCAGGCGCGCTTGTTTGAAAAGCGCAAGTTCGTGCTGCAGGCGCA
>JBBQJN010000258.1:0-5389 GCA_038325945.1 Burkholderiales bacterium | reverse complement strand
ACAAGCCCTTGCACCACGCCAAAGTTGGTGGCCGAGTTGTAGCTATAGCCCAAGGCACCCACGCAACTGAAGGGATCGGTCGAAACGAACCCAAAATTGTTGTAGCTGCAGTTGAACAGCCGGTCTTGCGCCGCTGCCCCTGTAGCGCCCCCGTTGCCGGCGTCAGACGCGGTGATCACCCGGCCCTGCGCCGGCGCCACTGCCAGCGTGCTCAGCCCCACAACGGCCGACAAGGCCAGACCGCGCCACGATGTGGCCAAAAACTTTGACATGGACACCACTCCCTCATTGGTGGCGGCCGATCAATTGTGGGCCTACCGCTGCGCATTCTTAAGCATTTCAGGCTTTCCGGTATCCCGCAGACAAGGGATGACAAACGGCGTAGCGCCGATGACCCCGCTCAGGGTACAAACGCAGCATGACCCGACGCATCGATGCATTGCCCGACATCCACCGTGCCTGCTGGCATGAACTGGCCCAGGCCGCCCAGGGCAAGGGCCACGCCTGGCGGATGATGGCACTGGCCACCGTTGCCCTGGCCGACGCCGCCCAGCCGGCCGGCGCCGCGCCGATGGCCGACCTGCGCAACGTGGTGCTGCGCGAGACCAATCCGGCAGAGCGCACGCTGATGTTCTTTACCGACGCGCGCTCGCCCAAGGTGGCCCAGATCACCGCGCAGCCTGCGGCCACGTTGCTGGTGTGGTGCCCGCACCTCAGCTGGCAATTGCGGCTGCGAGTGCAGTTGGCTGTGGAAACCAGCGGCCTGTCGGTATCGTCGCGCTGGGCGCGGTTGAAAATGAAACCCGCCGCGCAGGATTACCTGTCTCCCCTACCGCCCGGCACGCCGCTGAACCAACCGCAGCCCGAGCGCGGTACCCGTGATTTTTTCTCGGTCGTGCTGGCCACCGTCACCGCCATAGACTGGCTGGAACTGCACCCCGACGGCCAGCGCCGTGCGCTGTTCGACGCCGAAGGCCGGGGGCAGTGGGTGACGCCCTGAACACCGCCTGAGCGCGCCGGCAACGGCCGCCTCACCTCCGCAAAAACGCCGCCTTGCGCTTGGCCAGAAAGGCGTCCATGCCTTCTTTCTGGTCTGCCGTGCCGAACAACGCGTGGAACAGCCGGCGCTCGACCAGGATGCCGTCGTTCAAGTTGCCCTCAAAGGCGCGGTTGATGCATTCCTTGGCGGCCAGGATGCTCGTCACGCCCATGCCGCAGATGGCTGCGGCCGCGCCCAGCGCTTCGTCCAACAATGTGTCGGCCGGCACCACGCGCGACACCAGTCCGGCGCGCTCGGCTTCCACCGCGTCCATCAAACGTGCCGTCAATATCAGATCCATGGCCTTGGCCTTGCCCACCGCGCGTGGCAGGCGCTGGGTGCCGCCGGCGCCGGGGATGATGCCGAGCTTGATCTCGGGCTGGCCGAACTTGGCGTTGTCGGCGGCGATCACGATGTCGCACATCATCGCCAGCTCGCAGCCGCCGCCCAGCGCAAAGCCGGCCACCGCGGCGATCACCGGCTTGCGGATGCTGCGGATGGTTTCCCAGTTGCGGGTGATCAGGTCACTGGTATAGGCCGAGACAAAATCATGCTGCGCCAGCACGCCGATGTCGGCGCCGGCGGCAAAGGCTTTGTCGCTGCCGGTGATGATGATGGCGCCGATGCCGGCGTCGGCATCAAAGGCCTTGAGCGCGATGCCCAGTTCGTCCATCAGGCCGTCGTTCAGCGCGTTCAGCGCCTTGGGCCGGTGCAGCGTGATCAGGCCGGCGCGCAGCGGGCCGTCGCCGCGGGTCTCGACCAGGATGTTTTCGTAGCTCAGGGTCATGATGTGTCTCTTGATTCGGGTGGGCGGAAAGGGCGATGCAACATCTTACGCAGCACGAACCTGGCCTGTTCGTCGGCCAAGCTGTCGGCCGATCTGTCGGCCGATCTGTAAACCTACTTGCCCGGCGCGGCCTGCAGCGGCGGTGACTCCAGCGACAGATCGATCCAGTTGCCCTTGTCGTCGCGGATCAGGATGCGCACCGGCAGGTACTGCAGGCTGGGCGCGATCCAGATCTCAGGCGTCAGATCTCCGCCCGACGCGGCGCTGCGCGGCTTGAGGTGGAAGGCAGTCACCGGGCCGAAGCTGAAGGGCAGCGTCTCCTCGGCGACCACGTCATAGGTCCAGCGCTCAAGTTTGCGGCTGATGGCCAGCGGCATCTCCACCGATCGCCCCACCTTCAGCCGCTCGGGCTGGGTGGTAAACAGCCAGGTCAGCTGCACAAACTGGCTGGCTTCGTCCTGTGCGCCGGCCATCATCGGCACCTCCTTGCCATCGGCCAGCACCAGCTTGTCGGCACCAAAACGCAATTGCCAGCGCCTGGGTGAGCGGAACAACACCTTCTGCTCGCCGGTGAAGCGGCGCGGCGCCAGGCCGTTGGCGGTGAGTTCGCCCTCGCTGGTGATGTGGCGCGACAGCACCGGGCCGATCGAGGTCTCCAGGTGCACCTGGTAGCGGCTGCCCTCGCGCAGCCACTCCACCGAGGCGCTGCCCTCCACCGGTCCGCGGTAATCGCCGCGCAGCCGGTAGCTCAGCCGGGTTGACGGCGGCCATTCAAACGGCACGGCCGAGGCTGCGGTAGCCGGCAGCGCCGCCTTGGCCACCGGCGGCGATGTCGCGGCCGCGGCCAGCGGTGGGGCTGGCAGCGTCGGCAAGGGCGGCATCAGCTCAGCGAGCGCCGAGGCGCTGGGGGCGGCCACCTCGACCGGCAGCAGCGGCGCCTGCGGCGGCAAGGCCAGCGGCGGGATCGGCGGCGGCGGCGCGGCGGCTAAAAGCGGCGACGGCGGGGGCGGCGGCGGCGGCGGTGTCTCCGGCTCAGCCGCTGACGAAGCCGCTGCGGCTGCCGACGCCGCAGCCTGCGCCTGCTGGGCCACCGAGGCCAGGCCGCGTTCAGCGCTCGCCATGAGCGGCGCCAGCGGTGGCGGCTCGGCCGCCACCAGCTCGCGCACAAACGCCACCTCGATGCGCGACACCGCCTTGTCGCCAGCGCCCCAGCCGACGCGGTCCTCGAGCAGGCGGTTGCTCAGCAACAGATGCGCCAGCAGCACCAAGGCGATCACTGCCCAGAAACCGGGCCGCCGTTGCCACCAACGTGTCGCCCCCCACGCCGCCCCCAAAGCCGCCCCCTGCGCAGTTGGGCCGGCGAGAGCCGCCGGCTCGGCCAGCTCAGGCATCAAGCCAGCCCAGCCGACGCCGGTGCGCGGCCGGTTTGGGTTTGGGCGTGTCCTGGCAGTGCAGTGACCACTGGCTGGCCAGCGGCGACAGCGGTTGTGGCGTCAGCTTGAGCCGCATCACCCGCTGGTCGCGCACCAGCAGCAGCTCAAACGGCTGTTCGCGGGCCAGCCAGGCCAGTGCGTCATCCAGCCGGCGGATGCGCCAATCATTGATCGCCAGCAGTTCATCGCCCGCCGACAGACCGGCCGCAGCAGCGGCGCCGCCGGCCAGCACCGTGGTCACGCGCACACCCGTCAGAGGCCCCTCCGACAACTTCAGTCCCAGCGCCGTCGCCCAGGGCGCATGCTCGGCGCTGGCCAGCACCGCAAAAGCCGGCAGCAACTCGGCCACCGGCAATTCACCCGTGCCGTGCACCCAAGTGCGCAGCTCGGCGGTCAGCGTGCGGCCACCCAGCGCCGACAACTCGGCCAGGATGTCGCCTTCGCTGATCGCGCCGGCCTCGGCCTGCGCCGATCTGCCCGCCCCGCTGCGCCGCCACATACGGCGCATCAGCTCGTCGAGCGAGGCGCCAAGCTGGCGCAGCCGCAAATCCAGGCACAGCGCCAGCAGCGCGCCCTTGAGGTAATAGCTGACCGTGGCATTGGCGGTGTTCTCGTCGCCGCGGTAGTACTTGACCCAGGCGTCAAAGCTGGCGTCGGCCACGCTCTGTACCTGGCGGCCCGGCGTCTGCGCCACCGCATTCAGCGTCTTGGCCAGCAGCTTGAGGTAACGCGGCGCGTCGATCAGGCCGGCGCGGCGCAGCATCAGCTCGTCGTAGTAGGAGGTGATGCCTTCAAAGAACCAAAGCAGCCGGGTGTAATTCTCGCGGTCATGCGCCGGCGCCACCAACTCGGCCGGCTTCATGCGCTTGACGTTCCAGCTGTGAAAGTACTCGTGGCTGATCAGGCTCAGCAGCGTTACATAACCGTCGCTCAGGCCGTCGGCATGTTGGCGCGGCAGGTCGCGTCGGGCGGCGGTCAGGGCCGTGCTGGCGCGGTGCTCGAGGCCGCCAAAACCATCTTCGGCCGCTTGCAAGTGGAACTGGTAACGATCAAACGGCGGCGGCGAGGCGTCGTCGCCATGCCAAAAATCGATCTGCTGGGCGCAGATGCGCTGGCTGTCGGCCAGCAGGCGCTCACCGTCAAAGCCCGGCAAGGCGCCGCTGACGACGATCTCATGCGGCACGCCGCCGGCTTCAAAGCTGCCGCGCCAGAAGCGGCCCAGCGTCACCGGGTGGTCGACCAGCTCGTCGTAGTTGGCGGCCTCAAAGGCTCGCGGCGCACCGTCGGGCGATGCGCTCATCGCCGTGGCCAGCTGCCAGCCGCGCGGCAGCGCACCCAGTTGCAGCCGATGGCGCTCGGCCTCGCGGCCCTGCACGCGCAGGCACAGGCTGCTGCCATTGAAGAAGCCGCGGCCGGCGTCTAGAAAGGCGGCACGCACCGAGGCGTCAAAGGCATAGACCCGGTAGCTCAGCACCAGTGCGGCATCGCCGCTGCAGCGCGCCAGCCAGCTGGTCTTGTCGAGCTGCTGCAGCACCAGACCGCGCCGGCCCTGGCGCGCCGACAGGCCGGACAAGTGACGACCAAACTCGCGCACCATGTAGCTGCCGTTGATCCACACCGGCAACGAAACCACCTGCTCGGCGGCCGGCCGCGCCACGCTGAGGCTGACGCGGAAATGGTGGCTGTGCAGGTCGTCGATCTCGACCTGGTAGCGGATCAGCGCGGGCTGCGCCTGGGCCATCAGGTGCCTGCTGCGGCAAGAAAGCAGCACAGCGAGGCCACCGCCGAGAGCCGGAAGCGCAGCGTCAACCAATGCGCCACGCCCTGCGCCGGGTAGACCCGCCGATCCACCGCGTAACAAACGCCCAGCAGCAAGCCCTGCAGCACCAGCCCGGCAGAGGGCTGCATCAGCACCGCCATCCAGGCCAGCAGCGGGGGCACCACGCCCCACAGCAGCAGGCTGGCCGGCGGCGCACTGTGGCGCATGGCCAGGCCCCAATGGATGCCGCCGAGGAACGACACAATCAGCGCCGCATAAGCCGACAGCGCCTGCGTGACAAACAGGTGCAGCTCAGGGTCCAGCCCCAGCCAGACCAGCAGCGCGCCCAGCACAAAGGGCAGCAGCCCGAG
>JBBQJN010000257.1:0-5396 GCA_038325945.1 Burkholderiales bacterium | reverse complement strand
GCGGAGCCGATGGTCATCAGCAGCAGGGTAGCGAGCAAACGCCACCAGGCTTGGCGTGAATCGGGTGAGGACAGGGTGGCGTGCATGGGTGCATTGTGTGCGGCGGGCGGCGGCCCGACCGTCGCCTGGGAGCCTGTCGGGCTTGGGGCGTCGAAAAGCGAGAATCGGCCCCGGCGAGGGCAGTTCTTGCCGGATTTGCAGCCCCATAGCCCAGCTATGGGGCAAAAAGACGGTGAGAAATGGACCGCTGCGGTCGATTCGCAGCCGACGCTCCCCAAGCCCGACAGGCTCCTAGGAGCCTGTCGGGTTGGGGGTCGAGCCCGCGGCGGGCCTGGCGAATGCTGAACGCGAGTGCCACGCCGGATTTCGTCGGCGCAACCCGACCCGCCCGTGCATCGGCCCCGTAAACTAAGATTTCTCCACCGGTGAATCCATCCAGGCCGAGGCTGCGTAAGCAAACCTGTTCCGAACCGACCTAAGCCACACGATGCTCCTGCCAAAAGCTCCGTCTGCAGCCGATGCGCAACATGATGATCGCGGTAGCCATCACCCCGCAGCCGCCCCACATCCAGCGCAGCATGGCCCGCCGCCAAGGCCGCCGGCCATGCGTTCAACGCTGCGCTCGCTCATGTGGGGTACTGCGGGTCTTCTGGCAGTCGCAGCCCTGGTCTCTGCCGGGCAGGCCATGCCCGATGTCGACTGGCTGCTGGCACGACAATCCGATCTGAGGGCGATGCAGGCCGACAGCCCGTGGCAATTCGGCTGCGCCATGTTCATGCTGATGACGCTGTTGTGCGCGCTGGCGCTGCCCGGTTGCAGCGTGGTTGCGCTTGGCGCCGGCCTGTTCCATGGCTTTGCGCTCGGCACGGCCATCGTGGTGGTCGGCTCAACCGTTGGCGCCACCTTGAGCTTTCTCGCCTCGCGCTATCTGTGGCGAGATGCGGTGCGGCGGCGTTGGGGCGACCGACTCGCCGGCATCGAGGCCGGCCTGGCGCGCGACGGTGCCTACTGTCTGTTCAGCCTGCGGGTGGCACCGATCATCCCGTTTGGTCTGCTCAATCCGCTGATGGGTCTGTCGGCGATGCCGACCTGGCAGTTTTTCAGCGTCAGCCTGCTCGGCATGTTTGCCGGCAGTGCGGTGTATGTCTATGCCGGCACCACGCTGGCCGCTGCGCAACAGTGGCACGATCTGTTCAGCCCTGGCTTGATGGCTGCGCTGGCCGGCGTTGCGCTGCTGCCGTGGCTGACCCGCGCGGTGTGGAAGCGGGTGGTGGACGTGAGCGCAGCGCGCCGCGCCCAAGCGTTCAGCCCGCAGCGCGCGGCGCGTAGGATCGTCCGGTGATCGGGGTTCCGACAGCACGGCTGGGGCTGCTGTTCGGCTACGACTGGGACGCCGACGGCTTTGCTGCGCTGCATCACCAGGTGCAGTTCGACCGCGCGGGCTTCGATCTTTTTTCGTTTCCGAGCAATGCGTGGCTGGTTGGCTTCGACCTCGACCGCTTTGCCGATCGTCAGGCGTCCAAGGGCAGGCGCCGCGGCTGGCAGGGCGTTGTTTCACACAACGAGCAGTTCGGCGCGTTGGCCGCTGCGCTGGTCGCCGAGCGCCTCGGGTTGCCGGGTGCGAGCCCTGAGTCGGTGCTGGCGGCGCAGCACAAGCTGCACGCGCGGCGGGTGCTGCAACAGGTTGCGCCCGAAGCCAACCTGGCATTTTCCGAGCTCGACGCCGAATACGGCGGACCGGTGCCGGATGGGCTGGTCTATCCGCAGTTCGTCAAACCGGTGAAGGCGGCGTTCTCGGTGTTGGCACGTTCGGTACGCGATCGCGGCGAGTTGCACGCGCATACCCGCTTCGGCAAACGCGAGCTGTGGGTGATCCGCCGACTGGTCGAGCCATTCGAACGTGTGGCAAGGGCTCGTTTGCCGCAAGCCGGCAGCGCGCACCGCATGATGCTTGAGGCGCCGATCCCGCAGCAGACCGCGCAGTTCAACCTCGACGGCTGGGTTTTCAAGGGGCGCACCCAGGCACTGGGCGTCGTCGACGCCATCATGTACCCGCAAACGCAGGCCTTCATGCGATGGGAATTCCCCGGCAAGCTGGCGGCAGCGGTTCAGCAGCGCGCGCTGGACATTGCACGCCGCTTTCTCGAAGCCATCGATTACCGGCACGGCTTCTTCAACATGGAGTTTTTCTACGACCCGGCGACCGACCGCCTGACCGTGATCGAGTTCAATCCCAGGCTGGCGTCGCAGTTTGCCGATCTCTACCAGCGGGTGCTCGGCGTCGACGCGTATGCGATGTCGGTTGCGCTGGCGTTGGGCCGCGATCCGGCCGAACTACCCCGCCGGGCACCCACCGCGGGCATGGCCGCCAGCCAGGTCTACCGGGTGTTTTCGCCGACGGCGCCGGCGCCCATGCCCGACGCGCGCCAAAGTGCGCATTTGGCCGCCGAGTTCCCCGACGCCTTGTTGTTCACCTACCCGAAATCCGGCCACTCGCTGGCGCGAGACTTCAAATGGCTGGGCAGCTACCGACTGGGCATCGTCCATCTTGGCGGCCGCGACGAGCACGATCTGCGCGAGCGTACGATTCGTGCCAGTAGCTTGCTGGGCTGGACGGCACCTTATGCCGATTGCCAGCGGCCCGAGGCAGTCGGCCTGAGCAAGTCCGAGCTGCACATTGTTCCTGCAACAGGAGTGTCCTGATGACCCGATCCACCCATCCACTGGCTCGCGCCGGCCGCGCGCTGGCGCTGCTGGCCTTGCTGGCCCTTGGCGGCTGCACTGCGATGCAGGCGCAAAACCCGTCTTCAGCCTTGAAGCCGGTCAATGCGGTGGCCGCCGACGACGCCCGCCTGATGCTGTTCGGCCACGACGTGGTGTCCTACTTCACCGACGGCCGGCACGCGCTCGGGTCGAGCGCTCATCAAAGCGTGTACGAGGGCGTGACCTTTCGGTTTGCCAGCGCCGAGCACAAGGCCTTGTTCGATGCCGCGCCGATGAAATACCTGCCGCAATACGGCGGCTTCTGCGCCGACGGCATCGTCTATGCCATTCCTTGGGGGGGCGACGCCGATACCTGGCTGATCCGCGACGGCCGCTTGTTCATCTTCGGCGGCGCCGGCTCGAAGGCGGCCTTCCTGCTTGACGTGCCCGGCAACATCGCGCTGGCCGACAAGTATTGGGCAGACGAGGTTAAAGGCAGCAACAGCTTCTTCCAGCGCAGCAAGCGGCTGGTGCTGCGCGTGCCGCACTACAAGAGCGGCGAAGAACTGGCGCAAATGGTCAAGCAGGCAGCGGCGGCAAAAGGTAATTGATGCCCGGCCTGGCGGGGTGCGTCCTCTGGCCAGGCGTGGCCTGCGTGGGCTTGCCCTTGCCAACCGGCGCTGGTTTGCGGCCGAGCCGGCGCCAACTGATCGCCCTCGGTACGGCTTGGCTGGCAGGCTGCACACGCCATGCCGACGCCGACCACGCCGGCGCCGATGCGCCCAGCACCGGGCCGCTGCGCCGTCCGGTGCCACTGGCCTGGGTGCTGAGTTCGGGCGGGCCGCGTGGCTTTGTCCATGTCGGCGTGGTCAAGGCGCTTGAGGAAATAGGGGTCAAGCCGGACCTGATCATGGGTGCCTCGGTCGGTGCCTTGGTGGCCGTGATGGTCGCAGCCGGCATGCCGGCGGCCGAGCTTGAAGCGCTGGCCCTTGATCTGCAGCCCTGGGATCTGGCACGGCTGGCGGTGGGCCAGGACCAGCGTTTCAGCGGCACCCCCGTGGCAGATCTGGTCGATGCGCAATTGCGGGCCCGTATCGGCAACCCCTTGCTGCAGAAGCTGCCACTCACGGCCGTCTGTGCGGCGCAGCGCCTGGCCGATGGTGTGGTGGTCGGGTTCAACCAGGGGCAGGCCGGCCTGGCGGTGCAGGCCGCCAGCGCCATTGCGGGGAAATTTGTGCCGGTGCGGATCCGCGGCCAGCGCTACGCCGATGCCGACCTGGCCATGCCGCTGCCGGTGCGCCTGGCGCGCGCGTTCGGGGCCACCAAGGTCTTGGCGGTGGATGCCTCGGCTTACGAGGACAGGGCGCCGGCGGGCACCGAGGCCTGGCGAGCCGGCGATATCCGCAAACGTGAACTGACCCGGCCCGACGCCGAGCTGGCCGATCTGCTGCTGCACCCCGACACCGGCTATTACGCCGGCACATCGCGAGACTATCGCCGACAGTGCATGGCTATCGGCTACAGCGACACGATGGCGCGGCGCGCGCAGATTGTTGCGCTGCACGCCGGCTGATGGCGGCGGCTGATGGCGGCGGCTGATGGCGGCGGCTGCTTGTTGACGCTGCAAAAGCAGTTCGATGCGCTGGCCGCCGACCCATCCGTCAAGCTGCTGGTGCTCACCGCCACCGGGCGCAGCTTCTGCTCGGGCTTTCACATCGGCGATCTCGACAGTGACCGCAGCGGCAACAGCGACGGCGAGCTCGACACACCGCTGCCCGGCCCGCACTTGTTCGAGCAGACGGTGGACGCGCTGGAATCACTGGCCGTGCCCACCGTCTGCCGGTTCAACGGCAGCGTCTAAGGCGGCGCCACCGATCTGGCGCTGGCCTGCGATTTCCGCGTCGGTGTGCACGGCATGGCGCTGCGCATGCCCGCCGCCCGGCTGGGCCTGCACTGCTACCCCAGCGGCCTTCGGCGCTATGTGACTCGGCTGGGCCTGGCCACTGCCAAGCGGCTGTTCCTGTTGGCCGAGGAGGTGCCGGCGCAAGAGCTGCTGGCAATGGGCTGCCTTGACCGGCTGGTCGCGCCCGATCGGCTGGACGCCGAGGTGCAGCACATCGCCGATGCGCTGGCCGCCGGCGCGCCGCTGGCGCTGCGCGGCATGAAGACCTCACTGAACGAGTTGGCGCGCGGTGAATTCCACCTGTCGTCACTGCGCGAACGCGCGGCCCGCTGCGCCCACAGCGCCGAGCTGGCCGAGGGCAAGACGGCCTTTGCCGAGAAGCGGCCGCCCCAGTTCACCGGGCGCTGAGTTGGCGCTGAGCGCGCCGGCCCAGCCCGGCTCGGCTCAATCCAGCGGCCAGGGCATAGCTTTCGGCAACGGCGTGACCGGCACCTCAGGCGGCGTTTTTGCGGGCTTTCCGCTGTCAACACCCCGCCACCAGGGCGTCACGCGAGTGTCGCGGGCAGGTTCCACCGGCTCGCCCAGCCTGGGCAACAACAGCCGGGCATCGAACTTTGGCGCCAGTTGCAGCAGGGTCTCCACTGGTTCATCCCAGGCGTGCATCGCCAGGCTGAAGGTGCCCCAGTGCACCGGCAGAAAGGCGCCGCCGCCCAGCAACTTGTGCGCCGCCAGTGCATTGGCCGGGCCGAGGTGGATGTCGCCCCAGGCCGGGTGGAAGGCGCCCACCTCC
>JBBQJN010000256.1:0-5452 GCA_038325945.1 Burkholderiales bacterium | reverse complement strand
CGCAACAGCGAATACGAAATCCATCTCGCCCAGCAACTGCAGCTCGATGCCTTGCTGCGGCGGTGTGCTCATCATCACGCCGATCGCCAGGTCGGCCTGGCCGCTTAGCAGTGTCTCCCACAAGCCGGCCAGGATCTCGCTGCGCAGCCGCAGCCTGGTACTGGGGCCGCTGGGGCCGCTGGCGCCGACGCTGTCGTCCAGGCGCAGCGCGTAGAAGCGCTCGACCAGTTCTAACAGCGTCAGCGACGACATCACGCCGTCGGCGGCCACGGTGAGTTCACTCTCCCAGCCGGTGGCCACGCGGCGCACCCGGTTGGCCACCGCGTCCATCTCGGCCAGCAAGCGCCGGCCCTCGTCCAGCAGCTCCTGTCCGGCGGCGGTGAGCCGGGCCTGGCGTGAGCTGCGGTCGAACAACAACACGTCCAGCGCGTCCTCGAGCTGGCGCACGCTGTAGGTCAGCGCCGATGGCACCCGGCCCATTTCGCGCGCGGCAGCGGCAAAGCTGCCGCTGCGGGCGATGGTGTCCATCAGCTGCAGGGCGTCAGGGGTGAGCGCGTTGCGGCGCGGCGGGGTCGGCATGCCTTCATGTTATTTGAATGCCCGCATCAGGCCGTCAGGGGGCTGGCCGGCGCATTGCGATGCGACCATCCAGACCTTCAGGAGACGACCCATGATCATTGTCCGACGCAGCGCTGAACGCGGTTTTGCCGACCACGGCTGGCTCAAGAGCTTTCACACCTTCTCGTTTGCCGATTACCACGACCCGGCGCAGATGGGCTTTGGCAACCTGCGGGTGATCAACGAGGACCGCATCGCGCCCGGCAGCGGTTTTGGCAGCCATGGCCACCGTGACATGGAGATCGTCAGCTACGTGCTGTCGGGCGCGCTGGCGCACAAAGACAGTATGGGCACGGGTGCCACGATCCTGCCCGGCGAACTGCAGCGCATGACCGCCGGCAGCGGCGTGCAGCACAGCGAGTTCAACCACGCGCAGGACCAGACCACGCACTTCCTGCAGATCTGGTTGCTGCCGTCGGCGGCCAGGCTGGCGCCGGGCTACGAGCAAAAGGCTTTTGCCGAGGCCGACAAGCGTGGCCAATTGCGGCTGGTGGCGGCGCCCGAAGGCCTGAGCGCAGCAGCCGGCGCGGTGACGCTGCATGCCGACGCTGCCATCCACATCGGCCTGTTTGACGGCGATGAGGCCGCCGAGCTGGCGCTTGATCCGGCGCGGCGCTGCTGGGTGCATCTGGCGCGCGGCACGCTCAACGTCAACGGCCAGGCGTTGCAGGCCGGCGACGCCATCGGCTTGGTTGACGAGGCCCGGCTGCAGCTGGCCCAGGGTCGCGACGCCGAGGTGCTGGTATTCGACCTGGCGCGTTGAACTTCAACGGCTCGCCGACGCCGCGCCCAAAGCTACAGTGGCGTCATGGATTGGTTGAGCAAACTCTGGCTGGTATTGCCCTGGCCTGATGTGCTGGCGGTGCTGCTGTTTTTTGGTGGCTGGATCGGCTATGCCCGCTGGGCGCGGGCCCGTGCGCCCAAGCAGCCGTCGATCCTGGCCACCACCAACCAGTGGCGCCGACGCTGGATGCTGCAGGCCACCTACCGCGACAACCGCATGGTCGACGCCGCAGTGACGCAAAGCCTGTCGGCCAGCCCGTCCTTCTTCGCCTCGACCAGCATCCTGATCATCGGTGGCCTGCTGGCGGCGCTGAGCACTGCCGAGAAAACCAGTGGCCTGGTGCAGGAAATCCCCTTCACCGCGGCCACCTCGGTGCTGGTGTTCGACCTCAAGCTGGTGCTGCTGCTGATGATCTTTGTGCACGCCTTCTTTCGCTTCACCTGGAGCCTGCGCCAGTACACCTTTGGCGCCATCATCGTCGGCGCGGCGCCTGAAGCCAGCGCGTTCAGCGACGACAGCCAGCGTGAACATTTTGCCGACCGTGCCGGCCGCGTGATGGGGCTGGCGGCCGAGTCGTTCAACGACGGTCTGCGCGCCTACTACCTGTCGTTTGCCGTGCTGGCCTGGTTTTTCTCGGCCTGGGCCTTCATGGCCGCCACGCTGGTGGTGCTGATGGTGTTGTACCGGCGTGAATTCCACTCCGAGGTGCTGGCCGCGCTGCGCGCCGGGCTGACGCCCTGATCAGCGCGGCGCTGATGCCGACACCGACGCCGGTGCCGGTGCCTGCGCCGGCTGGCCCGCCGTTGCCGCCGCCACCGCCGATACTTCGGCCAGGAAGGCCTGTACCACCGCCACGGTAGCGGCCGGGTCTTCCTCTTGCGGCACATGGCCCAGGCGGTCGAACATCTGCAGCCGGCTGCCGGCGATGTCAGCGACAAAGCGCTGCGCCAGCGCCGGTGGTATAAGGCGGTCGCGGCCGCCCCACAGGATCAGCGTCGGTGCGCTGACCCCGCGCACATGCTCAACCCCTTCGCCCGGCGTCCAGGTCTGCGCACGCTGCACCAGCGCGGCACGGTTGCCCTCGCGCAGCGTCAGCTCAAAGTAGCGGTCGACCAGCGCCTCGTTGATCTGAGCGATGTCGCCGTAGACCGCATGCAGGCCTTGCACGATCAGCGGCCGCGGCAGCAGGTGCTCGCTGATGCGGCCGATCACCGGCAGCCGGGCGATGCGCCAGCCCAGCGGGATCGCGCCAGGCTCGAACTGGTAGCCCGAGGCATCCACCAGCACCAGTGCGACTACGCGCTGCGGCGCCGCTGCGGCGATGCGCCAGGCCACCTCGCCGCCCAGCGAGTTGCCGGCGACCACAAAGCGCGGCACCGCCAACTTGTCGAGCAAGGCCAGCACAAAGCGCGCGTAGTTTTCGCCGGTATAGGCCTGGCCGGCATAGCGGCCGGCAAACGGCCCGGTGAGACCGAAGGCCGGCAGGTCCAGGCTGATGACGCGGCGCTGGCTGCGCAGCGCCTGCACCCAGCCCTCCCAGGTGTGCAGGCTGGCCGAGGTGCCGTGCAGCAGCACGATCGGTGCGGCATCCGAGCGCGGGCCTTGATCCCGGTAGTGCACCAGCTGGCCGTCGAGATCGATGAACTCCGAAGGTGGCGGCGCCCAGCGCGCGACCAGGGTCTCGACCGCGCGGTCGGGCGCGCGCACCAGCGGGATCGCCAAGGCCGACAGCATCAGCAGCAGGCCGAAGATGCGCAGCAGCCAGGCCATCAGACGCTGCCTTGCGCCGGCTTCAGGTGGGCGTCGAGCGCCACGCGCTCGTCAAACACAAAGCAGTGGCCGTGCCAGCCCGGCGCCTGGCCGGCGGTGTCCTCGAAGTATTTCAGGATGCCGCCCTTGAGCTGCCAGCTGTGCGGCAGGCCCGCCGCCTGCATCACCAGCGCCGCCTTCTCGCAGCGGATGCCGCCGGTGCAGTAGCTGACCACGGTATGACCGGCCAGTTCATCGCGGTGCGTGGCCAGCGCGGCGGGAAAATCGCTGAAGCGCTGCAGCCGCCAGTCAAGCGCGCCGTCGAAGGCACCGGCGTCGACCTCAAAGTCGTTGCGCGTGTCGAGCAGTTTGAGTGGCCGGCCTTCATCACAATGGCCTTGCGCCAGCCAGCGTGCCAGCGTGGCCGCCGGCAGCGCCGACGCACGGCCTTGGGTGGGCTGGATCGCCGGTTGGTTCATGCGGATGATTTCGCGCTTGATCTTGACCTTCAGCCGATTGAAGGGCTGGGCCTCGCTCCAGCTGCGCTTGGCCTGCAGGCCGGCCAGGCGGCTGTCGGACTCAAGCAGGGCCAGCCAGCCGGCCACCCCGTCGGCCGGCCCGGCCAGGCAGAGGTTGATGCCTTCCTCGGCCAGCAGCACCGTGCCCTTGAGGCCGTTGGTCTCGGCTTGATCAAACAGCCGCTGGCGCAGCGCAGGTAGCCCGTCCAGCGGCACGAAGCGATAGCCGGCGATGTTGAGCAGGGGCGAGTGGGGCACGGCGCAATTCTAGGAGCCTGTCGGGCTTGGGGCGTCGATAGCGAGAGTCGGCCCCAGCGAGGACAGTTCTTGCCGGATTTGCAGCCCCATAGCCCAGCTATGGGGCAAAAAGACGGTGAGAAATGGACCGCTGCGGTCGATTCGCAGCCGACGCTCCCCAAGCCCGACAGGCTCCTAGGAGCCCGTCCCGCCCGTTCCCCACCCCGTGCGGCGCCGGCCCGGGACCGCTCCCTACAATCCCGCGCATGTCCTTCGTTCACCTGCGCATCCATACCGAGTACTCCGTCGTCGATGGCACCCTGCGGGTGGATGACGCGGCGGCAGCGGCCCGTGCCGACGGCCAGCCGGCGCTGGCCATCACCGACTTGAGCAACCTGTTTGGCGCGGTCAAGTTCTACAAGGCCTGCCGCGGCAAGGGCGTCAAGCCGATCATCGGCGCCGATGTCTACATGGAGCCCGAGGCCGCGGTCTCGGGCAGTGGTCAGCAGGCCAGCCGGCTGCTGCTGCTGGTGCAAAACCGCCAGGGCTACCTCAACCTGTGCGAGCTGCTGGCGCGCAGCTGGGTGAAAAACGCGCAACGTGCTCAGGCCTGGGTCAAGTGGGAATGGCTGGAAGAGCTGGGCGGCGGCTTCATCGTGTTGTCGGGTGCCGACATGGGCGCGGTCGGCATGGCCTTGCTGGCCGGCGACACCGCACGCGCCCGCACGGTGGCGCAGCGCCTGGCCGGATTGTTTCCGAACCGCTTCTACCTTGAGCTGCAGCGCGCCGGTCTGGCCAGCAACGAGGCCCATGTGCGCGCGGCGGTGCCGCTGGCGGCCGAGCTGGGCCTGCCGGTGGTGGCCACCCATCCGGTGGAGTTTGCCGAACCCGATGACTTCGACGCCCACGAGGCCCGGGTCTGTGTGGCCGATGGTGAAACGCTGGCCAATCCCAAGCGCATCAAGCGTTTCTCGCGCGAGCAGTACTTCAAGACCCAGGCGCAGATGGCCGCGCTGTTTGCCGACCTGCCCAGCGCGCTGGCCAATACGCTTGCCATCGCTCGGCGCTGCAACCTGACGCTGGCGATGGGCACCAACTACCTGCCCGACTTTCCGACGCCATTGCTGCAGGACGGCCCGGACCAGGGCCAGCCGATGGCCATGGGCGACTACTTCAGCGAGGTCAGCCACCAGGGCTTGGCGCAGCGGCTGCTGCAGCTTTATCCCGACGCCGCCAAGCGCGAAGCGCAGCGTGCGCGCTACGTCGAGCGCCTGGACTTCGAGATCAACACCATCCTGAAGATGGGCTTCCCAGGCTACTTCTTGATCGTCGCCGACTTCATCAACTGGGCCAAGAACAACGGCTGCCCGGTGGGGCCGGGCCGGGGCTCGGGCGCCGGCTCGCTGGTGGCCTACGCGATGAAGATCACCGACCTCGACCCGCTGCAGTACAACCTGCTGTTCGAGCGTTTCCTGAACCCCGAGCGGGTGTCGATGCCCGACTTCGACATCGATTTCTGCCAGGCCAACCGCGACCGGGTGATCGA
>JBBQJN010000255.1:0-5480 GCA_038325945.1 Burkholderiales bacterium | reverse complement strand
GACCGCAGCGGTCCATTTCTCACCGTCTTTTTGCCCCATAGCTGGGCTATGGGGCTGCAAATCCGGCAAGAACTGTCCTCGCTGGGGCCGATTCTCGCTATCGACGCCCCAAGCCCGACAGGCTCCTAGGAGCCTGTCGGGCTTGGGGAGCGTCGGCTGCGAATCGACCGCAGCGGCCGCTGCCGGGCAGGAGTTTCCCCTGCCAACCATGAGGCTGTCGGGCTTGGGGTCGACTCTGCGGCCGATCAGACGACCGCTGACGCGGCCGCTTGGGACAATGCAGTTGTGGGCGGCGTACTGCCGTTCAGGCGGTCGCGATGCGAATCAGGTTGGTGGTGCCCGGCGTGCCGAAGGGCATGCCGGCGATGGCCACAATCATCTGGCCCGGTTTGGCAAAGCCCTGCCCACGCGCCACCTCGCAGGCCCGCTCGGTCATCTGGTCAACATCGCTGACGTCATCGATGTGCACCGAGTGCACGCCCCAGGCCATCGCCAGGCGGCGTGCGCATTCAATGCGTGGCGTCAGGCTCAGGATCGGTGACTCGGGTCGCTCGCGTGCGGCGCGCAGGCTGGTGTGGCCCGAGCTGGTGTAGCAGACGATGGCCGACGCGTGCAGCAGCGCCACCGCGCGGCGCATCGCGCAGCACACGGCTTCGGCCACATCGCCGTCGGGCCGCGCTTCGCTGTGCGAGGCGTCGATCAATTGGCGGTAGTAGGGGTCGGATTCAACCCGCTCGATGATGCGGTTCATCATCGTCACCGCTTCAACCGGAAAGTCGCCGGCCGCCGATTCGGCCGACAGCATCACAGCGTCGGCGCCGTCATAGATCGCGGTGGCCACATCCGAGGCCTCGGCGCGGGTAGGCACCGGCGACTTGATCATCGATTCAAGCATCTGCGTCGCCACCACCACCGGCTTGCCCAGACGCCGGCAGGTACGCACGATGCGCTTCTGGATCGACGGCACCTGCTCGGCCGGCATCTCGACGCCCAGGTCACCGCGCGCCACCATCACCGCGTCGGTGACGGCGACGATCTCGTCCAGGCACTGGATCGCCGCCGGTTTTTCCAGCTTGACGATGATTGCGGCCTTGTCGCCGATCAGCGCACGCGCTTCGATCACGTCCTCGGGACGCTGCACAAACGACAGCGCGATCCAGTCAGCGCCCAGTTCAAGCGCCAGCGCCAGGTCGCGCCGGTCTTTTTCGGTGAGCGCAGTGATGGGCAGCACGACGCCGGGCACGTTGACGCCCTTGCGTTCACTCAGCACACCGCCCACGGCCACCCTGGTCTCGGCAAAGACTTTGCCGCAACGTTCAACCGTCAGGCGCATCTTGCCGTCGTCCAGCAGCAGCTCGGCGCCCGGCACCAAGGCCGCAAAAATCTCGGGGTGCGGCAGACTTACGCGGTTGACGTCGCCGGCAGCACGATCCAGATCAAGCCTGAAAGCAGCGCCTTCGACCAGAGTGACCGGGCCGTTGGCAAACACGCCCACGCGCAGTTTGGGGCCTTGCAGATCGGCCAGGATGGCGATGGGCCGGCCCATCTCGGCCTCCAGCTCGCGCAGCGCATTGAAACGCTGGCGATGGTCGTCGGCGCTGCCATGGCTGAAGTTCAAACGAAACACGTCGACGCCGGCCAGAAACAGACTGCGCACAACGGCCTTGTCTGAACTGGCGGGGCCGAGTGTGGCGACGATCTTGGCGTTTCGGGTTCTGCGCATGCTCATGTCCTTTGAAGGCCATCGATCACGATGGCGCGAAAATCATTCACATTGGTCAGCGTGGGCCCGGTCACCACGCCGTCGCCCAGGGCTTCAAAAAAGCCATGGCCGTCGTTGTCGGCCAGGCTGTCGCGGGGCTTGATGCCCAGCGCCCAGGCGCGCGCCAGCGTGTCGGGTGACAGCAGCGCGCCGGCTATTTCTTCTTGCCCGTCAACGCCGTCGGTGTCGCCGGCCAGCGCATGGATGCGCGGATGGCCGTTCAGTGCCACCGCCAGCGACAGCAAAAATTCAACATTGCGCCCGCCGCGGCCATCGCCGCGCACGGTTACCGTGGTCTCGCCGCCCGACAGCAGCACGCAAGGCGTCTTGAAGGGTTGGCCACGTTCGGCCACCTGCAGTGCCAGGCCGGCCAATACTTTGCCCACGTCGCGCGCTTCGCCTTCAATGGCGTCGCCCAGGATGTGCGGCGTCAGGCCGTTGGCGCGTGCTACTTCGGCCGCGGCCTCAAGTGCCATCTGCGGCGTAGCGATCCTGCGCAGCTCGCTGCGCGCCAGGCGTGGGTCACCGGGCTTCACCGATTCACTGCGGCCGCTCTCCAGCGCTTCGCGTGCTGCGTCGGGCAGGGCTATGCCGTAGCGGCGCACGATGTCGAGCGCATCCTGGCAGGTGGTGGGGTCGGGTGCTGTCGGGCCAGACGCGATGTCGATCGGGTCATCGCCCGGCACATCGGAAATCATCAGGGTCAGCACGCGGGCCGGGTGGCAGGCGGCGGCCAGACGCCCGCCCTTGATGGCCGACAGATGGCGGCGCACGCAGTTCATCTCGCCAATCGTCGCGCCCGACTTGAGCAGCGCGCGGTTGATCGCCTGCTTGTCTTCCAGCGTCAGGCCGTCAATCGGCAGCGGCATCAACGACGAGCCACCGCCCGAGATCAGGCACAGCACCAGATCGTCGGCGCTCAAGCCCTGCACCCTCTGCAGCAGGCGCTTGGCGGCGGCCAGGCCGGCGGCGTCGGGCACCGGGTGCGCCGCTTCGACAATCTCGATGCGCTCATGAGGAAACGCCGGGCCGCCCCAAGTTTCCTCATCCCCCTCGGGGGGCCTGACGCGAAGCGGCAGGTCTGGGGGCGCTCACAGGGCACGGCGTAACCGTAGCGGGTGACCACCAGGCCTTCGAGCGCCCCTGGCCAATGCTGCTCAACGGCTTGCGCCATCGCGGCAGAGGCCTTGCCGGCGGCGATCACGATCAAGCGGCCGGCGGGCGCTGCGGGCAGGTGCGACGCGATCACCCGCGAAGGCTGCGCCGAAGCCACCGCCGCATCGAACATCTGGCGCAGAAGGGCCTTCATGCTCAGGCCGCCCTTACTTTGCCTGTTGGCCGATTTCGAAATTGGCCAGCTTTTCGAGCGCACGCACCATCGCCGAGTGGTCCCAGGCCGCGCCGCCATGGGCCGCACAAGAATTGAACAGCTCTTGCGCGGTGGCGGTGTTGGGCAGGCTGACGCCCAGCTCACGCGCGCTGGACAAGGCCAGGTTCAGATCTTTCTGGTGCAGTGCGATGCGAAAGCCTGGGTCGAACGTGCGCTTGACCATGCGGTCGCCGTGCACTTCCAGAATCTTGGACGAGGCAAAACCGCCCATCAGCGCCTCACGCACACGCGCCGGGTCGGCACCGGCGCGGGCGGCAAACAGCAGCGCCTCGGCCACGGCCTCGATGTTGAGCGCCACGATGATCTGATTGGCCACCTTGGCGGTCTGGCCGTCGCCGTTGCCACCGACCAGGGTGATGTTCTTGCCCATCAGCTCGAACAGCGGCTTGACCGAATCAAACACCTTCTGATCGCCGCCGGCCATGATCGACAGCGTGCCGCCCTTGGCGCCCACCTCGCCGCCTGAAACCGGCGCATCGAGATAGTCGCCGCCCAGCGCGTTGATCTTCTTGGCGAAAGTCTTGGTGGCGATGGGCGAGATCGAGCTCATGTCGACCACCACCTTGCCTTTGCTCAGACCTGCTGCCACGCCGTCATCGGCGAACAGCACCGCCTCGACATCGGGCGTATCGGGCACCATCACGATGATGATGTCGGCGCGCTCGGCCACGCCGCGGTTGCTGGTGCACTGGGTGGCGTTGCTGGCGGCGATGTCGGCCGGCACCTTGCCATGCGTGTGCACGAACAGCTGGTGGCCGGCCTTGATCAGGTGCATCGCCATCGGCGCGCCCATGATGCCCAGGCCGATGAAGCCAATCTTGCGGGGTTGTGAAGTCATAGAAATCTCCTGATTTGTGTGCGGTCTCATGCGCCCGAGATGTCGGACGAACAGGTGTTTGGGTGCTCAGGCAACCAGCTGCTGGCGCCAGCCCAGGCCGGGCCTCGGTGCCCGCTGCGGGCTTGTACTCGCAGCCAATCCAGCCGGTGTAGCCGATGCGGTCCAGGTGCTTGAACAGGAAGGCGTAATTCATCTCGCCGGTGCCGGGCTCGTTGCGGCCCGGGTGGTCGGCAAGCTGCACATGGCCAATGCGCGCCAGGTGCTTTTGCGCCGTGGCGGCCAGTTCACCTTCCATGCGCTGGGCGTGGTACAGGTCGTACTGCACGAAGGCGTTGTCTGCGCCAACCTCGTCGAGGATCGCTATCGCCTGCTCGGTGCGGTTGAGGTAGAAGCCCGGGATGTCGAAGGTGTTGACCGGCTCGATCAGCAACCTCAGCCCGGCCTTTTTCAGCTCGGTCGCGGCAAAGCGCAGGTTCTCGACGAAGGTCTTGCGCAGCAGCTCGGGCGACACGCCAGCAGGCGCCTTGCCCGCCAGGCAATTGAGCTGCGGCACACCCAGTGCCTTGGCATAGACGATGGCTTGGCCCACGCCGTCGCGAAACTCGGCCCCGCAGGCAGGTTGTGCAGCACCAGCTTCAACTGGTGCAGCTCCAGCCGTTGCTTGATGTCCTCAGCCTTGTAGGCGTAGGGAAAGAGAAACTCGACGGCTTCGCCAAGCCGGTGATCGGGATAGGCCCCAGCTTGATGGGTACCGCCGCCGCACCCGATGCCGCCGAGGCCGCCGCCGCTGCCGCTGTGGCCTTGGCGCTGTCGACCATGGCCACCAGCTTGGGCACATCGGTGCGCTGCGCGAGGAAGGCCGGGCCTCCCATTGCCCAGCCCACGCCCACGCGCATCAGGCTGATGCCGATGATCGCGATGATGGTGCCTGTGACCACCGGCGGGAAGTAGCGCAGCAACTTGCTGACGATAGGCGCGAGGAACATCGAGATGATGCCCGCGCCGATGATGGCGCCAAAGATGGCGCGTGCGCCATCGACTCCCGGCACAGCCTGGGCAAAGGCCACCATGGGCCCGACAGCGGCAAAGGTCACGCCCATCATCACCGGCAGCTTGATGCCAAACCACTTGGTCATGCCCAGTGACTGAATGAGTGTGACGATGCCGCAGGCAAACAGGTCGGCTGAGATCAGCAGCGCCACCTGCTCAGCTGTGAGGTTGAGTGCCCGCCCCACGATCAGCGGCACGGCGATGGCGCCCGCGTACATCACCAGCACATGTTGCAGCCCCAACGCCGCCAGGCGCGGGATGGGCAGTACTTCGTCGACGGGGTGGACGGTGGGCACGGCGGCCCCTCGTCGTTTAGTGTGGAATCCAACACTCACAATTGGGCGTGGTGGTCGAGGCCTGTGGGCATGTGGGCAGGCTGCATTTGAGCCTGTCCACATGTCCACAGGCCGCCTTTGACCTTTGCTTGGACGGGCGGTCTT
>JBBQJN010000254.1:0-5530 GCA_038325945.1 Burkholderiales bacterium | reverse complement strand
TCATCGCCGCCGCCGGCTCAGAGAACACCGACCTGCAGCTTGAACTGGCCGCCGACGCGCTGCGCCTGCCGCCGTGGGAGGCCAAGATCGGCGTGCTCTCGGGCGGTGAGAAGCGCCGCGTTGCGCTGTGCCGCTTGCTGCTGAGCAAGCCCGACATGCTGCTGCTCGACGAGCCCACCAACCACCTGGACGCCGAGTCGGTGGAATGGCTGGAGCAGTTTCTGCTGCGTTTCTCGGGCACCGTGGTGGCCATCACCCACGACCGTTACTTCCTGGACAACGCCGCCGAGTGGATCCTCGAGCTTGACCGCGGTCGCGGCATCCCCTGGAAGGGCAACTACTCCGACTGGCTGGAGCAGAAGGAAAAGCGCCTGGAAGGCGAGCAAAAAACCGAAGACGCCCGCATGAGGGCGATGAAGGAAGAGCTCAAGTGGGTGCGCAGCAATGCCAAGGGCCGCCAGGCCAAGAGCAAGGCACGGCTAGCCCGCTTTGAGGAGCTGAGCGACGTTGACTACCAGAAGCGCAACGAAACCAACGAGATCTTCATCCCGGTGGCCGAACGCCTGGGCAACGAGGTGATCGAATTTGTCGGCGTCAGCAAGAGCTTTGGCGACCGGCTGCTGATGGACAACCTCAGCTTCAAGGTGCCGGCGGGCGCCATCGTTGGCATCATCGGCCCCAACGGTGCCGGCAAGTCGACGCTGTTCCGCATGCTGCAGGGCCAGGAAAAGGCCGATTCGGGTGAAGTGCTGATCGGCAAGACCGCGCGCATGGCCTTTGTCGACCAGAGCCGCCAGAGCCTGGCCGCCGAGAACACCGTGTGGCAGGACGTCTCGGGCGGGCTCGACAACATCGTCGTCGGCAAGTTTGTGATGCCCAGCCGGGCCTACCTGGGCCGCTTCAACTTCAAGGGCAACGACCAGCAGAAGCTGGTGGGCAGCCTGTCGGGCGGTGAACGCGGCCGCTTGCACCTGGCCAAGACCCTGGCCCAGGGCGGCAACGTGCTGATGCTCGACGAGCCGTCCAACGACCTCGACGTGGAAACCCTGCGCGCGCTGGAAGACGCCTTGCTCGAGTTCGCCGGCTCGGCGATGGTGATCAGCCACGACCGCTGGTTCCTCGACCGCATCTGCACCCACATCCTGGCCTGCGAAGGCGACAGCCAGTGGGTCTTCTTCGACGGCAACTACCAGGAGTACGAGGCCGACAAGAAGAAGCGCCTGGGTGAAGAAGGCGCCAAGCCGCATCGCCTGCGCTTCAAGGCCTTGAAGTGACGGCGCGCGGGCCGCGTGCAGGTTTGCACTGATACGCCCGCAGGGAACCGGCGCGCGTAGCTGGGGTCTGGCAGACTCCACCGCCTGAAAACGAGCTGCTGCGCCATGCCTATCCTGCCCCCTTCCGGCGGTTGTTCTGCCCGCCTTGCCCAACCGGCTCTGCGCCTGACCGCGCTGGCCGCGCTGTTGTCGTTGGGCGCCTGCACCAACCTGCCGGGTGTATCACCCGCTGCGCCGGCCCAGGCCGGCAAGCCGGTGGCCGCCACGGCGCCTGGCGCGGTGCCCTCAGCAGCACCCCCACCCCAACCGCAGGGCGCCGCCCGCCCAGCCGCCGCGGCCTCGGGCATCACCGCACCCGGTGCCGCCATCGCGGCAACCCCGCCGCCGCCGGTGCCCGGCCAGCCGCCGCCGTTTGCCACCGTGATCAAAGAGGCGCGGGAGATCAAGGGCCTGTTCAGCGCCTGGCGCAAGGACGAGAAGCTGTGGCTGGAATTGCGGCCCGAAGACTTCGATCGGCCGTTCTTCCTGTCGCCCAAGTTGCGCACCGGCATCGGCCAGTCGTGGCTTTATGGCGGCCTGATGCTGCGCGCGCCGCGGCTGGTGCAGTTCCGCCGCCAGCACAGTGTGGTGCAGTTGCTGGCCGTAAACCCGCAGCAGGTGGCACGCGCCGGCACACCCGAGTCGCGCGCCGTGGCGGTGGCCATCTCGCCCAGCCTGCTGGGTGCCAACCTAGTGGCCAGCCTGCCGCACCCCGAGCGCAAATCGGTGCTGGTGGAGGCCAATGCTTTTTTCCTCGGCGACATGATGGGCCTGGGCACACAACTGCAACGCAGCTTCCGGCAAGGCTACGCGCTGGATCAGCGCAACTCGGCGGTGCTGGAGGTGCGCGGTCAGCCCGACCTGCTGGTGCTGGAGACCAACCTGCATTTCGCCACCGCCAGCATCGTGGTGCCGCAACCGGGGCCGGCCGGCGCACCGCCCGCCGGGCTGCAGCCCACCGTGCCTGACGGCGTGCCCGATCCGCGCAGCCTGTTCCTCGGCGTGCACTATTCGCTGGCGCGGCTGCCGGCGCAGGCCATGGCCGCGCGTGCCGCCGACTCACGGCTGGGGCACTTTGTTTCGGTCACCGATGACTTCAGCGACGACTTGGCGCGCAGCCCGCGCCAGCGCCATGTCAATCGCTGGCGGCTGGAGAAAAAGGATGCGGCGGCCGAGTTGTCCGAACCGGTCAAGCCCATCACCTTCTGGCTGGACCGCAACATCCCACTGAAGTACCGCGCCGCCATCACCGCCGGTGTGCTGGAGTGGAACAAGGCCTTCGAGCGCATCGGCTTCAAGGACGCCATCGTCGCCAAACAGCAGCCTGACGATGCCAGCTTCGACACGCTGGACGCCAACGTGGCCTCGCTGCGCTGGATGGTCAACCACGAGCCCAGCTTTGGCGCCATCGGGCCCAGCCATGTCGATCCGCGCAGCGGCGAGATCCTCGACGCCGACATCGGCATTGAGAGCCTGTCGTCGCGCAACCTGCGCCATGTGCGCTCGCGGGTGCTGGGCAGCGCCGGCAGTGCGCAGGCGGCACAGGAATGGGCCAGCTTGCTGCAGATCGGGCAGGCCGAGACGCCGGCCTTTGCCGGCGCGGCGGGCGCCGGCCTGTTCGGTCATGACGCCGCAGCCTGCAGCCACGCCGACCAGGCCGCCGAGCAGTTGGGTTATGCCTTCGACGTGCTGGCCGCGCGTGGTGAGATCGAACCCGACAGCGCCGAGGCGCAGCAGTTTGTGCTCGACTACATGAAGGATGTGACGATGCACGAGGTGGGCCACACGCTCGGGTTGCGCCACAACTTCCGCGCCTCGCATGCGGTCAGTGCCCGGCAGGTGGCCGACCCCGAGTTCACCCGCCGCGAGGCCTTCACCGGCTCGGTGATGGAGTACGCGTCGGTCAACCTGCCTCGGCCGGGAGAGAAAGCCGCCGCGCCCTTTCAGACCACGCTGGGACCTTACGACTACTGGACCATCGAGTACGCCTACAAGCCGATCGCGCCGGCGCAGGAGGCCACCGAGCTGGGCCGCATCGCGGCGCGCAGCGGCGAGTCGGGCCTGGCCTATGGCACCGACGAGGACAACTTTCTCGGCATCGATCCCGAGGCGCTGCAGTTCGACCTCGGCGACGATGTGCTGGCCTTTGCCTCGCGCCGTTTCGACATCGCGCGCGACCTGTTTCAGCGCCAGGAAAAGCGCCTACTGCGCGCCGACGAGGACTACGGCAGCCTGCGCCGCTCACTGGGCTATGCGGTGCGTGACGCCGGCCGCGCCGCCGGTGTGCTGCTGCGCCAGATCGGCGGCGTGCGCACGCTGCGCGACTTTCCGAACACGGGTCGTGATCCCGTGCGGCCGCTGCCGGCGGCCGACCAGCGGGCCGCGCTGCAGATGCTGTCGCAGCAGGTGCTGGCGGCCGACAGCTTTGTCATCAGCCCGGCGCTGCAACGCCGGCTGGCGCCCAACTTCTTCGAGCGCGGTGAGAACCGCAGCCTGCCCACCGAGTTTGCGCTGGCGCAGACCGTGCTGGACCTGCAACGCAGCATCCTCAACCGGCTGATGAGCGATGCACTGGCTGCGCGTGTGCTCGACAGCGAAGCCAAGGTCAGCCCGCCCGAGCAGCCGCTGCGGCTGGGCGAGCTGTACACCCAACTCGAGGCCGATGTCTGGAGCGAGCTGGCCAAGCCGGGCAACATCGCCCAGCCGCGGCGTGAACTGCAGCGCGAGCACATCAGCCGCTTGACGGCGCTGGTGCTGCGCCCGACGCTGATGAGCCGAGGTGATGCCCGCGCGCCACTGCGCCAGCGCGCCGACGCGCTGGCCCAGCGCATCGAGCGCGCCAGCCGCCGCAGCGCGTTGGACGAGTCGTCGCTGGCGCATTTGAAGGACAGCGCCGAGTCGCTGCGCGCCGCGCTGGCAGCGCCACTGCAACGCGCCGGCGGCTGAAGCGCGGCGGCCACCCGGGCGCCGGCCGGCGCCACGGGCGGCAGGCTTAGGGCGACGCTGAGTAAGTCCCCGCGAGGGCGGGCGCCGCTGGCTGGGATGGGGTGCAAGGCGCAAACCACAGCCATAGCTCGGGCTATGGCGAGGATTTGCAACGACGCAGACCGCTCAGCCTGCGGATGCCCGACCCGTGAGGGACTTGTTCAGCGTTGCCTTAGATCGATTGCGTGCGCAGCATCAGCCAGGCCAGCGCATCGCCATCGCCGTCGCCAGCCAGCCCGGGCGCCAGCCGCTCGCGCACCGCGCTGTGGTAACGGTTGAGCCAGTTGATCTCGTCAGCGCGCAGCAGTTCGCGGGCTATGCAACGGGCGTCGATCGGGCACAGCGTCAGCGTCTCGAATTCGAGCATTTCGCCAAAAGCGCCGGCCTCGGCGGTATCGACCGCCACGTTGAGCAGCAGGTTCTCGATGCGCACGCCCCATTGGCCGGGCCGGTAGACGCCCGGCTCGTCGCTGGTGATCATGCCGGGCTCCATCGCCATGTGCGGCTCGGGCTGGGCCTTGCTGATGGTCTGCGGGCCTTCGTGCACGTTGAGGAAATAGCCCACGCCATGGCCGGTGCCATGGCCGAAGTCGATGCCCTCGGCCCACAGCGGCGCACGCGCCAGGGTGTCAAGAAAAGGGCTCAATGTGCCACGCGGAAAACGCGCCCGCGCCAGGTTCATCATGCCCTTGAGCACCAGCGTGAAGTCGCGCCGCTGCGCTGGCGTGATGTTGCCGATCGGCCAGACGCGGGTGATGTCGGTGGTGCCGCCCAGGTACTGGCCGCCCGAGTCGATCAGCAGCAGGCCGTCGCCTTCGATCCAGGCATAGGACTCGGGCGTGGCGCGGTAATGCGGCAGCGCGCCATTGGCATTGAAGCCGGCGATGGTGGAGAAACTCAGGCCCACAAAGCCCGGCCGCTTGGCCCGCTCGGCCGACAGTTTCTCGTCGATGGTCAGTTCGCTGATGCGCTCGCCACGCGCCAGCGCGGCCTCGAACCAGGCGTAGAAGCGGCACATCGCGATGCCATCCTCGACCATTGCCTGGCGCACAAAGCCGGCTTCGGCCGCGGTCTTGCGGCTCTTGAACAAGGTGCTGGGGTTGATCGCCTCGACCACCGCTACACCCGCCGGCACCTGCTGGCGAAAGCCCAGCGTGATGCGGCGCGGGTCGACCAACAGCGTGCTGGCGCTGGGCAGGGCGGCCAGCGCCGCGCCCGCTTGCGCATAGTCG
>JBBQJN010000253.1:0-5611 GCA_038325945.1 Burkholderiales bacterium | reverse complement strand
CCGCAGCAGCAGGCTGCGGCCGAGGCGCGCCAGCGGGCGCGTGAGCAACTGCAGCGCTTGGGGCCGGCGGCGGGCCTGGCTGCGGCAGACAGCGCGGGCGGGCAAGCCGATCCAGCCGGTCGTCAGGCCGACCCTGCCGATCCCGCCGCCCAGCGCCTGCGCTGAGCGCGGCGCTGCGCCGGTCCGCCACCCATCCGCCACCCATCCACCACCCATCCACCATCAGCATGCTCTGGTTGGCCTTGCACCTGCCGGCCTTGTCGCTCGAGGCCTGGTCAGCCACGCGCTGCGCCGAGTGGGCCGGCCGGCCCGGCGTGCTGCTGCATGAGCACCAGGTGGTCCATGCCGACGCGGCCGCGCTGGCCCGCGGTGTGCGTCCGGGCATGAAGCGCGCCACCGCGTTGGCGCTGGCGCCCGATCTGCTGCAAGGCAGCGCCGATGCCCGGCGCGATGCCCAGGCACTGCGTGCGGTAGCCCATGTGGCGCTGGGTTTCAGCCCGTCGGTGGCCTGGCTGCCGCCGGGCACGCCCGGCGTGGCACCGGCGCTGGTCGGCGTGCGGCTTGAGGTGTTGTCCTGCCTGCGCTATTTTGGCGGCCTGCCGGCGCTGCTGGCGCGGCTGCAGCAGGCGCTGGCGCCGCTGGGCCACCAGGTGCGCTTGGCCAGCGCGCCCACCGCGCTGGGCGCGGCGCTGCTGGCGGCCTGGCGCGACGATCTGGCGCTGGGCCCGCACAGTCAGCAGCCTCAGGCGCCTCAACCGCTTCAACCGCCTCAACCACTTCAGGCGCTGCAAACGCTGCTCGACGGCCTGCCACTGGGCCTGCTGGCCGCCGAGCAGGCCGCCGCGCTGGCCGGCATGGGCCTGCACCGCCTGGCCGACCTGCGCCAATTGCCACGCGACGGCCTGGCGCGGCGCTTCGGCCCGGCGCTGCTGGCGGCCATCGACCAGGCCCGCGGCCAGGCGCCCGAGGTCTACCGCTGGCTGACGCTGCCGCCCCGTTTTGCCAGCCGCCTCGAGCTGATGGCCCGCGCCGATACCAACGCCCAGGTGCTGGCCGGCGCGCGGCTGCTGCTGGTGCGGCTGCTGGCTTGGGCCGGGGCGCGGCAGTCACGCATCGCCCGCTTCACGCTGGTGATGCACCATGAGCCGCGCCACCGCCACGACAGCAACAGCCCGACCGAAACGCCGCTGCTGATCGCGCCGGCGCAGCCGGCGGCCGATATCGAGCACCTGCACAGCCTGCTGGCCGAGCGCCTGGGCCGCTTGCCGCTGCCGGCGCCGGCACTTGAGCTCAGCCTGCGCTGCGAGCACCTGGTGGTAGCCGCCGCGCCCAACGGCGAGCTGTTCGCCAGCCCCGGCAGCCAGCGCGAGGGCCTGGCCCGGCTGGTCGAGCGCCTGCAGGCCCGGCTGGGGCACGATCAGGTGCAGCGGCTGGTGGCGGTGGCCGACCACCGCCCCGAGCACGCCACCCGCTGGCTGGCGGCCGACCCGGCGCGGCTGGGCCAGGCCGCACCCGGCACCGACGAGGCCCTGGCCGGCGCCCGGCTGCTGGGGCCGCAACCGCTGTGGCTGCTGCCACAGGCGCAGCCGCTGGCCGAGCGCGCGCAGTTGCCGCTGCACGAAGGCCGAGCGCTGCACCTGCTGGCCGGCCCCGAGCGGCTGGAGTCGGGCTGGTGGGATGCCTGCGGCCCGGCGGTGCGCGACTATTTCATTGCCCAGGCCGCCAGCGGCGCGCTGCTGTGGATCTACCGTCACCGGCTGGCCATCGACGAGCCCGGCTCGGGCTGGTTCCTGCACGGTCTTTTTGCGTGAGAGCATGCGCCTTACCGCCGCCACAAGGACCACCGCCATGGGCCGCTTTGTCATCACCAGCTTCCGACCCAAACCCGGCCAGCAACAGGCCTTGCTGGCCGTGATCGATCATCATTGGCACTTGCTGCGGGGCTGCCCCCGTGCCCTCAGTACAGCCGGATCGCCATGTCGAAGTACCAGGTGCGGCGGATCTCGATGACGTCGAACTCGCGGGCCAGGGCGGGCGTGAACGCGGGGTAGGGTGCCTGGCTGTGCACGATGCGCCGCACCGCGTCGTCGATCGCCGCCACGCCGCTGGAGCGCACAAAGCTCACCGACTCGACCGAGCCGTCGCTGCGCAGCGCCACCGTGACCAGCGGCTCGGTATGCGGCTGCTTGACCACCTCGCTCAGCATCTCGAAGGTCATGTTCAACTGGATCTTGCGGCTCCAGGCTTCGGCATAGAGCGTGAGTTCGGCATTGGCGTCGGTGCGACCAAACAGCCGGCCTCGGCGGGCGCCGCTCGACGAGGGTAATGAACGTGCGGCGGCCAACGCCGCGTCACGCCGGGCGGCTTCTTCGTCCAGCTGTCGCCCGATCGCCCGCAACGTCGCCTCGCGCCTTGCCTCCGTCTCTTGCACAGCCTGGGCTTGAAGGGCCGCCTGCTGCGCGGCCTGCTGGCCGGCCGCTGCCAGCCGCTCGCTATCGCGCCGCGCGCTGTCTGCCTGTGCGGCCTGTGCGGCCAGTGCGGCCTGTGCGGCCTGCTGACGAGCGGCCTCTTGCTGCGCCTGCTCCAGCCTGGCCGATTCCTGCCTGGCCATCGCCTGGCTGGCTGCAGCCTGCCGCGCCGCCTCCAGCCTCGCGGCCTCGGCCCGAGCCTGCTCCAGTCGAGCGGCTTCCTGCTGCGCCTGCTCCAGCTTGGTCGCTTCCTGCCTGGCCGACTCCTGCTTTGCAGCTTCAGCCCGCGCCGCTTGCTGCGCTGCAAGCGCCAGCCGAGCCGTTTGGGCACTGGCAGCTGCCTGGCGCGCAGCGGCCTGGCTCGCCGCCTCCAGCTGCTCAGCCTGCCGTTGCGCGTCTAGCCTGGCGCGATCAAACCTGGCCAGTTCAATCGCCTGCGCCATGGCCTGCAGCTCGAATCGCGGCTGCGCTGCGTCGCCAGCCGATGCCAGCGGCAGCGCTACGGCCTGCGCACTTGAGGCGGCTGGCACTGCCGCGATGGCGGCCGTTGGCGACGGCTCCGGCGTGGCCGGCACCAGCCAGGCGGCCGCGTCGGATCGTGGCAAGCCTGCGGTCGCCGGGTCAGGCAAGGGCGCCGGCGCCGCTTCAAGCGGCCGGTCGACAGGCCGAGGCGCTGTCAAAGCGGCCGCAGCCGTCGTGGCCTCGGCCGCTGCCGGGGTTGGCAGCCTTGGCTCGGCGGGCTGCACGGTCGTCACAACCAGGGGGGGTGGTGGCGTCGATGGCGTGGTCGTTTGGGTCGGCGTCGGCGTCGGCGATGGCGTCGGCGATGGCGATGGCGATGGCGATGGCGACCAGGCCGCAAGCGTCGACGGCCCGCCGGCAAGCCGAGGCTCGACTTCGGCCAGCGCCAAGGGTGGGTCTGGCGGTGTGCTCGCCGGCTCTGCGGGCGCGGCGCGCGGCGCAACCAGCACGATCTGCAGATCCGGCGCCTCGGTTCGGCGCTCCTGCCAAGGCAAGGCCAAGCCCGGCAGCCCGCTGGCCTGGCCGCCAAAGCTCAGGCTCAGCACCAGCAAGTGCATCAGCAGCGAGACCAGCAGCGCCAGCGCCAGCGCCCGGCCGGAACGGCGCGGCGGCTGGCTGTACAAACCACGGGCCAACTGAACTTGCCCAAGCCTCTCGGCGACATCGCTGAACCGCATCCGGACCATTGTCCTATCAGCACCCTGGCGGCCCGGTCGCCGGTGCTGCCGGGGCAGACCGCGTGCAGCGCGGTGGCCGTCGGCGTGACGCCAAAGCCCGGCACCGACCGCAGGTGCGCCGCGCCCGGCCGACGGCGGCAACACGCCGCCCGTCCGCGCTCAGTTCTCTACCGGCCGCGCCTTGACGCGCTTGCCCTTGACCTTGCCCTCGTTGAGCGCACGCAGCGCCTGCGCGGCAATCTCGCGGGCCACCGCCACGTAGGTGGAGAACTCGTTGACGTTGATCTTGCCGATCTGTGCTGCGGCCAGGCCGCCGTCACCGGTGAGCGCGCCCAGCACGTCGCCGGCGCGGATCTTCTCCTTGCGGCCGCCCAGGATCTGCAACGTCACCATCGGCGCGCGCAGCACGCCCTGGCCGCTGGGCACCAGCGTATCGAGCGCATGCCATTCACTTTCACGGCCCTGCAGCACTTCGATGCGGCCGACGCGGCCCATCTCGTCGAGGCTGGCCAGGCTGAAGGCCCAGCCTTCGGCGTCGGCGCGGCCGGTGCGGCCAACGCGGTGGATGTGCAACTCAGCGTCCGGCGTCACGTCGACGTTGATCACCGCCTCCAGACCGGTGATGTCGAGACCACGCGCGGCGACATCGGTAGCCACCAGCACCGGGCAGCTGCGGTTGGCAAACTGCACCAACACCTGGTCGCGCTCACGCTGGTCCAGGTCACCATGCAGCGCCAGCGCGGCGATGCCTGCGGCTTGCAGCACCGCCACCAGATCACGGCACTGCTGCTTGGTATTGCAGAAGGCCAGCGTGCGTTCGGGCCGGTAGTGGTTGAGCAACAAGCCCACGGCATGCAGGCGCTGATCTTCAGCCACCTCGTAGAAGCGCTGGCGGATCTGGCTGGGCGTGGGCCGGGCGCTGAGCTTGACCTCGCGCGCATCGTGCAAGAACTTCTTGCCGATCTGCGCGATGCCCTCGGGGTAGGTGGCCGAGAACAGCAGCGTCTGCCGGTTGCGCGGGCAGCGCGCGGCGATGGCCGCGATGTCTTCCATGAAGCCCATGTCGAGCATGCGGTCGGCTTCGTCGAGCACCAGGGTATTGAGCGCGGCCAACGGCAAGCTGTCACGGCTGAGGTGGTCGACGATGCGGCCTGGCGTGCCCACCACGATGTGCGCGCCATGGGCCAGGCTGTCGAGTTGCGGTCGGATCGGTGAGCCGCCGCACAGCGTCAGCGCCTTGACGTTGTCCTCGGCGCGGGCCAGCCGGCGGATTTCCAGCGTCACCTGCTCGGCCAGTTCGCGTGTCGGGCACAGCACCAGGGCCTGGGTGTCCGGGCGTGTCAGGTCCAGTCGCGCCAGCAAGGCCAGCGCAAAGGTGGCCGTCTTGCCGCTGCCGGTGGCGGCCTGGGCGATCAGGTCATGGCCGGCCAACGCCAGCGGCAAGGCCGCAACCTGGATCGGCGTCATCGCCAGATAACCCAGCGCCTGCAGGTTGGCCAGCGTGGCAGGCGACAGTGGCAGGCTGTCGAAGGAAGCGCCTTTTGACAGGGGCGGCGAGCGGGATTCGGTCATGCGCGATTGTCGGTGATGGGCCGCCAGCGCCTGGCGGCACCGGTGCGCGTTGGCCTTGCGCGTGGGCAGCGCTGCAAGACAAAGGCGGTGTTAACCCGGTGGCGGCAGGGGCGCAACGCTGGCTATGGTCGAACACTGGCGCCCATGAGGCCGGATCTTGGTCCGCGGCGGGCGCGTCACTCAGGGAGAACGACATGATCCGATCATCAAGCTTGCGGCTCGCCTGCCTGAGCGCCTGGGTCAGCGGCCTGGCCATCTTGTTGGCGGCCTGCGGCGGCAGCTCAGACGATGCCGTGGACACCGCCTGCCAGACTGCCACCGGCAGCGGCTCGGTGGTGGTGGGATCCGGCCTGGCCGGCGACCCGGCCGCGC
>JBBQJN010000252.1:0-5615 GCA_038325945.1 Burkholderiales bacterium | reverse complement strand
CTGGGCTCAGCTCTCCAGCAGCCCGATCCCAAGTTTCACGGCGACCGCGCTGACCGGGGAGAAGGTCAGCTCTGCCAAGCTGATCGGCCAGCCGACAATATTGATCGTGACGCCGAGCAAGGACGCGGCCGAGGACACGCGCTTGTGGGTCAAGGCGCTGCGCAAGAACATCGACGAAAAAGCAATTCGCATCCGCGACGTGCTTGCCATCGACCTGCCCTTCTTCATGAGCGAAAGTGACGCCATAGGCCGCGCCAAGAAGAAAATCCCGGCGCGCTACTTCGATCAGACCTGGATCTTTGCCGAGCAGGATCTCGAAAACGCACTGGGAATCCCAGCCAACAGCCACAAGGCCTTCGTCATCGTCCTCGACTCAGCGGGTCAGGTTTTGGCCCGCGTAGAAGGCGAGCCGAACGCAGCGCGTATTGACCAAGTGCAATCGGCGGTTTTGTCGACCAAGCCATGAAGTCGGCGGTCAAGGCTTGCGCTGGCGGCCGAACACCTGCGTCCAGTAGATGCCCATGGCGCTGCGCGTTTCTGTGGCGTAGGCGGCACCCATTTCTACGCTGTCAGCGGACATGATGTTGGCGCAGTGGCCGGGGCTGGCCAGCCAGCCTGCAACCACCTGTTTCGGCGTGGCCAGGCCGGCGGCGATGTTCTCGCTGACTGTCTGCCATGCGTAGCCCTGCTTCGTCGTGCGCTGCGCGGCCGTGTCGCCCGCTGGGTCGGCGTGGCCGAAATAATCGTTTTTCGCCATGTCTTGGCTGTGCACCAGCGCAGCCGCGGCCAAGGCGTCATTCCAGGCCAGCGGGCTGGTGGCATCGAAGTGCCGGTCGCCGCACTGCCGGGGCTTCGCACGCGCCTGGTTCGTGAGTTGCAGCACCGTCATGGCAGCTTCGCGCCAATCGGCCAGGCCAGCTGGCAGCAGCGGCTGGGCCAGGTTGATGCGCCAGGTGTCGCCCGTGTGGGCGATGCCGATCTCCGAATAGCGCCGGTCGCGCAGGCTGCTGCAGTAATGGCTGCGCAAAAGCGTTGCGGCACGCTGCGCTTCGCTGGCGCCGGAGACGACGATGGTCGTCGCGGCGGCCGCCCGGTAGCCGGCGGCAACAAGCGCCCGGCCCAGGTCGCCTCCGTGCTCTGGGGGCTGCGCACGCGCGAGCTCCGGCGACGGCGCCAACGGCTGCGGCGGCGCTGCCGGGGACCCCGAACAGTCTTGCGGCTGCTCGCGCAAGGCGTTGATCAGGCTGGCGAGTTCGTCCGTGCCGGCGGCCGACCCGGATATCGGCGCGAACAGTGCCGAGGCGGCCAGCACAGTGGCTGCAATCGATACCGGGACACGATACTTCGACATGAATTTCTCCTGATGACAGCCCATCGGCGAACTGCGTGCCCCGGGAGTGGGGTCTGCGGGCGCCACTTCTCAAGCCTGGAAAGGTACTCCTGAAAGCCAGTCGACTTGGCGGTCACAAAGGGGCTGGCGTCACTCTTTTGCTTCGAGTGGCCCAGCGCACAGACGGCGACCCGCTGCTGCCGCAGGCTGCGGGACCTGGGCTCGCTTGATTGCTGCGCCCACACATCGCGCGGCGCGCCAGTTCCGCAACCGTCATTCATCCGAAAGGGTTCACCATGAACGAAAAATCCGCCAGCGTGCATTGTGAAGGCCAGGGCAAGGATGGCCAGGGGCAGATCAGTACCGAAACCGGGGCACTCAAGGCCTACCCTTACGGTTTTGCCAGTCGCTTCGAGGACGACCGCCGCGGCACCAACCCTGAAGAGATCCTCGGCGCTGCGCATGCCGCGTGCTTGACGATGGCGTTTTCGTTCGCGTGCGACAAGGCGGGGTTCGCCACTGACTCGGTCGACACCCAGGCCCGTGTGCGCCTGTCGCCGCAGGGCGAAGGCTTCGTCATCGACCGCATTGCGCTCACGCTGAAGGCCGTCGTTCCCGGCATCGACGAGGCGCAGTTCCAGCAGATCGCGCAGGCCGCCAAGCGCGACTGCCCGCTGTCGAAGGCGCTGGCCAGCGTGGCCGAGATCAGCCTGCAGGCTTCGCTGAGCAAAGGTCCGCCATGAACCACACCATCGCCCCGGGAGCACACGAAGCGGCGCTTGCCGCTGCCGAACACATGCTGGGTGACGAGATGGCCGACCGCATCTACACGCAAAGAATCCAGGAGCACCGCCGCGCCGGCGAACGCAGCGGCGTTCACGCCACGCCCAGCTTCTTCCTGAACGGCACGCTGGTGGATGTTTCGTTCGGCTTCGAGAAGCTGAACGAGGCGATTCATGCTGCCCTCGATGCAGCGCCGCACGGTCCGCGAAGCACCCGTGATTGACACATCGAGCGGTCCTGAGCCTCCGGTGTCGCGCCGTTCGCCAAATGTCCCGGATCAACCTGCTGCAGGCAAGCGCGCCGCGCCGCAGAAGCCGCTGATCCTGATCACCGGCGCCACCGGTAACCTCGGTCAATCGATAGGCGGCAAGCTGGCCGCCCATTACCGCGTCGTCGGCCTGGACCGCGACACCGAAGGTCCTGACTTCCCGGTCATCGAAGTCGATCTCAGCAACGACGCCTCGGTCGAACTCGCGCTGCGCAAGGTCGCCGACGAGCACGGCAGCCGTATCGCCAGCGTTATCCATCTGCTGGCGTTTTTCGACTTCAGCGGCGAGCCGAATCGGCTCTACGACAGCGTCAACGTCGAAGGCACGCACCTGTTGCTGAAGGGTCTGCAGGCGCTGGACGTGCAGCAATTTCTGTATGCCAGCACGATGCTGGTGCACGCGCCGTGCCGACCGGGCGCGCGGGCGGGCGCATCGACGAATCGCAGCCGATCAACCCGCGCTGGGCCTACCCGCAGTCGAAGGCGCGCGCCGAAAAAGCGATCCGCGAGACGCACGGTGCGATCCCGACCGTGATCCTGCGGCTGGCCGGGGTCTATGACGAGGCCAGCTCGGTGCCGGCGCTGGCGCACCAGATGGCGCGCATCTACGAACGCGACCTGCCGAGCCACCTGTATGCCGGCAGCATGCTGGTGGGCCAGGCCATGCTGCACCGCGACGACATGCTCGACGCGGTGCAGCGGGCCGTGCACCGGCGAGCCGAACTCGCGCCCGAAACAGTGATGCTGATCGGCGAAATGGACGCCATCGGCTACCACGCGATGCAGGACTGTCTGGGGGCACTGATGCACGGCACTGACGACTGGCAGACGCTGCGTGTGCCGAAGGCTGTGGCCGCAGCCGGATGCTGGGCGCAGGGCAGGCTGGAGCCGGTGGTGCCGGATGCCATCGACGATGGTGAGGAGCCCTTCACCCGCCCCTTCATGGTCAAGATGGCTGACGACCACTATGCGCTGGATGTCTCGCGCGCCCGTGAGCTGCTGGGCTGGGAGCCGCAGCACCGGCTGGCCGACGAACTGCGGGGATGGTCGACAACCTGAAAGCCGACCTGCGGCCTGGTACCGCAGCAACGGCATCCAGCCGCCGGCCTGGGTCGAGGAGGCGGCCGACAGCGGGCTCGATGTCCAACGGCTGCGGGCGCGCCACGAACGGCAGTTGAAGGCCGAACATGGCGCAAACCGCTGGGCGCACTTCGTCAACATCGGCCTGGGCAGCTGGCTGGTGACGCAGCTGCTGATCGGCGTGCCCGAACCGATGCTGCGCATTGACGAGATCGCCTGCGGGCTGCTGCTGATGCTGTGCGCGGGGCTGGCGCTGTCGTGGCAGCTGCGCTGGGCGCGCTGGTTGTACGCGGGCCTCGGCAGCGTGGTGATGGCCTTGCCGTTCCTGTTCTCCACCACCAACGGCGCGGCCTAGGAGCCTGTCGGACTTGGGGAGCGTCGGCTGCGACTCGACCGCAGCGGTCCATTTCTCACCGTCTTTTTGCCCCATAGCTGGGCTATGGGGCTGCAAATCCGGCAAGAACTGTCCTCGCTGGGGCCGATTCTCGCTATCGACGCCCCAAGTCCGACAGGCTCCTAGCTGCCCGACACCCTGATCGGCGCGCTGATCTTTGGCTTCGCGGTTTGCACCAAGCCCGAACCCGGGGTTTCGGCCATCGCCGCGCTGCACGGGCCGGCGGTGCCGCCGGGCTGGAGCTACAACCCGTCGAGCTGGACGCAGCGCATGCCGATCATCTTGCTCGCGGTGGCGGGCTGTATGTGTCGCGCTATCTGGCAAGCTACCAGCTGGGCTACTTCCCCGAAGTGTGGGACCCGTTCTTCGTCGGCTACCCGGCCGACCCGAAGAACGGCACCGAGGAGATCGTCACCCGCTTCGTCTCCGAGGCCTGGCCGGTGTCGGACGCGGCGGTGGGCGGCTACACCTGCCTGCTGGAGATCGTCACCGGCATCGTCGGTTCACGCCTGCGCTGGCGCACCATGCCGTGGTTGGTGGTGCTGTTCGGCTTGATGATCGCGCCGCTGGGCATCACCTCGATCTCGTTCATCGTGATCCAGCCGATCATCATCGGCATCTGGAGCATGATCGCGTTGATCGGCGCCGCGGCGGTGCTGATCCAGATTCCCTCTTCGCTCGACGAGTTGGTGGCCACGCTGCAGTTCCGCCGGCGCCGCAAGCGCGCTGGGCGCAGCCTGCTGCGGGTGTTCTTCTTCGGCGACACCGACGAGATGCCGAAGGGCTCGGCACGCAAGGCCGGCAAGGAACATCCCGACGACATCTTCGACCAGCGCCCTGCATTGGTGGTGGCCGACATGGTGGGCGGCGGTGTGGGCCTGAGCTGGGGCCTCGGCCTGGCGCTTGGCTTGCTGCTGTTGTTTACGCGGCCGCTGCTCAGTGTGGACGGCAGCGTGGCAAATGCCCATCACGTGGTCGGCGCGCTGGTACTGACGGTGGTATCGCTGGCTGCGGCCGAGGTTGCGCGGATCCTGCGTTGGCTGATCGTGCCGGGTGTGGCACTGGCGGCGGTGCCACTGATCTGGCCAGCCGGCGCGGCCGCAGCGGTCTTCGCGGTGTTCACTCAAGGTCACGATTGACCAGATGGTGGCGCTGGCGGTGCTGATGCCGGTGGTGGCCAGCATGGGCGGCGTCGCCGGCACACAGAGCTTGGCATTGGCGATCCGCGCGATCACGCTCGATCAGGTGAAGGCAGGTACGCGCTGGCGGCTGCTTCGGCGCGAGCTGGCGATCAGCGGGCTCAACGCGGTGCGTTGGGCGGTGGTGGTGGCAGCGGTGGCGCTGGCCTGGTTCGCTGGCCTGGTTCGGCAGTGCCGCACTGGCAGGCGTGTTCTCGCTGGCTGTTGTGCTGAATCTGCTGGCCGGCGTGTTTGCCGGCACGGTCATCCCGATGGGTCTGGAACGGCTGGGCGTCGACCCCGCCGTCGCGGGTGGCGTGGTGCTGGTGGCCCTGACCGACGCCTTCGGCTTCGGCGTCTTCCTCGGGCTGGGTTCATGGCTGTTGCTGTAGCCCCATGTTTACGCCGTGCATTGGAGAACCGATCACTGCTCAGCCCCGCTTGCCTTGCTCGAACGGCAACCAGCGCCGCAGTCTGTCGGGCACCTTCCGTCCCGTCGCCGCGCGGGCGACCAACGCGGTGCCCGCCACCGAACCCAGCAGGCGCACCGCGAACGACGGATGGCGCCTCGTCGAGAGCCAC
>JBBQJN010000251.1:0-5643 GCA_038325945.1 Burkholderiales bacterium | reverse complement strand
TGCCTGCACTTGTTGAAGGTGCCCGAGGCGACGATCGAGGAGTTGATGGAGATCGTGCCGGCGCCCGATTTCCCCACCGCCGGCATCATCTACGGCGTCAACGGCGTGCGCGAGGGCTACCGCACCGGCCGCGGCAAGGTGCTGATGCGGGCCAAGTGCCACTTCGAGGACATCGACCGCGGCCAGCGCCAGTCGATCATCGTCGACGAGATTCCCTATCAAGTTAACAAGAAGACCTTGCTCGAACGCATCGCCGAACTGGTGCACGAGAAGAAGATCGACGGCATCAGCCACATCCAGGACGAGAGCGACAAGTCCGGCATGCGGGTGGTGATCGAGTTGAAGCGCGGCGAAGTGCCCGAAGTGGTGCTGAACAACCTGTACAAGCAGACGCAGCTGCAAGACACCTTCGGCATCAACATGGTGGCGCTGATCGACGGCCAGCCCAGGTTGTGCAACCTGAAGCTGCTGCTGGAGATCTTTCTCGAGCACCGGCGCGAGGTGGTGACGCGGCGCACGGTGTACGAGTTGCGCCGCGCGCGCGAGCGCGGCCATGTGCTCGAAGGCCTGGCAGTGGCACTGGCCAACATCGACGAATTCATCGAGACCATCAAGACCAGCCCGACGCCGCCGGTGGCCAAGGCCGCGCTGATGGCCAAGAGCTGGGACAGCTCGATGGTGCGCGAGATGCTGACCCGCGCCGAGGCCGACACACCCGGCGGCCGCGGCGCCTATCGCCCGGAAGGCCTGCCCGCCAGCTACGGCCTGCAGGCCGACGGCTTGTACCGCCTGAGCGACGACCAAGCCGGCGAGATCCTGCAGATGCGCCTGCAGCGCCTGACCGGGCTGGAGCAGGACAAGATCATCGGCGAGTACAAGGACGTGATGTCCGTCATCGCCGACCTGCTCGACATCCTGGCCAAGCCCGCGCGGGTGACCACCATCATCTCGGACGAACTGCTGGCGGTGAAGCTGGAATTCGGCCAGAGCAAGCTCGCCGCGCGCCGCAGCGTGATCGAGCACAACGCGCAGGAGCTCGGCACCGAGGACTTGATCACGCCCACCGACATGGTGGTCACGCTCAGCCACACCGGCTACATCAAGAGCCAGCCGTTGGCCGAGTACGGGGCGCAAAAGCGCGGCGGGCGCGGCAAGCAGGCGACGCAGACCAAGGAAGACGACTGGGTCGACCAGCTGTTCATCGCCAACACCCATGATTGGATCCTGTGTTTCAGCGATCGCGGCCGGGTTTATTGGCTGAAGGTTTGGGAGGTGCCGCAGGGCTCGCGCAATTCTCGCGGCAAGCCCATCGTCAACATGTTCCCGCTGCAGCCGGGCGAGAAGATCACCGTGGTGCTGCCGCTGACCGGCGAGTTCCGCAGCTTCCCGGCCGACCACTTCATCTTCATGGCCACCACGCTGGGCACGGTGAAGAAGACGCCGCTGGACGATTTCAGCAACCCGCGCAAGGCCGGCATCATTGCCGTCAACCTGGACGACGGCGATGAACTGGTTGGCGCGGCGCTGACCGACGGCCGTCACGACGTGATGCTGTTCTCCGACGGCGGCAAAGCAGTGCGTTTCGACGAAGCCGACGTCACGCCGCACGGCCGTGTCTCGCGCGGCGTCAAGGGCATGAACCTGGAGCCGGGCCAGACGGTGATCGCCATGCTGGTGGCCGAAAACGAGAACCAGAGTGTGCTCTGCGCCACCGAGAACGGCTACGGCAAGCGCACCTCGATCACCGAGTACACCCGCCATGGCCGTGGCACCAAGGGCATGATCTCGATCCAGCAGACCGAGCGCAACGGCAAGGTTGTGGCGGCAACGCTGGTTGACCCGACCGACGAGATCATGCTGATCACCGACCGCGGCGTGCTGGTGCGCACGCGCGTGTCCGAGATCCGCGAGCTCGGCCGCGCCACCCAGGGCGTGACGCTGATCGCGCTGGACGACGGCAGCAAGCTCTCGGGCCTGCAACGCATCGCCGACAACGACGCCCCTGCCGAAGGGCAGGAGGATGGCCCGCAGTCCGGCGATGCCGGGCCGACCGACAACGACATTCCCAACCTGGATACCCCATGACCTTGATTTCACGTCTCACCCGCATCGCCTTGATCTCCACCCTGGCCGGTGCTGCCAGCCTGAGCCTGGCCCAGGACAGCAAGAAGGCCCTGGTGCAGAAGGCACTTGAACTGCAGCAAGCCGGCATCGAGGGCGTTGGTGTCGGCCTCGCCAACCAGACCGCCAACCAGGTGTTGCAGGTAGCGGGCCAGGCCATGAGCCGGGTGCCGGCCGACAAGCGCGAGGCCGTGGGCGCAGATTTGCAGGGCGAGGTGCGCAAGTTCTTCGACGACATCTCACCGATGCTGCGTGCTAGCGCGCTGCGGCTGGCGCCGTCGACCATCGGCACGATGATGGAAGAGCAGTTCAGCGAGGACGAGCTGAAGGTGCTGATCAACTGGTTCGAGTCGCCGGTCAGCCGCAAATACCAGCAACTTGCCACCGAGATGCAGCAAAGCCTGGGCCAAAAACTGGTAACCGAAACGCGGCCGCAGATCGAACCCAAGCTGAAGGCGCTCGAGGCGGTGATGGGGGCCAAGCTGGCCGCCGCCACGGCAACCCCCGCCGCCGCCACGCCCGCGCCGCGCGCTGCGCCCGCAGCAGCACCCAAGAAGTAAGCTGGGCGCTTGTCGCTGCCGCCGCGTCGACCACGCCTTGTCGCGACTCGCTGCTGAGCTTGTGAAGAGCTGAACCCATTGCGCCATGGCCGCTGATCGACCGACCCCTGCTCCTGCAGCGCCTGCCGCACCTGCAGCGCCGGCCATGCCCGCCACGCCCGCCGCCCTGCAGCACTTGCGTGAGCGCATAGACGCGCTCGACCTTGAACTGCTGGCGCTGCTGAACCGCCGCATGCAGGTGGTGGTGGAGGTTGGCGAGCTGAAGAAGAGCGAAGGCTCGCCGGTGTTTCGGCCCGAGCGCGAAGCCCAGGTGATCGCCGCGCTGAAGGCCGTCAACCTCGGTCCGCTGCAGGGCGACAGCGTGGCGCCGATCTGGCGCGAAATCATGTCGGCCAGCCGTGCATTGGAAGCACCCACCCGGGTTGCGTACCTGGGGCCGGCCGGCACCTTCAGCGAGGAGGCTGCGCTGGGATTTTTTGGCAGTTCGATCGTGCGCCTGCCCTGCGCCAGCTTTGACGAGGTGTTTCGCGCCACCACCGCCGGCGCTGCCGATTTTGGCGTGGTGCCGGTGGAAAACTCCACCGAAGGCGTGGTGGCCCGCTCATTGGACTTGTTCTTGACCACGCCGCTGTTCATCATCGGCGAGACCAGCCTGATCGTGCGCCACAACCTGCTGCGCAAGCAGAACGACAGGGCCGCGATCAAGGCCGTGCTGGCGCATCCCCAGGCGCTGGCGCAATGCCACGGCTGGCTCAGCCTGCACCTGCCCGACGCCGAGCGACGGCCGGTATCGAGCAATGCCGAGGGCGCCCGCCTGGCAGCCGCCGACAGCTGCCTGGCAGCGATCGCCAGCACCCGCGCGGCCGCAGAATTTGGCCTGCATGTGCTGAGCCCGGCGATCCAGGACGACGCCCACAACCGCACCCGCTTCGCGGTGGTCACCCATCCTGATCGCCACCCCGCGCCGCAGCCCTCGGGCCATGACTGCACCAGCCTGGTGGTCAGCGTTGACAACAAGCCCGGCGCGGTGCATGACATGCTGGTGCCGCTCAAGCAGCATGGCGTGTCGATGACGCGCTTTGAGTCAAGACCGGCGCGCTCGGGCCAATGGGAGTACTACTTTTACATCGACATCGCCGGCCACCCCGACGAGGCCCACGTCGGCACGGCGCTGCGTGCGCTGCGCGAGACCTGCGCGTTCTTCAAGGTGCTGGGCACCTACCCGATCGACAAAAAATGACGCCAGCCCGCCCTGCCCCAGGCAGCCTTCATTCGCGCCGTGGCGCCGGGGAGCGCTGAGATGTTCAACCAACTCGGTGTTGTGGGCTGCGGCCTGATGGGCGGCTCGTTTGCGCTGGCGCTCAAGCGCGCCGGCCTGGTCAAGCAGGTGGTGGGCTACAGCAAGTCGCCGTCGACCACCGAACTGGCCATACGCTTGGGCGTGATCGATGTTGCCGCCGAGTCCGCGCTGCAGGCGATGGCCGGCTCCGACATCGTGCTGGTGGCGGTGCCGGTGGCGGCCACTGAGTCAAGCTTCAATGCGCTGCGCCACGGCATCCAGGACGGCATGTTGGTGATGGACGTAGGCTCGACCAAACGCGACGTGGTCGATACAGCGCGCCGCGTGTTGCGCGACAAGATTGGCCAATTCGTGCCGGCGCATCCGATCGCCGGCAGCGAGCAGTCGGGCGTGGCCCATGCCGACGCGGCGCTGTACAACAACCGGCAAGTGATCCTGACGCCGCTGCCACAGACCCATCCCGACCTGCTGCGCAAGGCCACCGATGTCTGGACGGCAATCGGCGCCCAGGTGCTGCGCATGACGCCGGAGAACCACGACGCCGCCTTTGCCGCCGTCAGCCACTTGCCGCATCTGCTGGCCTTTGCCTACTTCTCGGCGATCGCCAACCAGCCTGCGGGCCGTGATTTCCTGTCGCTGGCCGGCCCGGGCTTCCGCGATTTCACCCGCATCGCCGCCGGTGACCCAGCGATCTGGCGCGACATCCTGCTGGCCAACCGCGAAGAGGTGCTCAAGCAGAGCCAGCGCTTCCGCTATGCGCTGGACGCCATCGAACTGGCCATGCAGGCCGGTAATGCGCAGGCGCTGGAAGACCTGGTACGCAACGCCTCTGAAGGCCGCAGCGCCTGGCAGATCAGCGGCGCGCAGCGCGGCCCTTCGGGTCAGTGAGGCCAGTGAGCTCAGCCCCAGGGCGCTGCCGCGAATCGCTGCAGCGGCCCCGATTGCGACCCGACCGACCATGAACAAGCTGCCCTACCTTGACCTGCCGCCGCTGCGCGGCGCCGCCGGCACGGTGCGCCTGCCCGGCTCCAAGAGCATCTCCAACCGCGTGCTGTTGCTGGCCGGGCTGAGCAAGGGCACGACGCTGGTGCGCGATCTGCTGGCCAGCGACGACACCGCCGTGATGCTCGACGCGCTGCGCGCGCTGGGCTGCACGCTGCAGAGCCAGAGCGACGGCGCGCTGGCCATCAGCGGCCTGGGCGGCCGGTTGCAGGTGCATGAAGCGGCGCTGTTCCTCGGCAACGCCGGCACCGCGATGCGCCCGCTGGCCGCCGCGCTGGCGGTGTTGGCCAGCCTGCAGGGCGGGCGCTTTGAGCTCAGCGGTGTGCCGCGCATGCACGAGCGGCCGATCGGCGACCTGGTGGACGCGCTGCGCCAGCTGGGCTGCAGCATCGACTACCTGGGCACCGAGGGCTACCCGCCGCTGCTGTTGCAGGGCTCAGCCGGCGGCAAGCTGGGCACCGGGCGCGAGATCCGCGTGCGCGGTGATGTCTCAAGCCAGTTTCTCACCGCGCTGCTGCTGGCCTTGCCGCTGGCGGCCGCCGAGGCGCCGGTGGTGATCGCGGTTGACGGCGAGCTGATCAGCCAGCCCTATGTCGAGATCACGCTCAACCTGCTGGCCCGCTTTGGCATCGCCGTGCAGCGCGAGGGTTTCCAGCGCTT
>JBBQJN010000250.1:0-5646 GCA_038325945.1 Burkholderiales bacterium | reverse complement strand
GCTGGGGCCCTGGCTGGCCGGCAGCGGGCTGGCGGCCACGCTGCAGGCCCGCTGGATCGACCTGCTGGCGCTGCTGTTCGGCCTGGCCTTTACGCTGCCGCTGGCGGCCTGGGCGGCGCGCCGCGCGCGCTTCGACACCCTGCTGAATGGCTTGGGCAGCTATTTTTCACAGCCCGGGGCGGCAGCGTTCCTGGCATTCATCGTGCTCTACAAACTGGGCGATGCGTTTGCCGGCGCGCTGATGACGCCGTTTCTGCTCAAGGCCATGGCATTCGCCTCGGCCGAGGTGGGCGTGGTCAACAAGATCATCGGCCTGTGGCTGACGCTGGGCGGCGCGCTGCTCGGCGGCCTGCTGATGCTGCGCCTGGGCCTGTGGCGGTCGCTGATGCTGTTTGGCATCTTGCAGGCGCTGAGCAACCTGGGCTTCTGGTGGCTGGCCACGATGGGCAAAGGCAGCCTGCCCGGGTTGGAGATTCCGGCCTTCGACTGGGGTTTTGTCTCGCTGACCCAGCCCACGCCAGTGGACGGCGGCCTGCTGATGGTGATCGCTTTCGAGAACCTGTCGGGCGGCATGGGCACGGCGGCCTTCCTGGCCTTTTTGATGAGCCTGACCCAGCAGCGCTTCACCGCCACCCAGTTCGCCATGCTCAGCGCCTTTGCCTCGGTGGGCCGGGTCTGGGTCGGGCCGTTGGCCGGGGTGCTGGCCGCGTCGATCGGCTGGCCCGACTTCTTCATCATCTCCACCGTGGTGGCCCTGCCGGCGCTGATCATGCTGTGGCGCATGCGCGCGGTGGTGCAGCGGCTGGAAGTGGTGCCCGGCAGCCGGGTAGATGATTGACAATCGTTTGACGTTCACCGAACCGATGCTGCCCACGATGAAGCCGACAACCGCCGCGACCGACTATGAAACCGCCGCCGAAGTAGCGCTGCCCGCGTTGGTGCATGCCAGCGGCTGCCGTTGCGCGCTGCACGCCCGACGGCGCTTGGGTGGCGCGCTGATCGGTGGCGGTGCGCTGGCCGCGCTGGGCGGCGCCGGCCCGGCAGCGGCACAGGACGCCGAGTGCCAGCGCTCGCAGTTTGCCAAGGTGGTGTCGGCCGATCAGATCGAACAGGCCGCTGCCCAGCAATACCGGCAGATGCTGCAGGAAGCCTCGGCCCAGCGCGCACTGGGCCCGGCGGGTGACAGCCAGGTGCAGCGATTGCGCTACATCGCCCAGCGCATCATCCCGTTCACGGCCGGTTGTAATGATCGCGCCAGGCAGTGGCGCTGGGAGGTCAACTTGATCGGCTCCAAGGAGATCAACGCCTTCTGCATGCCGGGTGGCAAGATTGCCTTCTATCACGGCATCCTGGCCAAGTTGCAGCTCGACGACGACGAGGTGGCGATGATCATGGGCCATGAGGTGGCGCATGCGCTGCTTGAGCATGCCCGTGAGCGCATGGGCAAGACGGTGACCACACGCGGCCTGATCGAACTCGGCTCGGCGCTGTTTGGCCTTGGCGGCCTGGGCAACACCATCGCCAACTATGGTGGCCAGCTGCTGACGCTGCGCTTTTCGCGCGACGATGAGTCCGAGGCCGACGCCCTGGGCCTGGTGCTGGCCGCCAAGGCCGGCTACAGGCCGGCGGCCGGGGCTTCGCTGTGGCGCAAGATGATGGACGCCAGCAAGGGCGCGCCGCCGCAATGGCTGAGCACCCACCCCTCGGGCGACAGCCGCATTCGTGACATCGAGTCGCGCTTGCCGCGGGTTGATCCGCTGTACCGCGCGGCGGCCAAGCCCGATCGCCACTTCTCGCCGCCCAGCGCCTGAGGCGCCTGAGGCCAGGGCAGATCGCGCAGCAGGCCGGTGAGGTGAGTACGCCGATGCCCGTCAACGCTGAAGCCCTGGGCGGCACCGCCATCCCGGCCAACACGGCCAACACGGCCAACACGGCCAGCCTGGACGAGCGGGTCGAGCGCCTGCGGCTCAAGCTGCTCAGCGCCTCGGTAGGCCGCCTGCCCGTGGTGCTGCTGCTGATCTGCCTGTTTGGCGCCTGGTTGCTCTGGCGCACCGACTGGCAGCAAGTGGCGCCGGCCTGGTTTGGGGTGGCGGCCGCGCTGCACACCGGGCGCTGGTGGCTGGTGCGGCGCTGGGTGGAACAGCCGCCTGCAGACGCGCGGCGGGCCAATCAAGTACTTTGGGCGCTCGTGCTGGCGCTGGGCGCGGTGCAGGCGGTGGCGGTGGCGCTGGTGTTCATCGGGCCGCACCAGGCCGAGCACTTTGTCGTCACCACCTTCAGCCTGGGTCTGGCGGCCGGCGCGGTGGTGGCTACCGGCTGGCGCCCGGCGGTGTTTGGTCTCTGGAGCCTGCTGGTGGGCGTGCCGTTGGTGGCCGGCTGGCTGGTGCAAGGTGATGCGGTGGGCATTGGCCTGGCGGTGCTGATCGTCGGCCTGCTGCTGGTGCTGCTGGCGCAAACCCGCGACCAACAGCGCGCTCTGCACCAGATGGTCTCGCTGGCCTGGGACAACGAGCAGCTGGCGGCGTCGCTGCGGGTTGAGCGCGACCGCACCCAGGCCGCCAGCGAGTCCAAGACCCGCTTCTTTGCCGCCGCCAGCCACGACTTGCGCCAGCCATTGCAGGCGCTGTCAATCAATGTCTATGCGCTGGCGCTGCTGGCGCGGCGCGAGGGCCAGCCGCGCATCGTCAAGCTGGCCGAGAGCATCGAGAGCGCGCTGCGCCAGAGCACCAGCCTGCTCGACGGCCTGCTCGACGTGTCGCGGCTCGATGCCGGTGCGGTGCAGGCCGATTGGCGCGACATCGAGCTTGGCCAGCTGCTCGACAGCCTGGCGGCCGAGTTCAGACCGCTGGCGATGCAACAGGGTCTGACGCTGGAGGTGGTGCGGCCGGCCACGCCGCTGGTGGTGCGCAGCGACGCTGACCTGCTGCGCCGGGTGCTGACCAACCTGGTCGGTAATGCGCTGAAGTTCACGCGGCAGGGCGGGGTGCAACTGCTGGCCGCACCCACTGCGGCCAATCGCCACCTGCTGGCGGTGGTTGATACAGGTATCGGCATCTCGCTGAATGATCAGCAGCAGGTGTTCGATGAGTTCTTTCAGGCCGACAACCCGGCGCGTGACCGCAACCAGGGCCTGGGTCTGGGGCTGGCCATCGTGCGTCGCATTGCCGCGCTGCTCGACATCGGCCTGCAACTGCACAGCCGGCCGGGCCAGGGCACGCGGATCGAATTGCGGCTGCCGTGCGGCGACCTGGCAAGCGCCGACGCGCTGCGGCCGGGGACGGAGCCCGAGGTAGCGCTAGCGGTAGTGGACTGGCCCGCGCTGGGGCTGCGCGTGCTGGTGATCGACGATGAGCCCGAGATCCGCAAATCGATGCAAGGCCTGCTTGAGCAATTGGGCTGCGAGGCCGCGTGCGCCGAGGACCAGGCCAGCGCGCTGGCGCTGTTGAAGGACGGCTGGCGGCCCGACGTGCTGCTGGTTGACCATCGGCTGCGCGTGGGCGACGGCCTCTGCGCCGTGCGGGCGCTGCGCGAGCAACTGGGGCCGGTGCCCTGCCTGCTGATCACTGGCGATACCGCGCCGCAGCAACTGGCGCGGCTGGCGGGCAGTGGCCTGCGGGTGCTGCACAAGCCGGTGGACGGCGCCAGCCTGGCACGCGCGCTGCGCGAATTGGCGCCGTCGGGCTGAGCCGCTGATTGCTGATCGCTGATTGCTGATCGCCGGACGTCGTCAGCCGCGCGCCAGGCTCACCAGCGTGCCGGCAGGCTCTTGAGCAGCAGCAAGCGCCGCTGCGCGTCTACGGCCAGGTAGGCGCCGCGCTCCAGATCCTTCATCAGCCGGCTGACCATCTCGCGTGAGCAACCCAGCCGGTGCGCCATCTCCTGGTGAGTCAGGCGCTCGCACAGGGCCGGCGCAGCGTCGCCCTGCGGCACCGCCAGTGACAGCAGCAAGGCCCTGAGGCGGCCGTAGACATCGTTGAGCGCAAGCTGGCGCGCGCTCAACGTGGCACTGCGGGCGCGCCGGATCACCTTGGCCAGCAGATCGAACGCGAACTCAGGCCGCTCGGCAATGAACTGCATCAGCGTGTGCCGGTTAACCACGGCGCAGCGGCTGGCCTCGAGCGTGAGCACGCTGGCCGAGCGCGGACCGCCGTCCAGGCTCATCTCACCGAGGTAGTCACCCGGCCCGTAAATGCCGTAGGTGATCTCGCGGTCCTTGTCGCCGGCGCTGAAGGCGCGCAGCCGGCCGCTGAGGATGATGAACAAGGTATCGCCCTGGTCGCCCTCCTGGATCAGCAGCGTGCCCTTGCGGTAGCGGCGGGTGTCGCCGCGCAAGGCCAGATCGGCCAGTGCACCCGATAGCGCGGGCATGGCGGACGGCGGCGGCAGTGGCGATGCAGGGGCGAGTTGAAGGGTCATGAGCGGCAGGCGCGGTCCAAGGTGGACCGGCCTGCTGGCGGCCATGCTACGCGCCCGCTGGGCGGTTGGCGCTGTCAGGTGGTGAGACGGCCGGTATCCGGCCGCCCACGCTGCTGGCCGATCAGGAGTGCAGCAGCCGCCCGGCGCCCGTCAGCGAGCCCTGCAGCAGGCCTACCAGCGGCGGCAGCAGCGCCACCTGCTGCAGCAGCGCGCGGATGCTGCCCGCGCCCGTCTTCAGCCGGATGCTGCCGATCTGCGTGCGGATGGTGGCCAGGCCGACGCCCTGGCGCTGGGCGATTTGTTGCGGCGTGAGGTCAGCGCACAGGCCCTTGATGACTGCGGTCTCGGCCAGCGTGAGGCCGTGGCTGCGAGAGAACCAATCGACCGTCAACTCCTCACAGACCTGGCGCTTGCCCAGCAGCAGCGCGACACCGGGCTGCTGCTCGACGCCGATCGCCGGCAGCGGTACCACCGCCACAGCAAGCCGGTGTTGCGCGTCGCCCAACTGCAGCAAACGGCGCAGACCACGCCGGGCGGCGCCAAGCAAAGCCTCGCGCAGTGGCTGCACATCGCCGGCGTGGCGGGCCAGCACCTGGCCGCCGCGCAGTTGCAGCGGGTGCACGTCGTCAAGCTGGCGCAACGCGGCCTGATTGACATGGCGGGCCGACAGCGTCTCATCGAGCAGCAAGATGCCGTAATCCAGCGTGTCCAACAGCTGGGCCATGCGCTGCTGCTGCAGTGCCGCAGTGCTGCGGCGCTCCGGCCCGGCGTAAACCCGCACCGTGACGCCGGCCGCCCTTGCCGTCAGCGCGGGCGAGGCGGACTGGGCTGGCAGCGCAGCCAGCGCCGCACGCCGCTCGCTCGTCGGCAGGTTCAGGGTGTTGTGCAGATCCAGCATCATGGTGTCTCCCCGCTCAGCGGCGTCGCGGAATACGATGCCAGGCTGCAGCTGCCAGCTTAGGCAGCCAGGGCGCGCGGAGGCTGTGACGCCTGCAGCGCGCCGGTTGTGAAAAATTCACCTGCGATGCCGCTGGGCCGGCCGGCGAAGTGGTCAGGCGCGTCGACGGCAGCGCGGCTGCGGCGCAGTGGATCCTAGGAGCCTGTCGGGCTTGGGGAGCGTCGGCTGCGAATCGACCGCAGCGGTCCATTTCTCACCGTCTTTTTGCCCCATAGCTGGGCTATGGGGCTGCAAATCCGGCAAGAACTGTCCTCGCTGGGGCCGATTCTCGC
>JBBQJN010000249.1:0-5677 GCA_038325945.1 Burkholderiales bacterium | reverse complement strand
GTCAGAGCGCCGCCGAGATGCTGGTGGCCGAGGGTGCTGGGCATGTGGATCACGGAGGTAAAGGAGGAGGTGGCGGACGCAAGTCCGGCACCGGGGGACACGGAGTGGTCCGCATGGCCAGCAGCCTTGGTCACGCGCACCAAGGTTGAGGCGCGTGCAAACAACAGCAGCCGGTCACATCGTCAACTACGAGCCGTGTGCTGTCACCCGATCAACTCACCAGCCGAGCCAATCGCCCTCAACGCGGCAGCGTGATCGCCGCGCCAAGATCATCCAGTGATCGCCCCTGCTGCGTCAGCACGGCCTCCAGCGCCGGCAGCAGCGGGCCGAGCCGTTCGTCGAGCGCGTCGCGCACGGTATCGACCAGCACCTGGGTGCTGCGCTCGATCTCGATGTTCAGCGCGTCGCCCGCCTGCTTGTCGGCAAAGCTGGTCATGCGCAGCGTCTCGGGGATCAGCCAGACCTCGAACCAGCGCTCGCGGCGGTCGGCCTCGGCCACCGTCAGGCTGGCGCCGTTGATCGCGATGTAGCCCTTGGCAAAGACATAACGCATGTGACTGGCCGGCACGCCGATGCGCAACACATGGTTGTTCTCGGGCTGGCGAATCGACAGCAACTGGCCCTGGCAGTCAACATGGCCGCTGAGCGGGTGGCCGCCGATCTCGGCGCCATCCCTGGCGGCGCGCTCGACGTTGATCGCGCCGCCAGTGACCAGCGCGCCCAGCGTGGTCAAGCCCAGGCTCTGCTGCATCACATCAAAACAGGCCCGGCCCGGCGCGGGCAGCGCGGTCACCGTCAGGCAGACGCCGTCGCAGGCCACGCTGGCGCCGATCTCAAGGCCGCTGTCAAAACCCTGGGGGAGTGCCAGTTCGAAGCTGCGCAGACCGGGCCGGTCGCTGATGGCGGCCAGCCGGGCCACGCCTTGAACAATGCCGGTGAACATGGTGCTCCTTGATAGCGGACAACGAGGTTAACAGCGCTCTGCGGCATTGTTGTTGTGTGCCAGTGCAGAATCAAGTCGCCCCATCGTCGATGGCTGGCGCAGGCAGGCCGGGTCGACCGCTCCGAGTCACCGAATCACACCCTGACACCGATAAAAGGAACCGACATGACCGAATCCTCCCCCACCAGCACCGCCGCCCAGGGCGCGGCCTATGGTTTTTACTGCCGGCTGTCCGGCCTGGCTTTTGACGCCGCCGTCACCCGCGTTACCGAGGCGCTGAAGACCGAGGGCTTCGGCGTGCTGACCGAGATCGACGTGCGGGCCACGATGAAAGCCAAGCTGGGTGTCGACGTGCCGGCCTACCGCATCCTCGGCGCTTGCAACCCGTCGCTGGCGCACCGCGCCTTGAGTGCACAGCCCGACATCGGCCTGCTGCTGCCCTGCAACGTTGTCGTGCGTGAAGACGCCGATGGCTCAATGGTGGTGGCCTTCATGGATCCGGTGGCGGTGATGCAGATGACCGACGACCCCGTCGTCACCGAAGTGGCCACCGAAGTGCGCGGCCGGCTTGAGCGCGTGCGCGACCTGCTGATGGCCTGAGGGGCTGAGGGTTTTCCATGTGCGCGGCGTGCGCTGCCACCACGCCGATCAGCCGCCCCGCCAGGAGAGCGCCGTCATGCTTTCTGACCTTGAGATTGCCCAGGCCGCCAGCCTGCTGCCGATTGCCGACATCGCCGCGCGGCTGGGCCTGGACGAGACGGCGATCGAGTCCTATGGCCGCCACAAGGCCAAGCTCACGCTGGCCGCATTGGCACGCCTGCAGGATCGGCCCGATGGCCGCCTGGTGCTGGTCACCGCGATCAGCCCGACGCCGCCGGGCGAAGGCAAGACCACCACCGTGGTGGGCCTGGGCGATGCGCTGAACCGCCTCGGCCGGCGCACGCTGATCTGTTTGCGCCAGCCCTCGCTGGGCCCGGTGTTTGGCATGAAGGGCGGCGCGGCGGGCGGTGGCCGGGCCCAGGTGGTGCCGATGGAGGACATCAACCTGCACTTCACCGGCGATTTCCACGCCGTGGCCTCGGCGCACAACCTGCTGGCCGCGCTGATCGACAACCACCTGCAGCAGGGCAATGCGCTGCAGATCGACCTGCGCCGCATCAGCTGGAAGCGCGTGGTCGACATGAACGACCGCACATTGCGCCAGGTGACCATCGGCCTCGGCGGCCCGGCCAACGGCTGGCCACGGCAAGACGGCTTCGACATCGTTGCCGCGTCCGAGGTGATGGCCATCCTGTGCCTGGCCGGCTCGCTGGCCGACCTCAAGCACCGGCTGGGCGAGATCGTGTTCGCCAGCGCGAGTGATGGCAGCCTGCTGCGCGCCCGCGACCTGCACGCTCACGGCGCGATGGCGGCACTGCTGCGCGATGCGTTGCAGCCCAACTTGGTACAGACGCTGGAGCACAGCCCGGCGCTGATCCACGGCGGGCCGTTTGCCAACATCGCCCACGGCTGCAACTCGTTGATGGCCACCCGCGCCGCGCTCAAGCTGGGCGACTATGTGGTCACCGAAGCCGGCTTCGGCGCTGACCTGGGCGCTGAGAAGTTCATCAACATCCTGTGTCGGCAGGCGGGCTTGCGGCCGGCGGCGGTGGTGCTGGTGGCCACACTGCGCGCGCTGAAGTACCACGGCGGCCTGGCGCTGGCCGAGCTGGGCCGGCCAGACCAGGAGGCGCTGGAGCGTGGCCTGGCCAACCTGCAGCGCCATTTGCACAACCTGCGCCAAGGCCATGGCCAGCGCTGCGTGGTGGCCATCAATGTCTTTGCCGGTGATGACCCTAACGAGCTGCAGTGGCTGCAGGATCGCCTGGCGGGTCTTGATCTGCCAGTGACGCTGGCCACCCACTGGGCCGACGGCGGCACTGGCGCGCTGGCGCTGGCCCATGCGGTGATGGCTACCGCAGCCGGCGCGCCGCCCGAGCTGCGCTTGAGCTATGACGACGAGGCCTCGCTGTGGGACAAGCTGCTGCAGCTGGCGACCCACGTTTATGGCGCGGCCGGCCTCAGTGCCTCCAGCGCGGTGCGCCGGCGCATCCAGGCGCTGCAAGACCAGGGCTTCGGCCGCTTGCCGATCTGTGTGGCCAAGACGCCGTACTCATTCTCCAGCGATGCCAGTCTGCGCGGCGCGCCCAGCGGCCATGTGCTGGAACTGCGCGAGCTGCGCTTGGCCGCTGGCGCGGGCTATGTGGTGATGGTCTGCGGCGACGTGCTGAGCATGCCCGGCCTGCCAGCGTCACCTGCGGCCATGCACATCGACGTCACGCCCGACGGGCGCATCACCGGGCTGTTCTGAACGTCGGCCTCAGGGTGTGAGAGGCTGTCCCTTGCACCTCAGGCCAGTCGGTCGAAGTCGGGCGCCGGGCTACCGTCAAGCGCTGAGCGCTCACCCAGCAAGTTGAGCTCGCCCAGCGCCGTGGGGCTGCGCAAACCCTTGCGGGCAAACAGCTTCTTGCGCGCATCGCTTGGCAGGTCAGTGGCGTTGATGACGCGCTTGCGGATCAGCAGGTCGATCAAGTCCTCGAGAACGCGGATGAAATCGGCATCGAGTTGCTCAAACTCACCGTTGCGGCCGACAAAGGCCTGCACCTCGGGGTGCTCGTTGGGCAGGTAGTCGGGCAGGTCGTCGGACGCGTCGGCTTCGGCCTCGCGGTGCAGACTGATCAGCGCGCCTTCGGCATTGCGACGGATATAGGGCATGGTCGGCGCACTCTACTGCGCGCCGTCGACGCGCTGGCCCGGAAAAGGGGCCGCCCAGACGGCCTGTTCGGCAGCTGCCCTGCGCGCTCAGTGACTTACCAACTGGCCTCGCGCTCGGGCGTTGCGCCGATCTTGTGGATCGACAGGTCAGCGCCCTGGTATTCCTCCTTGGCGCTCAGCCGCAGCCCCATCAGCAGCTTGAGCAGGCCGTAGACCATAAAGCCACCGGCCAGCGCCCAGGCGATGCCCATCAGCGTGCCAATCGACTGCGCGGCCAGGCTGACACCGCCCAGGCCCCCCAACGCCTGCTGGCCAAAGATGCCGCAAGCGATGCCGCCCCAGGCGCCGCACAGGCCGTGTAGCGGCCAGACGCCCAGCACATCGTCGATCTTCCCCTTGTTCTGCGTCAGCGTGAACATCACAACGAAGATCGCACCGGCCAGGCCACCGGTCAGCAGCGCACCTATCGGGTGCATCAGGTCGGAGCCGGCGCATATGGCCACCAGGCCCCGTTTTTCGCCGCCAGCGCCTCGGCGCCGGTGAAGAACGAGACACCGTAGGCCACGCTGTAACCGACCAGAAAATAGGCGATGGTCGAGACCGCAAAGTCGACCAGGATCTTGACCAGCGCATTGACCTGGTTCTTCTTGCGCACCGTGCCCAGCTCGAGGAACGCAAAGCCGGCGTGCATCGCCAGCACCATGATGGCGCCCAGCTGGATGAACAGCGCGTCAGTGCCATGATTGACTTGATTCATGGGGCAAGATTCCTCGGGCTATGGGCGCCACTGCGTGGCGGGGCGCACCACGACAGGACAGAAAGCACCAAGGTAAGCAATCGCCGCGCCTACTTGGTGCGCCAAATCAGCACCAAGTCAGCGCATAACACCCGTCATAACGCGTCTTCATGGTGCGTCGTGCACTCATTTGAGACTCGCTAGCGGCGCTGCGCCCGATCCATGGCTGAAGCGCTCAAGCGCTTGATGAACCCCGAACGGGTGCGCAGCATCGATTTCGACCTGCCACGCGTGCGCGGGCTCGGATTTGACACTGCCGCCTGAAGCGGACGAGGCGGCCGCCATGCTGGAAGACAGCGTGGCAGCCTCAGCCCCAGCCCCGGCCTCAGCCTCAGCCTCAGCGCAGGGCCAGGCGCCGGGGCCAGCGGCGCAGCGGCGCAGCGGCGCAGCGGTATAGGGGCTTGACCCAGGTCAGTCAACGCCGGGCTACGGGATACTACGATCATTCGCAAGCTGGCTTCACGCTATATTTGGATCTATGCGGTTCGGCGATGTTGTTGCCAGCCATGTCGGAGGGTGACGCCGGAGATGTGCGCCCTCTGTCCGTTTCAGTTCAAACGAGGAGACAGCCTTGACCCCTACCTTCTATCCCGCCAAGCGCAAATTGCTCACCTTGGCAGCGCTCGTCGCGACGCTGGCCCTGCCCGGCCTCGCCCAGGCGCAAGCGCCCATCGTCATCAAGTTCAGCCACGTGGTGGCCGACCAGACGCCCAAAGGCCAGGGCGCACTGAAGTTCAAGGAACTGGCCGAGAAGAAGCTGCCAGGCAAGGTGCAGGTGCAGGTTTTCCCCAGCTCGCAGCTGTTCGGTGACGCCAAGGAACTGGAAGCCCTGCTGCTCGGTGACGTGCAGTTGATCGCCCCGTCACTGTCCAAGTTCGACCGCTACACCAAGAAGATCCAGATCTTCGACCTGCCCTTCCTGTTTGACGACATCGACGCGGTGGACCGCTTCCAGTCGGGCCCGGCAGGCCAAGGGCTGCTCAACGCCATGACCGGCCGCGGCCTGCAGGGCCTGGCCTACTGGCACAACGGCATGAAGCAGCTGTCCACCTCCAAGGACAAGCTGCAGCGGCCAGAGGACGTCAAGGGCCTGAAGTTCCGCATCCAGGCGTCCGATGTGCTCGAAGCCCAGTTCCGCGCCCTCAACGCCAATCCGCAGAAGATGGCCTTTGCCGAGGTCTATC
>JBBQJN010000248.1:0-5713 GCA_038325945.1 Burkholderiales bacterium | reverse complement strand
CAAGACCCGCAGCGGCAAGATCATGCGCCGTTTGCTGCGCAGCCTGGCCAAGGGCGAAGCCATCACCCAAGACACCTCGACCTTGGAAAACCCGGCCATCCTCGATCAATTAGGTGAAAACCTTTGATCGAGGCGGCGCGAAGCGCCGAGGGCGCCATCAGGCGGCGCGAAGCGCCGAGGGCGCCGGCAGGCGGCGCGAAGCGCCGAGGGCGCCGGCAGGCGGCGCGAAGTGCCGAGGGCGCCGGCAGGCGACCGGCCGGGTTTGGGGAGCACTCATGTTGCGCAGCAACGTGATGTGCTCACCAAAACCCGGCCATCCTCGATCAATGAGGTGAAAACCTTTGATCAAGACGGCGCGGGCGGTTCGGCCGCCAGCCAAAAAAAAGCCCCGCAGTGCAGGGCTTTTTGGTGTCACCGAGGACGCTGGATCACTTGATCGTCAGCACCCAGGCGGCGAGTTGCTTGGCCTCGTCGGCGCTGACGGCCGGGTTGGCGGGCATCGGGATCGGGCCCCAGACGCCGCTGCCACCCTTTTGGATCTTCTCGGCCAGTTTGGCGACCGCGTCCTTCTGGCCGGCGTACTTGGCTGCCACGTCCTTGTAGGCCGGGCCGACCAACTTCTTGTCGTTGGCGTGGCAGGCCATGCAGCTCTTTGCCTTGGCCAAATCGGCGCTGGCAAAGGCGGGTGCTGCCACCAGGGGGACAAGAGCGGCAATCAGGGCGAATTTCATCATGGGGTTCTTTCGGTTCAGGCCAACAACGGGCCATGGCTGTACAGTCTGTTCAACGGATTCTAGCCGGCGCTGGTTGACAGACCGCTGTCACACCCGGCCTGGCAAGGTGAGGGGCAGGGCATGTGGCTGGTGGTATTGGGAACGGTCTTGCTGGCGCTGAAGCTGTCAGGCTTTGGCCTGGTTGCCCATTGGTCCTGGTGGCTGGTGCTGTCGCCTTTTGCCTTGGCGGCGATCTGGTGGCGCATTGCCGACAGCGTGGGCATCACCCAGCGTGCGGCCATGCGCCGCGAAGAAGCGCGCGCCGCCAAGCGCCGCGAGGCGCAGTACGAAAACCTGGGCATGCGCGCGCCCAAGGCCGGCGGCAAGGCGCCGATGGCACCAGATGCCGAGCACGACAGCTCGCGCCGCGACCGCTGAGCTTGTAGCTGCGCGGCCGCGTCAGCGCTTGTCAACGGCCCCGCCGTGCGGGCTAGTTGGCTTCGCTCACCAGCTCACTCAAACTTGTCGAGCACCGCGCCCGAGCTGGCGCTGGACGCATTGCGCGCAAACTTGGCCAGCACACCCCGCGTGTAACGCGGCGCGGGTTGCACCCAGGCGGCGCGGCGGCGGGCGATCTCGGCCTCGTCCACCTTCAACTCCAGCAGCAACTGGTGGGCGTCGATGGTGATGGTGTCGCCGTCCTGCACCAGCGCGATCAGGCCGCCCTCATAAGCTTCGGGCGCCACATGGCCAACCACCATGCCCCAGGTGCCGCCCGAGAAGCGGCCGTCGGTGACCAGGCCCACGCTCTCGCCCAGGCCTTGGCCGATCAGCGCGCCGGTGGGCGCCAGCATCTCGGGCATGCCCGGCCCACCCTTGGGGCCGAGGTAACGCAGCACCATCACATCGCCGGCAACAATCTTGTTGGCCATGATGGCGGCCAGCGCCGACTGCTCGTCGTCGAACACCCGCGCCGGGCCGCTCATCACCGGGTTCTTCAGCCCGGTGATCTTGGCCACGCAGCCCTCGGGGCTCAGGTTGCCCTTGAGGATCGCCAGGTGGCCGGCGGCATACATCGGCCGGTCGATCGGGCGGATCACGTCCTGGTCGGCGCGCGGCACGTCGGGCACGTCGGCCAACGTCTGGGCGATGGTCTTGCCGGTGATAGTCATGCAGTCGCCGTGCAGTAGCCCGGCCTCGAGCAGCAGCTTCATCACCTGCGGAATGCCGCCGGCGCGGTGCAGGTCGATCGCCAGGTACTGGCCGCTGGGCTTCAGATCGCACAGCACCGGCGTGCGGCGGCGCACCCGCTCGAAGTCGTCGATCGTCCACTCAACCTCGGCGGCATGGGCGATGGCCAGGAAGTGCAGCACCGCGTTGGTTGAGCCGCCGATGGCCATGATCACCGCCACAGCGTTTTCGATCGCTTGCTTGGTGACGATGTCGCGCGGTTTCAAGTCGGCCTTGACGGCCTCGACCAGCACCTTGGCGGCGGTTTCGACCATGCCGACGATCTCGTCCTCGACGTTGGCCATGGTCGAGGCATAGGGCAGGCTCAGCCCCAGCGCCTCGAACGACGAACTCATGGTATTGGCGGTGTACATGCCGCCGCATGAGCCGCTGCCGGGGATGGCGCGGCGCTCGATCTGGCAGAAGTCTTCTTCGCTCATGTTGCCGGCGCTGAACTGGCCCACCGCCTCGAAGACGCTGACGATGTTGAGGTCCTGGCCTTTGTAGCGGCCCGGCAGGATGGTGCCGCCGTAGACGTAGAGCGACGGCACATTGGCGCGCAGCATGCCCATCATGCCGCCGGGCATGTTCTTGTCGCAGCCGCCGATGACCATCACGCCGTCCATCCACTGGCCGCCAACGCAGGTTTCCACACAATCGGCGATGACCTCACGCGAGACCAGGCTGTACTTCATGCCCTCGGTGCCCATGGCCATGCCGTCGCTGATGGTCGGTGTGCCAAAAATCTGCGGGTTGGCGCCGGCTGCCTTGAGGCCGATCACCGCCGCGTCGGCCAGCCGCTGCAGGCCCGAGTTGCAGGGCGTGATGGTCGAATGGCCGTTGGCCACACCGATCATCGGCTTGGCGAAATCCTCGGTTTCATAGCCTAGGGCGTAATACATCGACCGGTTGGGGGCGCGGGCCACGCCTTCGGTGATGTTCTTGGAGCGGCGGTTGGAGCTCATGGCGCAGGCCTTTCATGTCGACAAATGGGGGCAGGGCGCGAGGATAGAACCAGGCTCGCCTCGCGTCCAATATATTTGTCGGCTCTGATTCATCTGTGGGGCATATCAATGATCGAGCTGCGACTGTGGCGCCAGTTCCTCACGCTGGCCGAGGAACTGCACTTCGGCCGCGCCGCCGCCCGGCTGCACATGACCCAGCCGCCGCTGAGCCAGGCGATGCAGGGTCTGGAGCGCCAGCTCGGCGTGTCGCTGTTCCAGCGCAGCCGGCGCAGCGTGGCGCTGACGGCCGCCGGCGCGGCCTTGCTGACGCCGGCGCGCCGGCTGCTGGCGGCGGCCGACGAATTGCCGCGCACGGCCCAGGCCGCAGCAGCCGGGCTGGCCGGCCAGTTGCGGCTGGCTTTTGTCTCCAGCATCGCCTACGGGCCGCTGCCGGAGTGGCTGAACGGTTTTCGGTTGGCCCAGCCCGAGGTGGCGCTGCAGCTGCGCGAGGCCACGCTGGACGTGCAGCTGGCTGCCTTTGACGCCGACGAGATCGATGCCGGCTTTGCGCTGCACGCGCCGGGCGCCGCGCCGCCGGGCTTTGCCGCCTGGACGGCGTTGACCGAGCCGCTGGTGATGGCGTTGCCGGCCAGTCACCCGGCAGCCGAGCACAACACGCTGAACCTGGCCGAGGTGGCGGCCGAGCCGCTGGTGATCTTTCCGCGGCAGATTGCGCCCTCGCTGTTTGACGCCGTGCTGGCGGCGTACCGCGCGCAAGGCGCCACGCCGCACATTGCGCAGGAGGCGATCCAGATGCAGACCATCGTCAACCTGGTGTCGGCTGGCATGGGCGTGGCCTGGGTGCCGGCCTCGGTGATGCAGTTGCAACGCCCCGGCGTGGTCTACCGGCCGGTGGCCGATGCCGGCCTGCACTGCGAGACCAGCCTGATCTGGCGCGCACCGCCTTCACCGGTAGTGGCGCGATTTGTGGCGCAAGTGCAGGCGGCGGCCGGCGCGCCCACGGCGATCACGCCTTGAAGCCGCTGATCGGCGAGGACCGGGCTGCGACAATGTGCCCGCCCGGCGTCTGGCCGGGCATTTACGCTGATTTCTGAGAGGGCATCGATGCTTGTGCATCCCCAGTTCGACCCGGTGGCCATTGCCCTGGGCCCGGTGCAGATCCACTGGTACGGCCTGACCTACCTGGTGGCGTTTGGGCTGTTCCTGGCCCTGGCTATCGCGCGTGCGCGCCAGCCTTGGCACGCCAACGCCGGCTGGAGCCGCCGCGATGTAGAAGACCTGTTGTTCTGGGGCGTTGCAGGCGTGATCCTGGGCGGGCGCATCGGCTATGCGCTGTTCTACAAGCCCGGCCAGTACCTGGCCAACCCGCTGGAGATTCTGATGGTGTGGAAGGGCGGCATGTCGTTCCACGGCGGCATGCTGGGCGTGATCATCGCGATGGCGCTGTACGCCCGCAGCCGCGGCCGCCACTGGCTGGAGGTGACCGATCTGATCGCGCCCTGCGTGCCCACCGGCCTGGCAAGCGGACGCATCGGCAACTTCATCAACGGTGAACTGTGGGGCCGGCCGGCTGATCCCTCATTGCCCTGGGCGATGGTGTTTCCGCAATCGGGCAGCGATGTGGCCAGGCACCCGTCGCAGCTCTACCAATTTGCGCTGGAAGGGCTGTTGCTGTTTGTGCTGCTGTGGCTGTACGGCCAGCGCCCGCTGGCGATGGGCAAGATGTCGGGTGCCTTTCTGGTGGGCTATGGCGTGTTTCGTTTCATCGCCGAATACTTCCGCGAACCGGACGCATTTCTTGGCACGCTGGCGTTGGGGCTGAGCATGGGCCAATGGCTGTGCCTGCCGATGATTGCCGGCGGCATCGGCCTGTGGCTGTGGGCCGGCCGCCAGCCGTCCGGCCTACGTTGAACCCCGCTGAACAACCGCTGGACCCTGAGCCAAGCCATGCGACAGATCTTTCTTGATACCGAAACCACCGGCCTCAACCCCGAAAGCGGTGACCGCATCGTCGAGATCGGCTGCATCGAGATGGTCAGCCGCCGCCTTACCGGCGAGACCCGCCATGTCTACCTCAACCCCGAGCGCAAAGGCCACGAGGAGGCGATCCGCATCCACGGCCTGAGCGACGCCTTTCTGGCCGACAAGCCCAAGTTTGCCGAGGTGGCCGACAACCTGCTGGACTTTCTGGCCGGCGCCGACATCGTGATCCACAACGCGGCCTTTGACGTCGGCTTCCTCAACGCCGAGCTCAAGCGACTGGGCCGCCAGCCTTTCCACACCGTGGCCGCCAAGGTCACCGACACCTTGCTGATCGCGCGCGAGATGTTTCCCGGCAAGGCCAACAACCTGGACGCGCTGTGCAAGCGGCTGGAAGTGGACAACGCCCACCGCACACACCACGGCGCCTTGCTCGACGCGGGGCTGCTGGCCGAGGTTTACATCCGGCTGACACGCGGCCAAGATTCATTGGTGATCCATGCCGATGACCAAGGCGGCCACGGCGCCAACCCGCTACAGCCCGAGCGCGACTTGTCACTGTATGTGCTGCTGGTGATCCAGGCCGAGGCCGAAGAAGACGCGGCTCACGAAGCCGTACTGGGGGAGTTGGACAAGGCCAGCAACGGCAGGACGGTGTGGCGCACGCTGGCGGCATAGAGCCTATGGCATAATTGTGGGCTTGCTGTTGATCGACCTGGGCTCAGCCCACCAACAGCAACCCGGATTTCCGGGCGGTTAGCTCAGCGGTAGAGCACTGCCTTCACACGGCAGGGGTCGCAAGTTCGAAACTTGCACCGCCCACCA
>JBBQJN010000247.1:0-5737 GCA_038325945.1 Burkholderiales bacterium | reverse complement strand
TCGAGGTGGGCGTCAAACCGGCCCACCATGCCGCACAACATCGCGTCGGCCTCACCGCGCTTGACCATCAGGCTGGAGATCAGCGTGTTGCTGCGCCGTACCGCAGCCTTGGCGGCCTCTGGCGTCATGCCGTCGCGGCCCATCAGCTGGTGGTATTGCTCCCAATAATCGCGGAATCGCGGATCGTCCTCGGGGTCGCAGACCTCGAAGTCGGTGCCGGCCTTCAGCCGCAGGCCGGCACGTTCGATGCGCATGTCGATCACCGCCGGCCGGCCGACCAGGATGGGCCGCGCCAGGCGCTCCTCCAGCACCACCTGCACCGCGCGCAGCACGCGTTCGTCCTCACCTTCGGCATAGACCACCCGCGTGGGCTGTTGAGCCTGGGCGGCCTTGGCCGCAGCAAACACCGGCCGCATCACCATGCCGGTCTGGTAGACAAAGCGGGTGAGCTGCAGCCGGTAGGCGTCCATGTCGGCGATCGGCCGCAGTGCCACGCCCGAGTCGGCCGCCGCTTGCGCCACCGCCGGCGCGATGCGCAGGATCAGGCGCACGTCGAACGGCGTGGGGATGATGTACTCGGGGCCGAACTTCAGCTCCTTGCCAACATAAGCGGCGGCTACTTCGTCGCTGGCCTCGGCCTTGGCCAGTGCGGCGATCTCACGCACGCAGGCCAGCTTCATGGCCTCGTTGATGGTGGTCGCACCGCAGTCCAACGCACCGCGGAAGATGTAGGGGAAGCACAGGACGTTGTTGACCTGGTTCGGGTAATCCGAGCGGCCGGTCGCCACGATGCAATCGGGCCGGGCGGCCTTGGCCAGCTCGGGCCGGATCTCGGGCTCGGGGTTGGCCAGCGCCAGGATGATCGGCTTGTCGGCCATGGTCTTGACCATCTCGGGCGTCAGCACGCCGGCCGCTGAGCAGCCCAGGAAGACGTCGGCGCCGCTCATCACATCGGCCAAGGTCTTGCTGTCGGTTTTCTGGCAGTAGCGCTGCTTGGACTCGTCCAGTTTGTCGCCCCGGCCCTCTCGGATCACGCCCTTGGAGTCGACGGCGAACACGTTGCTGATGTCGACGCCCAGGCTGACCATCAGGTCCAAGCAGGCGATGGCCGCCGCACCGGCACCCGAGACCACCAGCTTGATCTGGCCGATCTGCTTGCCCACCAGCTCCAGCGCATTGATCAGCGCCGCCGACGAGATGATCGCCGTGCCATGCTGGTCGTCGTGGAAGACGGGAATCTTCAGCCGCTCGCGCAGCTTGCGCTCGATCAAGAAGCACTCGGGCGCCTTGATGTCCTCGAGGTTGATGCCGCCCAGCGTGGGCTCAAGCGCGGCGATGATCTCCACCAGCTTGTCGGGGTCGTGTTCGGCCAGTTCGATGTCGAAGACATCGATACCGGCAAACTTCTTGAACAAGCAGCCCTTGCCCTCCATCACCGGCTTGGCCGCCAGCGGGCCGATGTCGCCCAGGCCCAGCACCGCCGTGCCGTTGGTGATCACACCCACCAGGTTGCCGCGGCTGGTGTACTCGGCCGCCAGGCTGGGGTCGGCCTGGATGTCCAGGCAGGGATAGGCCACGCCAGGCGAATAAGCCAGGCTGAGGTCACGCTGGTTGCTCAGCGGCTTGGTCGGCGTGACCGAGATCTTGCCGCGGGTCGGCGAGCGGTGGTACTCACGCGCGGCCTCGCGCAGGGCTTGTTCGGCAGCGGAAAGGTTCTTGTTCTGTTCGGTCATCCGGGGTCTCCTTGGTCTTAGAGGTCGCCAAGGTTACGCCCGAATCCGACCCTCAGCCATCTCGGAATGCGCCTCACAGTTTGACCGTGGACAAACCCAATGGGCTTGCGGCCACCGCAGGCTATAAGCGGCTCAACCGGCGGCGCGCTTTTCCAGGATCTCGAAGGCCGGCAGCGTCTTGCCCTCCAGCACTTCCAGAAATGCGCCGCCGCCGGTGCTGATGTAGCCGACATCCTTCTCGATGCCGTACTTGGCGATCGCCGCCAGCGTGTCGCCGCCGCCGGCGATCGAAAACGCCGGGCTCGCGGCGATGGCGCGGGCGATGGCCTCGGTGCCGTGCGAGAAAGCCTCGAACTCGAACACGCCGACCGGGCCGTTCCAGACGATGGTGCCCGCAGCCTGTAGTTGCGCGGCCAGGATGGCGGCGGTCTTGGGGCCGATGTCGAGGATCAGGTCGTCGTCGGCCACCTCGGTGGCGGCTTTCACCGTGGCCGGCGCGTCGGCGGCAAAGGTCTTGGCGCAGACCACGTCGACCGGGATCGGCACCGCCGCGCCGCGCGCGGCCATGGCCTTGATCACCGCCTTGGCGTCGGCCAGCAGGTCGGGCTCGGCCAGGCTCTTGCCAATTTTCAGGCCGGCCGCCAGCATGAAGGTATTGGCGATGCCGCCGCCCACGATCAGGCCGTCAACCTTGGCCGACAAACTTTGCAGGATGCTCAGCTTGGTGCTCACCTTGCTGCCGGCAACGATGGCCACCAGCGGCCGCTTGGGGTTGGCCAGCGCTTTGGTGATGGCGTCGATCTCGGCCGACAGCAGCGGCCCGGCGCAGGCCACCGGCGCAAATTGCGCGATGCCGTAGGTGGTGGCCTCGGCGCGGTGGGCGGTGCCGAAGGCGTCGTTGACATAGATGTCGCACAGCGCGGCCAGCTTGCGTGCCAGGGCCTCGTCGTTTTTCTTCTCGCCCTTGTTAAGCCGGCAGTTCTCCAGCATCACCAGCTGGCCCGGCGCCACCGTGACGCCGTCGACCCAATCGGCCAGCAGCGGCACTTCGCGCCCGAGCAACTCGCTCAAGCGGGCGGCCACCGGCGCCAGTGAATCGGCGGGCTTGAAGGCGCCCTCGGTCGGCCGGCCCAGGTGGCTGGTGACCATCACCGCCGCGCCGGCGTCCAGCGCCATCTGGATCGCCGGCACCGAGGCGCGGATGCGCGTGTCCTCGGTGATGTGGCCGGCATCGTCCTGCGGCACGTTGAGATCGGCGCGGATGAACACGCGCTTGCCCTTGAGCTGGCCCTGGGCCACCAGTTGATCGAGTCGGAGGATGTTCATGGTCGCTGTCTGCATCGAAGAAAGGGAGTCGGCGCTCGCAGCCAGCCTTGGCTGCGGCACATGGGCTCAAGTTTGGCAGATCACCAGCCCAGCGCCATGCGCAGCGTCATCATCACCGCAGTACCCACCACGATGGTGCCCAGCATGTCGCGCCGCCACACAAACCAGCCGGTGGCCGCCGCCGCACCAAAGAGCCGGGCGTCGACCCAGGTGGTGATGAGCGCGCCGCCACTCATCACCAGCTCGGGCGCGATCACCGCCACCAGCGCGCCGATCGGTGCAAAACGCAGGCCTTCGCGCAGCCAGCCGGGCAGCGGCAGCTCGCGATCGGGCAGCACAAAGAAGCCGCGTGTGACCAGCGTGATCAGCGCCAGCCCGGCGATGGTGACGATGCCCTCAACAGCACCCATGGCGTTCAAGGCCTGCCCGCAGCGCTGGCCGGCCGCGGCCGGCTGTGATCAATCACCGTGCCCACCGCCACAGCGGCGGCGATGGCCACCAGCATGTTCAGCTTCAACGGCAAAGCATAGGCGGCCACCGCAGCGGCGCCGGCCAGCAGCGCCGGCAGCCAGGTGGCGCGGTCGGCCAGCATCGTGTAGGTCATGGCCAGCAGCGCCAGCGTGCCGGCGAAGCCCAGCCCCCATTCCACCGGAACGCGCTGGCCCAGCGCAATGCCCAGCAACGACATCAGATGCCAGGATCCGGCGTTGACCAACACGCCGCCCCAGAAGTAGGGCACCTGCTCGGGCGCCGGTTTTGGATCGGGAAAGCGCCGCATGAACAGTACGTAGTTCAGGTCGGCGTTGAAGAAGCTCATCAGCGCACGCTGGCGCAGCGGCAAATGCGCCAGGTAGGGCCGCCAACGCACGCTGAAGATGACGAAGCGCAGGTTCAGGCACAGCGCGGTGGCCCAGATCACCCAGATCGGCGCGCCACTGGCCATCAGCGGCGTCACCGCCAGCTGGGCGGTGCCGGCAAACACCGTCAGCGACATCAGCACCGCCAGCCACACTTGCAGCCCGCTGTTGACCATCGCCATGCCGGTAACCAGCCCCCAGGCGCCAATGCCCAGCGCCACGCCGACCATGTCGCGCGCGCCGCGGCTGAATTCGGGGTGTCTGAAGAGGGCGCGCAGGCGGTTCAAACGGGATGATGAGAGGGATGACGGGGCGGATGACGACATGCTGGCAATTGTCGGTGGCGGCAACTGGGCAGGGCTGCAAGCGGCGTGTGCGCGCTTGCGCGGTGCCGGCGCTGGCGAAATTTTTTGTGCGCACGACCCGTGAGGCACTCGGTCAGCCTTGCCTTAACGCGGGTCGGCCAGTGCCCGCAGGTCGTCTTCCCAGACCTTGAACTTGCTGATCGCGCGCTGGCGCTGCGCTGGCGTGCTGGCGTTGTGGGCCTGTGCCATCAGCGCGCAATTGGCCTGCTTCAGCCGACCGGCGTAGGCGCGGTAGTCGGCTCGCGGTGAACGGTTGACTTCGGCGGCCAAGCGGCGCAAGCCGGCCTGCACCGTGGCGCCGTCGGCGCGATCAGCCTGCCATTGGCGCAGGCTGCGCGCCAGCTCGGCATGGCGCAGCCGCAATTCGGCCAGCCAGAGCTCGGCCTGAAACGGCGAGGCCAGCTGCGCAGCCGCCAGTTGCCTGCGCTGCGACTCGTCCAACCTGCCGTACAAGGTTTCGGCGCGCCCGAGCAGGCGCTCGAACGAGGCCTTCTGGCGCTCGGCCGTGTTGGCCTGCAGATGGCTCTCGACCAGATCGTCGCGCTTGGCCGACTGCCGACGCTCAAGGTGGTTGATCTGCTCGGCCGACAGCGTGCGCAACTGCGCCGCCATCGCCGGCACGGCGCGCTCGAAGGCGCGCTCGGCGCGTTGCTGCCAGGCGTCGACCTGGACGCAGAGCTGATCGGCAGTGACCGGGTTCACGGCCAGCGCGCCCAGCGCAGACAGCGCCTGGGCATACTCAGGCAACTGCGTGGCACGATGCCAGGCCAGCCAGTCGCTCAGCCCGTCCTTGACCTGCGGTGACTGCTCGGTATTGAAGTCGGCATAGCCGTCCAGCCACCAGTAAGCCAGCAGCGGCGCCTGGTTGTAGCCCAGGCGCAAGCTGCTGCAGCCTGCCAACCAGGGCAGCAGCAGCCAGATAATCCAGCTTCGCCAACGCATCGATACAGGGAATCTCATGGCTTTGGACATTGTCATCATGGCAGCGGGCAAGGGCACCCGCATGAAATCGCGCCTGCCCAAGGTGTTGCACCGGCTGGCCGGGCGCAGCCTGCTCGACCATGTGCTGGCCACCACCGCGCAGCTGGAGGCGCATCGCTGCTGGGTGATCACCGGCCATGGCGCCGAACAGGTGGAGTCTGCCATCGCTGCCAGCGCAGCGCAGCCGGTGCTGCAGATGCCCCAACTGGGCACCGGACATGCGATCCAGCAGGCGGTGCCCCACCTTGCCGAACAGGGCACCACGCTGATCCTCAATGGCGACGTGCCGCTGATCGCCGCCGCCACGGCGCGGACGCTGGTCCAGGCCTGCGGCGGTGAGCGGCTGGCGCTGCTGACCATCGAACTGCCCGATGCCACCGGCTACGGCCGCATCCTGCGCTCGGGTGACGCCCATGGCGGCCGCGTGCTGGGCATCGTCGAGCACAAGGATGCGACACCCAGGCAGCGCGAGATT
>JBBQJN010000246.1:0-5860 GCA_038325945.1 Burkholderiales bacterium | reverse complement strand
GCCGCCGGTGGTCTGCACCAGCTGGGCAACAGTGACACGCTGCCACGCTGGCTGGCCGGCCTGCACGACTACTCGATCTGGGAACGCAACAACCGCTGGAACCTGCAGTCGGCGCTGGCTTACGGCGCCGACAAGCTGACGCTGCTGGTGCTGTGGGACGGCCAGGCCGGCGACGCGCCGGGCGGCACGCAGCACATGGTGGACGTGGCCAAGGCCGCCGGCGCGGTGGTGCGGCAACTGCCCAGCCGGGCCTTGTTCGGACTGGGCTGACGTGGCCCGGGGCGGGCGGCGTCGCGCCGCGCCGCTTGCCGATCAAGTGATCAGCGGATCAACCGCTCAGCCGCGGTGCAGCGTCTGCGCCAGGGCCCAGGCCTGCTCGGCCAGCGGCTTGGCGCGCTTGCCCGACTCCAGCGCCGCAGCGTTTGAAGCATTGCCCTGCAGCGCGCGGCCCAGGATGCCCTGCAGGATGCCGGCCAGACGGAACATGTTGAAGACCAGGTAATAGCCCCATTCGTCGGCACTGATCTGGCGCCCGGCCTGCGCGGTGCGCTGCAGATAGGACTGCAGGTAGGCGTCTTCATTTGGAATGCCCAGCGCCGCCAGATCCTGGCCGCCCAGGCCGCGGCTGGTCGGGCCGTTGTGCATGTGCCATGTCATGCAGTGGTAGGCAAAGTCGACCAGCGGGTCACCCAGGGTCGACAACTCCCAATCCAGCACGGCCAGGATGCGCGGCTCGGTGGCATGGAACATCACGTTGTCGAGCCGGTAGTCGCCGTGCACGATGCGCGTCGGCCCCTCGGCCGGCATGTGCTGGGGCAGCCAGTTGATCAGCGACTCCATCGCCGCGATGGGCTCGGTCTCGGCAGCGCGGTACTGCGAGGTCCAGCGCTTGACCTGGCGCTCGAGGTAACCACCCACCTTGCCGTAGCCGTCCAGCCCTACTGCCGACGGGTCAACCCGGTGCAGCGCGGCGATGACGCGGTTGAGCTCGCTGTACATCGCGCCGCGTTCTGCGTTGCTCATGCCGGGCAACGTCGGATCCCACAGCACGCGGCCTTCAACGCAGTCCATCACATAGAAGTCGGTGCCGATTACCGCCGCGTCCTGGCACAGCACATGGGCGCGGGCCACCGGCACGTCGGTGGCGGCCAGCGCACTGATGACGCGGAACTCGCGGTCCACCGCATGCGCCGACTGCAGCAGCACGCCGAGCGGCTTGCGCCGCAGCACATAACGCTGGCCGTCGGCAGCGGTCAGGCGGAAGGTCGGGTTGGACTGCCCGCCCTTGAACTGCTCCACCTGCAGCGGCCCCGGCGCCAAGCTCGGCATGTGGGCATGCAGGTAAGCCGTCAGACTGGCCTCGTCAAAAGCATGTTGTTCGGCCACCGGCCGGGTGCCGGTGAACTGGCTGTAGTCGGCGGCTTGGGGCTCGCTCATGCGCTTCTCCTGGAGTCTGTGATAGGGGTTGTGGGCATGGTGGGAGTGAGAGCAGGCGCCAGCAGGCCCAGCAGCATCGGCCGCGCCAGCAGCGCCTGCAAGTCAGGCGGCTGCTCACCCGGCACCCAATGTTCAACCTCGGCCAGCGCGTTGATCAGGCCGCTGATCAGGTGTGCTGCCACGGCCGGGTCAAGCAGCCGGATCGAGCCGTCGATCATGCCGTCGACCAGCATCGCCGCATAGCGTTCGCTGAGCCGGTTCAGGGTATTGAACTTCTGCCAGCGCAGCACGCCCGGCAGCTCGGTCCAGGCCGTCAGGCGCAGCAGCGGGCCTTGCGGCGCGGTCTGCAGCGCCACCACCGGCAGTGTGGCCGCCAGCAGGCGCTGCCAGCCGTTGCCACCGCCGGCCAGGGCCTGGCGCTGGGTCTGGCGGATGAGGTCGAAGCTGCGTTCGAAGCAGTCGTCGATCAGCCCGTCCTTGGTCTCGTGATGGTGGTAGAACGAGCCCTTGGTCAGCGCCAACTGGGCGGCGATGCGCTCCACCGAGGCGCCCCCCACGCCATGGTCGTTGACCAGCCGGGTGGCGGTGCGCAGGTAGGCCTCGCGCGGCGCGTCGGTCTCTGCCGCAGCGCTGTCGGTGCCCGCCACCGCCGCCATCGCGTGCGCCGGCCAGGCCTGGCCGGCTGCGGGCAGGCCCAGCAGCAGCAGATCGGCCAGCACCTCGGCCAGCCGGGGATAGTCGGCGCTCTCGTAGCGGTAGAGCCAGGCGCGCGCCCACAGCAGTTGCGACAGCAGGCCGTGACAGCGTGCGTTCAAGCCCTGGCGTTGCGCGCTGCCAGCTGCCGGCAGCGGCTGCCCGGCGGCAGTTTCGCCTTCGTGCAGCAAGCCGCGCAACTGGCGGAACATCGCCTCGTAGGCGGCAAAGGCGGCGTCGGCCTGCGGCCGCGGCAAGGCCCGCATGTCGCCAAAGTAAATCAGCGCCGGGTGCGCACGCTGCTCGATCGCCGCCATCAGCGCGAAATAGCCCCGCACCACGGCGCGCACACGTCCGGCCAGATCGCCTGGCTTTGCTGCGGCCGCGGCCTGGTCGATCAGCGCACGCAGCGCCTCGATGCTGCGCAGCAGGCAGGCGCAGACCAGATCGTCCTTCTTGCGGTAGTAGTAGGTCAGGCTGTTGGTGGCCAGATCTACCGAGGCCGCTACCTCGGCCAAGGTGCCGGCCCGGATGCCGCGTCGGTTGAACAGCCGCGCCGCGCCGTCAAGGATCAGCTCGCGTTTCTCGGCAAAACGCAGCGTGGGCGGGCTCGACAGCGTAGCTGCCGTGCTCATGCGCTGGGCACCAGGCGGCCGAGCAGCTCAGCAAAACCCTGGGGCTGGTCGATCATCACATGGTGATCAGCGTCGGCCAGCTCCAGCACCTCGGTGCCGGCCGGCGCCAACGCCACGGCATGGGCCATCATCTCGGCGGTGATCAGCCGCGATCGGCTGCCGCGCACCAGGCTGATCGGACAGCGTGGCGACTTCAGGTCCAGCCAGGGCCGGCCGAAATCGAAGTGGCTGAACAAAAAGGGGTCGAAGCGCCAGACCCAGCCGACCGCGCCGCTGGGTCCGGTGACCGGCTTGAGGCCGCGCCGCGCAATGACATCGGCAATGTAGGGGTGCTCGCAGCCCTGCGCCGGCAACAGCCGGAAGCGCTGGATCGCCTCGGCCGCGCTGTCGTAGACCCGCGCCGGGCGCAGCGTCTCGGCGCGTTTGCGCCGCCGTGCCGCCGTCGCCAACGGCGGCCGCACCGGCGTGTCAACGATCACCGCCCGGCCCAGCCGATCGCCAAAGCGCGCCGCCGCGTTCATCAGCGCAAAACCGCCGAAAGAATGGGCCACAAACACCGGCGGCTGCGCGGCCTCGAACAAGCCGCCGGCCTCGGCCACCGCCAGCGCCTCGTCGGCCCATTGAGCCACGCTGTACTGGGTGCGCCAGCCCGACGCGCCATGGCCCGAAAAGCTCATCGCCAAAACCCGCCGGCCCTGGCTGAGCAGCGGCGCGATGAAGCTGTACCAGTCGGCGTGGGCGCCGTTGCCATGCAGCAGCAGCAGGCCAGGATCACCGCGCCGGCCCCAACTCAAAGTCTCGATCGGCGCGCCCTGTACCCGCAGTTCAGCGCGCTCGGGTGCGTCGGTCAGGGCCTGGTTGAACCAGGCCGGCGCCGGCGGCGGCTCACCGCCATAGGCCGCCAGCGGCGGCGCGAAATGCGGCGGCGGTGGGCGGTGGCTCATCGGGGCCGCTGAGCCGCCAGCGCCTGGCTGATCTCGTTGTGGCCCTGGGCCGAGCCGCTGGCAGGCACTTGCTCGTCTCGACGATCACTGACCTGGGCCCAGGCCGCCGCCAGTTGCTCGGGCGTGTCGGCCGTCGCGCCCAGGTGCAGGCCTTGGCTCAGCGTGATGTGCGCGGCCTCGAAGGTGCCGGCGCCGGCGCAGGCGATGGCCCGGTTGGGCGCATCGGTCGATACCAGCCACAGCAGCGCCGGCACCACCGCCTCAGGCTTGAGCAGCGCCAGCATGGCGGGCGGCAACAGGCCTTCGGTCATGCGGGTGGCGGCGGTGGGCGCCAGGCAGTTGACGCGGATGTCGTTCTTGGCGCCTTTGATCGACAGCGTCTGCATCAGCCCGACCAGCGCCATCTTGGCCGCGCCGTAATTGGCCTGGCCGAAGTTGCCGAACAGGCCCGACGACGAGGTGGTCATCACGATGCGGCCGTACTGCTGCGCGGCCATGATCGGCCACACCGCCTGGCAGCAGTGCACCGCCCCCATCAGGTGCACCTCCATCACCAGGCGGAAGTCATCGAGCGCCATCTTGGCAAAGCTCTTGTCGCGCAGGATGCCGGCGTTGTTGACCAGGATGTCGACCCGGCCCCAGGCAGCCATCGCCTGCTCGACCATCGCCGCCACCGCCGCCGGGTCGGTCACCGAGGCAGCGTTGGCCAGCGCCTGGCCACCGGCGGCGACGATCTGGTCGGCCACCGCCTGTGCCGCGCCGGGCGCGCCGCCAGATCCGGCCGCACTGCCGCCGAGGTCGTTGACCAGCACGCGCGCGCCGCGCGCAGCCAGCGCCAGCGCATGGGCGCGGCCCAGGCCGCCGCCCGCGCCGGTAACGATGGCCACGCGGCCGCTGAAGTCGATTGTCATGAGGGGGACGTGCTTGGAGGTTGTGGTATGGAAGACTGCGCAGGTTATACCGTAAGTACCAATGGTCCGATCGAGCCAGACTTGGAAAGATCGGCATGCTTCTTTCACTGCAAGGATCAACCATGAACTTGTTCGACCTCAAAGGCCAGGTGGCCGTGATCACCGGATCGTCCCGCGGCATTGGCCGCGCCATTGCCGAGCGCCTGGCCGAACATGGCGCCAAGGTGGTGATCTCGTCGCGCAAGCAGGACGCCTGCGACACCGTGGCCGACGCGATCAATGCCCGCCATGGCGCCGGTACCGCGCTGGCGATCGCCGCCAGCATCTCCAACAAGCAGGCGCTGCAGTCGCTGGTCGACCAGACCCTGGCCCGCTTCGGCCGCATCGACACCCTGGTCTGCAACGCCGCCAGCAACCCCTATTACGGGCCGATGGCCGGCATCGCCGACGAGCAGTTTCGCAAGATCCTGGACAACAACATCATCGCCAACAACTGGCTGGTGACCATGGTGGCGCCGCAGATGCGCGCCCGCCGCGAGGGCTCGATCATCATCGTCTCGTCGATCGGCGGCCTGCGCGGCTCGTCGGCGATCGGCGCCTACTGCATCAGCAAGGCCGCCGACATGCAGTTGGCCCGCAACCTGGCGGTGGAGCTGGGCCCCGACAACGTGCGGGTGAACTGCATCGCGCCAGGGCTGATCAAGACCGACTTTGCCAAGGCGCTGTGGGACAACCCCGAGGCACTGGCCGCGCGCAACGCCGAGACGCCGCTGCGCCGCATTGGCGAGCCCGACGAAATCGCCGGCGCTGCGGTCTACCTGGCCGCACCCGCCAGCCGCTTCATGACCGGCCAGAGCCTGGTGATCGACGGCGGCGTCACCATCTGACTTTCTCAGCTTGCGGCGATTGCTGGGACTGGTGTTCTGCAAACGGCTCGTTGTTGGCGATGTGACCGGCTGCTGATGTTCGGGCTTGTGGGATACCTGCCCGACACGCACCACGCAGCGAAGGGCAGCCACGACCTGAGGGCAGGTGGCGCACAACCCTTGACCCTAGGAGCCTGTCGGGCTTGGGGAGCGTCGGCTGCGAATCGACCGCAGCGGTCCATTTCTCACCGTCTTTTTGCCCCATAGCTGGGCTATGGGGCTGCAAATCCGGCAAGAACTGCCCCCGCTGGGGCCGATTCTCGCTATCGACGCCCCAAGCCCGACAGGCTCCTAGAAACCGCAGTTGACCGCTA
>JBBQJN010000245.1:0-5881 GCA_038325945.1 Burkholderiales bacterium | reverse complement strand
AAGCTCAGCAGCATGTGCGTGCAGTTCAGCACCGAGGAGCGCGAGCAGATGTTTGCCGTCAAGCGCGCCTTTGATGCCGCCGGCACGCTCAACCCCGGCAAGGTGATCCCCAGCCTGCACCGCTGCGCCGAGTACGGCCGCATGCATGTCAAGAAGGGCTTGCTGCCCTTCCCCGAACTCGAGAGATTCTGAGCATGGCCGATCCCGCACTCGACGCCCTGGTCGACCGCGTGCGCGCTGCACGCGCCGCCAAGACCGCGCTCAACATCCAGGGCGGCAGTACCAAGACCTGGTACGGCGAGGCGCCGCAGGGCTCGGCGCTGGATGTGCGGCCGCTGGCCGGCATCAGCAGCTACGAGCCCACCGAGCTGGTGGTCACGGTGCGCGCTGGCACGCCACTGGCCGAGTTGGAGGCCGCGCTGGCCGACAAAGGCCAGTGCCTGCCGTTTGAGCCACCACGCTTTGCGCCCGGCGGCAGCGACGACGCGAAGGCGCCGCTGCGCGGCACCGTCGGCGGCATGGTGGCCGCCGGGCTGGCCGGCCCGGCCCGCGCTGCGGTGGGCGGTGTGCGCGACTATGTGCTGGGCGCCAAGCTGCTCAACGGCCGCGCCGAACTGCTGACGTTTGGCGGCCAGGTGATGAAAAACGTCGCCGGCTACGACGTGTCGCGCCTGCTGGCCGGCGCCATGGGCACGCTGGGCGTGATCTGCGAGGTTTCGCTGAAGGTGCTGCCACTGCCGGTGGCCAGCGCCACGCTGCGCTTTGAGCGTGACGAGGCGGCGGCCATTCGCCAGCTCAACACCTGGGGTGGCCAGCCGCTGCCGATCAACGCCAGTGCCTGGTGGGACGGCATGCTGGTGCTGCGGCTGGCCGGCGCGGCCGCTGCGGTGCAATCGGCGACCCAGCAACTGCGCGGCGAAGTGATAGCCCCGGCACAGGCGACAGCGTTCTGGACCGGCCTGCGTGATCAGAGTGACGAGTTCTTCGTCAAGGCGCGCACGGCGCTGGCCGCCGGCGCCACGCTGTGGCGGCTGTCCGTGGCGGCCACCACGCCGCCGCTGGGCCTGCCCGGCGAGCAGCTGATCGAGTGGGGCGGCGCCCAGCGCTGGGTGGTGACCACCGCGCCGGCGGCCAGGCTGCGCGAGGCGGCGGCCCAGGCCGGCGGCCATGCCACGGCCTTTCGTGGCCACAAGGCCGACGGCGCGCTGGCACCGCTGTCGGCGCCGCTGCAGCGCATTCACCGCGAGATGAAAACCGCCTTCGACCCCGACCGCATCTTCAACCCCGGCCGGCTTTACCCCGGTCTCTGATCGACGTTTGCCAGGTCCGCCATACCCGCCGTACCCGCCATGCCCGCCATGCCCGCCGCGCCCGCCCCAGCCACCGCAGCCAGCATGGCCAGCTACTACGCGCAGCGTGCCGCCGAATACGAGCGGGTCTATGCCAAGCCCGAGCGCCAGGCCGATCTGCGGCAGATGGAAGCGGCGCTGGCCGCGCCCTTTGCCGGCCGCCGCGTGCTGGAGATCGCCTGCGGCACCGGCTGGTGGACGCCTTTCGGCGCGGCGCAGGCCGCGCACTGGCGCGCCACCGACCTCAACCCCGAAACCCTGGCGGTGGCGCGGGCCAAGCCGAACCTGCCCGCCGCCGTGCGCTTGCAGACGGTGGACGCCTACACGCTGGTCGAACTCGGCGACGAGACCTTCGACGCGGCTTTTGCCGGCTGCTGGTGGAGCCATGTGCCGCTGGCCCGGCTGCAGCCCTGGCTGGCCACGCTGCACGCCAGGCTCGAACCCGGCGCCGTGGTGCTGATGCTCGACAACAGCTTTGTGCAGACCGGCAGCACGCCGATCCATCGCTGCGATGCCGACGGCAACGGCTACCAGCTGCGCACCTTGGACGACGGCAGCGTCCACGAAGTGCTGAAGAACTTTCCGATGCCCGGGCAGGCGATCGCCGCGCTGGGCCCGCGTGCCCGCGCTGCAAGCTGGACCGCCTACACCCATTACTGGGTGCTGCAGTACACGCTGGCATGACGATGCTGCAAGGCCTGGCGCTGTTGCTGCTGTGCCAATCGGCTGGCGAGGCCGCCGCGCGCCTGCTGCACCTGCCCTTGCCTGGCCCGGTGCTGGGCATGCTGTTGCTGGTGCTGCTGCTCGGCTGGCAGCGGCTGCAGGCACCCACTGAAGCGGCCTGCGGGGCCTTGCTGTCGCACCTGTCGCTGCTGTTCGTGCCGGTAGGCGTGGGCGTGATGACCCACCTGGCGCTGATCAGCGAATATGGGCTGCGCATGGGTCTGGCCCTGCTGTTGTCGACCTGGATCGGCCTGGCGGTGACGGCACTGGTACTGCGCGCGCTGCTGCCGGCGCCCGGCGCCACGGGGCCGGCGAAATGAGCGGCGGCATGCAGGACTTCGTGCAACTGTGGGTCTATCTGTCGGCCACGCCGCTGTTCGGCCTGACCGCCACGCTGAGCTGCTATGTGCTGGCCCATGCGCTGTACCTGCGGCTCGACCAGGCGCCCTGGGCCAACCCGGTGCTGTGGACGGTGCTGGCGCTGGCCACCCTGCTTACCGCTACCGGCACGCCCTACCCCATTTACTTTTCCGGCGCACAGTTCATCCACTTCCTGCTCGGTCCGGCGGTGGTGGCGCTGGGCTGGCCGCTGTGGCAGCGCCGCGCCCAGCTGCGTCAGCGTGGCCTGGCCTTGCTGGGCGCGGCGCTGGCCGGTGGCGCGGCGGCTGCCGGCAGTGCGGTAGCCATCGGCTGGGCGCTGGGCCTGCCGGCGGAGGTGCTGCGTTCGTTGGCGCCCAAATCGGTCACCGCGCCGGTGGCCATGGGCATTGCCGAGCAACTGGGCGGCATTCCGGCGCTGGCCGCCGTGCTGGCGGTGCTGACCGGCCTGGTCGGCGCCATCAGCGGCAAGTATTTGTTCGACGCGCTGGGCATCAACCGCATGGACGTGCGCGGCTTTGCGCTGGGCACCGCCTCGCACGGCATCGGCGCCGCGCGCGCGATGCAAGTGCACCCTGATGCCGGCGCCTACGCCGGCCTGGCACTGGGCCTGCAGGTGGTGCTGGCGTCGTTGCTGATGCCCGCGCTGGCCGCCTGGCTGCTGCGCTGAGCCGCCGCCGGGCCCGTCTTTTTTCAACGATCATCTGTCACCCCCACCGCCATGCAAACCGCACTCGCCCCTCAATTCAAAGGCACGCCCGATGGCGAGGCCGCTGAAGCCATCCTGCGCAAGTGTGTGCACTGCGGCTTTTGCACCGCCACCTGCCCGACCTACCAGCTGCTGGGCGACGAGCTGGACGGCCCGCGCGGCCGCATCTACCTGATGAAGCAGGTGCTCGAAGGCGCCACACCCACCCGCGCCACCCAGCAGCACCTGGACCGCTGCCTCACTTGTCGGAATTGTGAAACCACCTGCCCCAGCGGCGTGCAGTACGGCCAGCTGGTCGACATCGGCCGCAAGCTGGTGGACGAACAGGTGCCGCGCCCGGCCGGAGAGCGCGCGGTGCGCTGGCTGCTGAAAACCGGCCTGACCTCGCCGCTGTTCGGCCCGGCGATGGCGCTGGGCAAGCTGGCGCGGCCGCTGCTGCCGGCCTCATTGAAGGACAAGGTGCCAGGCGCCAGCCACCCGCGTGCCAAGCTGTGGCCGCAGCAAGACCATGCGCGCAAGGTGCTGATGCTGATGGGCTGCGTGCAGCCGGCGATGATGCCCAACATCAACGCCGCCACCGCGCGTGTGCTGGACGCCGCCGGCATCCAGACCCTGGTGGCCGACAACGCCGGCTGCTGCGGCGCGCTGCGCACGCACTTGAACGACCACGAGGGCGGCCTGGCCGACATGCGCCGCAACATCGACGCCTGGTGGCCGCAGGTCAGCGCCGGCACGGTGGAAGCCATCGTGATGAACGCCAGCGGCTGCGGCGTGGCGGTCAAAGACTACGGCCATGCGCTGGCCCGTGACGCCGACTATGCCGACAAGGCGCGGCGCATCAGCGCACTCACCCGCGATATCAGCGAGCTGCTGCCCGACATCGTGGCCGCGCTCAAACCCAGGCTGGCCAGAGCCCAGCCCGGCAAGCTGGCGTTCCACCCCCCCTGCACGCTGCAGCATGGCCAGCAGCTGCGCGGCGGCGTCGAGAGCGGGCTGCGTGAACTGGGTTTCGAGGTGGCGGTGGCGATGAACGAGAGCCATCTCTGCTGCGGCTCAGCCGGCACTTACAGCGTGCTGCAGCCCACGCTGAGCCACCAGCTGCGCGACCGCAAGCTGGTCAATCTGGCCGAACTCGACCCAACGGCCATCGTATCGGCCAACGTCGGCTGCATCCAGCACCTGCAAAGCGGCACCGCCACGCCGGTCAAGCACTGGATCGAAGCGCTGGACGAGGCGATGGCCGGGGCCTGAGCAGGGCCAGCGGCTGCGGCCTGCCGGGCCGTGCCGACGCGGCGGGCTGCGCTGTGCCGGCTGCCGGCCGCCAGACGGCCTCGGCTAACATCATCGGTTTTCCCTTGCCTACCTCCGTCCGCGCCATGCCGCCGTCTCCGCGCACGGCTTTCAATCGTTCGCCGCTGATTCGCACGCTCGCCAGCCTGGACATCCAAAACAGCGCTGATGCCGGGCAGACGCTGGCCGAACGGCTTGGCCAGTGGCTGCACTGGCCCGATGCGATCTCGCTCTACGGCGTGCTCGATGGCGATCCGGCGGCCGACCAGCCTGCCGACGCACCTGCCCGCGCCTCGGCGGCCACGTCGGTGCTGGCCGCAGAACTGCGGCATCTGCGCCAGCAGCTGGCGCTGTCGATAGCCGATGACGCGGCGCTGGCCGCCGAGCTGGCCGATCAAGCCGTTAAAGCCGAACTGGCCGATCAGGTCGCGCGCGGCGGCAGCGCGGCACAGACCGACTGGGCGCCCTGTCGCCGCCGCCATGTGGCGCTGCAGCAGGCCATGGCTGCACGCACGGCGCCGCTGCGCGCCCGCCTGCGGGCCAGCTTGCAGGCCTGCTCGCCGGCGCTGGCCAGGCTGGCAGCGCTGGACGCGGTGCTCGAGGCCGCGCTCGCCGAACGCGAGCGCCATCTGCTGGCCAAGGTGCCGCGCTTGCTGGAACTTCACTTCACCCGATTGGCCCAGACCCCAGTCCAGATCGACAACCAGACCGCCCAGCCAGCCAGCCGCGCCGCGCAGCCCGCCAGGCCAGCCGCGCCGCGCCTGCAACCCGACGCCCTGCGCCTGACCCTGCAAAGGCTGCTGCTGGACGAGTTGGACCTGCGCCTGCAACCCCTGGAGGGCTTGCTGCTGGCCCTCCAACAAGACAAGCCCGCAACGACATGAACAAGCCGCTCGGCATGATCGCCTTCAGCCTCGGGCTGGCGGCCGTGGCCTGGGTGGCCTATGGCTACTTGGGCGCCAATCCGCTGGCCCTGACCATGAGCCTGCTGATCGGCGCCTGCTACCTGATGGGCGCGCTGGAGCTGCAGCGCTTCGGCCGCGCCACCGCCGCACTGCAGGCCGCCCTGTCGGCGTTGCCGGCGCTGCCCGCGCTTCCAGAGCAACTGCCCAAGCTGAGCGACTGGCTGGTAACGCTGCCGCCCGGCCTGCAAGACCCGGTGCGGCTGCGCATCGAGGGTGAGCGCGTGGCGCTGCCCGGCCCGGCGATGACGCCCTACCTGGTTGGGCTGCTGGTGCTGCTGGGCATGCTGGGCACTTTTCTGGGCATGGTGATCACGCTCAACGGCACGGTGATGGCGCTGCAGAGCAGCAGCGACCTGCCCACCATGCGCGCTGCACTGGCCGCGCCGATCCTGGGTCTGGGGCTGGCCTTTGGCACCTCGGTGGCCGGCGTTGCCGCGTCGGCCATGCTGGGCCTGATGTCGGCGCTG
>JBBQJN010000244.1:0-5888 GCA_038325945.1 Burkholderiales bacterium | reverse complement strand
GCCCCATAGCCCAGCTATGGGGCAAAAAGACGGTGAGAAATGGACCGCTGCGGTCGATTCGCAGCCGACGCTCCCCAAGCCCGACAGGCTCCTAGACCTGGGCCGAGATCGAGCAGTTGGCCGCACTCGCCGGGCGCCGGCCGCGCGCCGCCGATTTCGAGCCCGCCACCTTGAGCCTGGGCCTGCTCGGGCGCTCGATCGGTGCGGTGGCCCATGTCGGCGCGCTGAACCGGCTGCAAGGGGTGGCGCGCCGCCTGGCGCCCTTCTTCGCGCGCTTCGACATCCTGCTCACGCTGACGCTGGCCGCGCCGCCGGCGCGCACCGGCTTGCTGCAGCCCAGCGCGCGCGAGCTGCGCCAGATGCGGGGTCGTCAACGCATTGCACGCCGGCTGGCTGCTCAAGGCGCTGGTCGCGGTTGAACAGGTGGCGGACAGGGACTGCGCAAGGAAACCGTCGACGGCGAATTCACCACCACCGCCGACGATGCGGCTCAGCCGGCGCCGTTCCAGGCCGCCTTTCAGCGCAAGGCCTTGGCCGAGCAAGCGGTGCTCGTCAGCCGCGGCTGGTGGCCGCTCAGGCCGTCAGCGCCGCCAGGTTCAGCAGGTGGGAGCGGCCGAGCCAGAGCGCGCCTTCGCGGTGGTCACGCAGGGCGTTGCCGGTGTTGGGGTGGATGAAGACATCGATGTTGCCGTGGTTCAGCACCAGCCAGCCCAGCACCGGCGACAGGTGCTCGGCGGCGAAGGCCAGCTGGCTGCTGCCCATCGGGTGTGGCCCCGCCGGCTGCTCGTGGAAGCGGCCCACTTGCACCCAGGCGGCCAGTTCGGCCTGCGCCGTCTCGCGTAGCGCCCAGGCGGCGGCCCGGCTGCCGGCGTCGAAATAGAGGTGGGCATGCCAGCTGTCGATCAGGGTGGGCGATAGCGAGGCCATGAGCGTGATCATGCCACCGCGACGGCAGCGCCTGGATTCAGCCAGCGGCCGGCGCCCCGGCCAGCGGCAGGATGTGGTTGCGCACCAACGCGGGAATCAGCCCGGCCACCAGCCTGGCCGCTTGTGAAAACGGCTGCTGGCTGCTGGTGGCCAGCACCACCTGCTGGCGCACCGCGCGGTCAGCCAGCGGCACGGCGGCCAGCTGGCCCTGGGCCAGCTCGTCGGCCACCGCATGGCGCGGCAGCAGGCTGGCGCAATCATGGTCTTGCAACAGCCGCTTGATGACGCCGGCCGAGTCGGCCTCCGCCAGCACCTGCAACTGCAGGCCGATGCGGCGCGACTCGTCGTCGAGCAGGCTGCACAGCGCATTGGGCGCCACCGGCAACACCAGCGGCAGGCCGGCCAATGCGGCCAGCCGGGTGGCTGCGGGCGGGCGGCCTTTGCTGCCACCGGGCAGGCGGGCCAGCACCGGCGCGCGGCCGACCACGCACAATGGCGTTTCGAACAGCGAGCGGTAGTGATTGGGCCCTTGCGCCCGGTAGCGGTTGAGCACCGCCAGGTCGACCCGGCCTTCGGCCAGCGCAGTCTCCAGGTCGCCGCTGTAGCCCTCGCGCACCCGCAGTTTCAGCAAGGGCTGGTGCGCTGCCAACTCGCCGCACAGCGTGCTGGCCAGCCGTCCGGCGAGCGAGGGCACCAGGCCCAGTGTGACCGGGCCGCCCGGTGCGCCGGCCTGCTCGCGCAGCGTCTGGGTCAGCTTGTCGGCGTCGGCCAGCAAGGCCTGCAGCCGCGGCAGTGCCTCACGCGCCCAGTCGGTGGGCACCACGCCGCGGCCGGTGCGGTGGAACAGCGGCCCGCCCAGCGCGGCCTCGACCTCGGCCAGGTGCCGGCTGGCGGCCGATTGCGCGATGCCCAGCGTGGCGGCGGCGCGGCTAAGACTGCCGCTGCGCGCCACCGCAGCCACGGTGCGCAGCGCCTTCAGGTTCAGATCAGCCATGCGATCTCCGGAAATCTGTTATCCAGTATCACCGTAACTCGCGGCGCCGCTTCTGACTACATTGAGCCAGCGGCGCCAGACCGCAGGAGACAAACCCAAGATGGCCGGACCTCTTACCGGGCTGCGTGTGCTCGACATCGCCACCATCATCGCCGGGCCCTCGGCGGCCTCGCTGCTGGCCGATTACGGTGCCGAGGTGATCAAACTCGAACTGCCCGGCGAGGGCGACGGCGCACGTGGCTTTCCGCCGCACAAGGACGGCTTGGCGCTGTGGTGGAAGGTGACCAACCGCGGCAAGCGTTTTGCCACGCTGGACCTGCGCCGCCCCGAGGGCGCGGCGCTGCTGCTGCGGCTGCTGCCGCGCTTCGACGTGTTGGTCGAGAACTTCCGCCCCGGCACGCTGGACGGCTGGGGGCTGGACCGTGAGGCGCTGTGGCGCGCCCAGCCGCGGTTGGTGATCCTGCGCGTCAGCGGCTTCGGCCAGACCGGCCCCTACCGCAACCGCCCGGGCTTTGCGCGGGTGTTCGAGGCCATGGGCGGCCTGACTCACCTCACCGGCGAGCCCGACGGCGAGCCGATGCACGCCGGCTACCCGGTGGCCGACAACGTGGGCGGCTTGTTTGGCGCGCTGGGCATCCTGGCCGCGCTGTGGAAGCGCGCCCGCGAGCCCGACGCGCCGGGCGAGGAGATTGACCTGTCGCTGGTCGAGTCCACCTTCAAGCTGCTGGAGTTTCTGCCAATCGAATACCAGCAGTTGGGCAAGGTGCGCCAGCGCTCGGGCAATGCCAGCCAGTATTCGGCGCCGTCGGCGGTGTTCATCACCCAGGACGGCCATTGGGTGACGCTGGCCGGCAGCACCAGCGCGCTGTTTGCCGCCAACTGCCGGGCCATCGGCCGGCCCGATCTGGCCAGCGACCCGCGCTTTGCCAATGCCACCGGGCGGGTACGCCATGGCGCCGAGCTCAACGCGCTGTTTGGCCACTGGTGCGCGCAGCGCCCGCTGGCCGAGGCGTTGCAGGCCTTTGAGGCGGCCGGCGGCACGCTGGCGCCGATCTACGGCATCGACCAGATCGCCACCGATCCGCAGATGGTGGCGCGCCAAGCGATCTGCGAGGTGCCCGACGACGATTTTGGCCAGGTGCACATGGCCACCGTGGTGCCGCGTTTCGCCAACGACCCCTGCGCCATCCGCCACAGCGGCGGCGCGCTGGGCCGCGATACCGACGCCGTCTACCGCGGCGAGCTGGGCCTGGACGCGGCCGAGCTGGCGCGGCTGCGCGCGGCCGGCATCGTCTGACGGCGCGCAGCATCTGACCGCCCACCCCAGAGAGATCGCCCATGCCGCTGACTGCCGAATCCCACCCGCTGGTGAACCTGGCGCCCGCCGAACAAGCCCTGCTGCAGCGTGTTCGCCAGCTGGTGGCCGAGCAGATCGGCCCTGCTGCGGCGCAGGTGGCGCGTGAGGACGTGTTTGCCTGGGATACCTTTCGCCTGTTGGCCGCCGAGGGTGTGATCGCCACCGCCTTTCCGCGCGAATGGGGCGGCAGCGAGGCCACCATGCTGCTGCGCGTGCGGCTGATCGAGGAGCTGGCCAGCGTGTGCAGTACCGCGGCCTCGCTGGTCACCGGCACCGATCTGTCGTCGCGGCCGATCGTGGCCGGCGGCAGCGCCGCGTTGAAGGCCGCGCTGCTGCCTGACCTGGCCGCCGGCCGCACGCAATCGGCCTTTGCGCTGACCGAACCCGGCGCCGGCAGCGACGTGGCGCGCCTGGCCTGCCGTTACACCGATGCGGCCGACGCGGCCGATGGCGGCGTGCTGATCAGCGGGCGCAAGAAGTTCATCACCCGCGCCAGCACCGCCGACATGTTTGTCGCCCTGGCCCGGCTGGACGGCGGGCCGGCTGGCGCCAAGGGCTTGTCGGCCTTTGTCGTGCCGCGCCATGCGCCGGGGGTGACGGTATCGGCGCACATTCCCAAGCTGGGCTGGAACGGCGTGCCGATCTCGATGGTGGATTTCGACCAGGTGCCGGTGCCGGCCAGCCACCGCCTGGGCGAGCCCGGCCGCGGCATGGCGCTGGCGCAAGACACCTTGCTGCGTGCGCGCATTGGCCATGCCGCGATGGCGCTGGGCCGCATGCGCGGCGCCTTGCAGATCGCCACGCAGTACGCCAACCGGCGCCAGGTGTTCGGCCAGCCGGTGGCCGGCCACCAGGGCATCCAATGGATGGTGGCGGGCATGGCGGCCACGCTGGAAGCCACCCGCTGCCTGGTCTACAGCACCGCGCTGCGCTACGACGCCGCTGGCGCCCACGCCGCCAAGCTGGCGGAGGTGGCCCCCCACGCGTCGATCGCCAAGCTGCAGGCCACCGATGCCTGCATGAAGCTGGTGGTCGACTGCCTGCAGCTGCTGGGCGGCAACGGCTACCTCAAGGCCTTTCCAATGGAGCGCATGCTGCGCGACGCCAAGATGAACCAGATCGGCGAGGGCACCAGCGAGATCCACAAGGGCTTGATCGGCCGCCATGTGCTGGCCCAGGCGGCAGCCATGGCGCAGCACCCCTGCCTGGACTTCGAGCCCGACCTGTTTTGCAGCGAGGACGCTGCAGCATGACCGATCCGCTCACCAACGCGCTGTGCCGGCGCCTGGGCATCCGGGTGCCGGTGTTCGGGTTGGCGCACCGCATCGAGGTGGTGGCGGCGATCTCGCGCGCCGGCGGCCTGGGCGTGTACGCCGCCGCGCGCGACGGGCCCGATGAGCTGGCCGGCAAGCTCAAGGCCTTGCGCGCGCTGTGCCCCGACCACCCGGTCGGCGTGGACCTGCTGCTGCCCACCGCGCTGCCCGAGCACAGCAGCGCCGAGGCGGTGGCCGCTGCAGTGCCCGAGGGCCACCGCCGCTGGATCCAGCATCTGGCTCAGCGCCACGGCGTGCCGCCGGCCACGCGCGGCAACTTCTTTTCGATGTATGTGCGCTCGCAGGCCTTGTTCAACGAGCAGGTGGACGCCGTGGTGGCCAGCGGCGTGCCGGTATTTGCCACCGGCGTGGGCACGCCGGTCGGCGTGCTGGCACGGGCCAAGGCCGCAGGCCAGCTCACCATCGCGCCAGCGACGCCTGGGACGCGCCCGGTGCGCCCGCGCCGCTGGCCATGCCCTACCAGCAGGCGCTCACCGGCCCACTGCTGGCGGCGGTGGAAGAGCACCAGGTGGCGCCACTGCTCTACGAAGCCGCCGGCCAGAGCGTGGCCTGGGTGCAGCAGGTCGAGCCGGTGCAGGCGGTGATGGACCGGCTGCTGCGCGAGACTCGCCAGGCGCTGCACGCGCTGCGGCCCTATCTGGCCCTGGACTGAAGCCCGATCCCAAGCCCTACGCCAAGCCCCACCACAACGAAGGAGACGACGATGAGCAAGATCAACCGACGCCAGTTCCAGGCCCGCACGCTTGCGCTGCTGGGTGCCGCCGCCACCCCCTGGGCGGCCCAGGGCCAGCCGCGCGCGGCCGGGCCTGGCGGCTTTCCCAACCGGCCGATCAAGCTGATCGTGCCTTACCCGGCCGGCGGCATCGTCGACGTGGTCACGCGTGCGGCGGCCGACCCGCTGTCGGCCGATCTGCCGCAGCGCCTCGTCGTCGAGAACCGCACCGGTGCCGATGGCCGCATCGGCCTGAGCGCGGCGGCCCAAGCGCCGGCCGACGGCTACACGCTGCTGGCGGCCACGCCCATCGTGGCGGTGGGCGAGCACCTGATGGCCGACATGGCCGGCCGCAGCAAAGATTTTGCCGGCGTTTGCGCCATCGCCGCGCCGCCGGCCGTGTTTGTGGTCTGGAGCGGCCTGGCGGCCAAGACGCTGAAGGAGGCGGTTGCGCTGGCGGCGACCAAGCCCGGCGAGCTCAACGTGCCCAACCCCGGCTCTGGCAGCTCGATTCACCTGGGCCAGGAACTGCTGTTTGAGCGCACCGGCATCAAGCTCACCAAC
>JBBQJN010000243.1:0-5924 GCA_038325945.1 Burkholderiales bacterium | reverse complement strand
GGCTCCGGGCCCCGAGCACGACGCTGCGGCATTCGCGTTTGGCAGCGGCCCGGCGCGCTCATCCGCACAGCGTCAGCTCAAAAGGCGCGTCGGTCGTCGCCGGTCGCAAGCGGCCCTCGGCATCGCCGCGCATCAGCCGCACCGAGACCAACAGCCGATGGCCGGTGATCTCGGGCACCAGGCCCTCGGTCTCGTCGATCAGCATGCGCAGCAACTGGAAGCTGCGGCCCGCAGGCAGGCTTTGCTGGAATTGGCCGCCTTGGGTGAACACCTTGTGTGGCACGCCGGCGTCGCGCACCAGCTGTAGGTGCAGTTGCAGCGCCTTTGCCCAGGGCTCGAGTGTGCTGACCCAACCCAGCAACTGCTGGCGCCGGGTGGCGCCGTCATGCTGCTGCCAGGCGTGGTAAGCCGGCAGATCAAACTCACAGGTGCCGCCTGGGATGCCGATGCGGCTGCGCACACTGGCCAGAAACTCGTTGCCGGCCAGGGACTGCCCGGCCTTGCCGGTCTGCTGGTTGAGGCCGTTGAAGGCGGCGTCGATGCGGCCGATCATCTCGTCCAGCGCCTGCTGCGAGACCTGGGGATTGCTGCGATAGGCCGCCAACTGCGCCTTGTGGCGGTCGAGTTCCTTGAGCAGATCAGCCTTCAGGTCGGAGCGCGAGGCCACTTCGATGATCTCGAACAGCGTCACCAGCGCGAAGTGGTGATCCATGGCCGCGTCCCTGGGCAGCAACTGGCCCAGCCGGTCGAGCAGCTGCTCCAGCCGAAGCATGGTGCGGATGCTTTCGTTGAACGGGTACTCGTACAGAACCAAGGCGCTTCCTCGTGAAACAGGCGGGTGGTGCGGCCGCAGCGGGCACAACAACGTGCCTGGATTGTTTCACAGCGGCCTCGACCGGCCGAGCGGCCGGCAGGCTCAAAGCGAATCAGCGCTGGCCAAATGTCGGGCCGGCAGCTGCCACAGCGCCCACAGCGCGCCGAGCTCGGCGGCCAGGGCCTCGGGGCTGATGCCGTCGTTGAAGACCACCGCATCGGCCAGCGCCAGACGCTGCGCTCGGGTGGCCTGCAGTGCGATCACCCGGCGCACCTGCTCATCGCTCCAGCCCGAGCGGGTCATCACCCGTTGCACCTGGGTCTCGGCGCTGCAATCGACCACCAGGATGCGTTGGCATTGGGCGCGCCAGTGGCTGGAGGCGCTGAGCAAGGGCACGTCGAACAGCACCACCGCCCGGGCATCGGCGGCGCGTGCGGCCTGCGCCTGGCGCCGTGCCTCGGCGCCGATCAGCGGATGCAGGATGGCTTCGAGCGCAAGCTTGGCCTCGCTGTCGTCCATCATGCGCTGACGCATGCGGGCGCGGTCAAGCGCGCCGTCGGCGCCGGCCACCTGCTGGCCAAAGCGCTGGCTCAGGGCAGGCATCGCTGCGCCGCCAGGGCCGGTCAGCGCATGGGCAATGGCGTCGGTGTCGACCAGGGTGGCGCCCAGCGCCACCAGCGCGCGCGCCGCCGTGCTCTTGCCGCTGCCGATGCCGCCGGTCAGGCCGATGCTGGAGATCTCTGGGCCAGCCGACGGCAGCGCGGCGCCGGCCAAGCGGTCGACCGCCGCGCCCGGTGGCGCCGTCACAGTCCGGGCCAGAGGCCGCCGAGCTGCGGCCCGAAAAACAGCGCTGCCACGCCGCCACCGGCCAGGTAGGGGCCGAACGGGATCGGCACGCTGCGGCCATGGCCGCGCGCGACGATCAGGAAGATGCCGACCGCAGCGCCCACCGCCGACGACAGCAGGATGATCGCCGGCAGCGCCTGCCAGCCCAGCAGCGCACCCAGGCCGGCCAGCAGCTTGAAGTCGCCCTCGGCCATGCCTTGCACGCCCCTGATCAGTTGGTAAAGCGCGGCCACTGCCCAGAGTGCGAAGTAGCCAAAAAAGGCGCCCAGCGCGGCGTCCGAGAGCGATACCTTGATCCAGCCCTGCCAGGCTGCCACCAGCCCGAGGCCGATCAGCGGCAGCGTCAACTTGTCGGGCAGCAGCGTGGTGTCGAGGTCGATCAAGGCGGCGGCCACCAGCAGCGCCAGCGCCAGGCAGTAAACCAGCGCCGCTGCTTGTGGGCCGGCATGCCAGGCGGCGGCGGCAAACAGTGCGCCGGTGAGCGCCTCGACGATGGGGTAGCGCGCCGAGATCGGGCTGGCGCAGGCCGAGCATTTGCCACCCAGCCGCAGCCAGCCGAGCAGCGGGAAGTTCTCGTGCCAGGCCAGTTGGTGGCCGCACTGCGGGCAACGCGAGCGCGGCCGCGACAGGCTCATCGCCGGCAATGCAGACACCTCGGCGGCCAGTGCCGCGCCCTGGCCGGCCAGCTCGGTGCAGCGCGCGGCCGGGCTGCCCAGCACGCGGGCCATGGTGGCGCTGTCCTGCAGGTAAGCGGCGGCGTCACCCAGCCATTCGCGCTCAAGCAACTGCGGCAGGCGGTGGATCACCACGTTGAGAAAGCTGCCGATGACCAGGCCCAGCAGGCCCAGCATCCAGGGCGACAGCAGGATATCGACAGGCGGGATCTGCATGTTGTCAGACCACCTGGCCGATCTTGAAGATCGGCAGGTACATCGCCACCACGATGCCGCCGATGAGGGTGCCCAGCACCACGATGATGATCGGCTCCATCAGGCTGGACAGGCCCTTGACCATGTCGTCAACCTCTTCTTCATAGAACTCGGCGGCCTTGGCCAGCATGTGGTCGAGCGAGCCGGACTCCTCGCCGATCGAGGCCATCTGGATCACCATGTTGGGAAACACGCCGGTGGCCTGCATCGAGGTGGTCAAGGCGCTGCCGGTGGAGACGTCGCGCTGGATCTTCTGCGTTGCCTCGGCATACACCGCATTGCCTGCGGCGCCGCCCACCGAATCAAGCGCCTCGACCAGTGGCACGCCGGCAGCAAACATGGTGGACAGCGTGCGGGTCCAGCGCGCGATCACCGACTTGTTGATCAGCGCGCCGAAGATCGGCAGGCGCAGCAGCAGCCGGTCCATCACCATCTGCATCTTCACCGAGCGACGCCAGGTCTGCATGAAGATGTAGCCACCGCCGACCATCGCGCCGAAGATCACCACCCACCAGGCGACGAAGAACTCCGACAGCGCGATCACCAACAGGGTAGGCGCGGGCAGGTCGGCACCGAAAGAGCTGAAGACATCCTTGAAGGCCGGGATCACCTTGATCATGATCACCACCACCACCACGAAGGCGACGGTGAGCACGGCGATCGGGTACATCAGCGCCGACTTGATCTTGTTCTTCAGCGCGATGGTCTTCTCCTGGTAAATCGCCAGGCGTTCGAGCAATTGCTCCAGGATGCCGCCGGCCTCGCCAGCCTCGACCAGGTTGCAGTACAGCGCATCGAAGTGCATCGGATGCTTGCGAAACGCCGCCGACAGGCTGGTGCCGGTTTCGACATCGGCGCGGATGTCGGCCAGCAGCTTGGTCAGCCGCGGGTTGGTGGCGCCGCGGCCGACGATGTCGAAGGCCTGCAGCAGCGGCACACCGGCCTTCATCATGGTGGCCAGCTGGCGCGTGAAGAGGGCGATGTCCTTGGCCTTGACCGAGCTGCCGCCGCTGGTGCGGCGCTTCTTGGCCTTGGTCAGCAGGATGCCCTGGCGGCGCAGGCTGGCGCTGACCTGGGCCTCACCGCCGGCGCGGATCTCGCCGCGCACGACCTTGCCGTTTTTGTCGCGGCCTTCCCATTCGAAGACCATCTCTTTGATGTTTCTTGTGGCCGATGCAGTCGCCATGCTTACTCCGGGGGTGGGTGAGGGGCGGCGCGCTCAGCGCTTGCCGCCGCCTGTCAAGTTGAGTGCTGGCGCCAGCCAGGCGGGCGCTGGGAGGCTGTCGGGCTTGGGGACGCGGGCTCGTTTCAAAGCCCTACAGCCTTCTGGGCGCTGGGCCGTGCCAGACGTCATTGGTTGGTCACCGCGATGATTTCTTCGAGCGAGGTCATGCCCATGCGCACCTTCATCAACCCTGATTGGCGCAGGTCGCGCACACCTTCTCGCCGGGCCTGATCGGCGATGTCTACCGCCGTGCCTTCACTGAGGATGATGCGCTGGATGGCATCGCTGATCGGCATCACCTGGTAGACGCCGACGCGGCCTTTGTAGCCGCCGTTGCAGGCCGAGCAACCAACGGCGCGGTAAGGCTTCCATGAGCCGTCCAGGTCGTCGACCACGTAGCCGGCGCGCAGCATGGCTTCGCGCGGGTAGTCGGCCGTGGTCTTGCAGTTCTCGCACAGCCGCCGGGCCAGGCGCTGGGCGGTGATGAGGATCACGCTGGAGGCGATGTTGAACGGTGCCACGCCCATGTTGAGCAGCCGCGTCAGGGTGGTCGGGGCGTCGTTGGTGTGCAAGGTGCTCATCACCATGTGACCGGTCTGCGCGGCCTTGATCGCGATGTCGGCGGTCTCCAGATCGCGGATCTCACCGACCATGATGATGTCGGGATCCTGACGCAGGAAAGACTTCAGCGCCACCGAGAAAGTCAGCCCGGCGCGGTCGTTGACGTTGACCTGGTTGACGCCGGGCAGGTTGATTTCGGCCGGGTCTTCGACGGTGCAGATGTTGGTGCCCGGCTGGTTCAGGATGTTCAGGCAGCTGTACAGCGACACCGTCTTGCCCGAGCCGGTGGGCCCGGTGACCAGCACCATGCCGTAGGGCCGCGCGATGGCGTTCATCAAACGGTCTTTCTCGATCTTCTCGTAGCCCAGCGCCTCGATGCCTACCTTGGCCGATGACGGATCCAGGATGCGGATCACGATCTTCTCGCCGAACAAGGTTGGCAGGGTCGAGACCCGGAAGTCGATCGCCTTGCTGCCAAACTTCATCTTCATGCGGCCGTCTTGCGGCACGCGTTTTTCGGAGATGTCGAGCCGGCTGATGACCTTGATGCGCGAGGCCAGCTTTTCCTTGATCGCCAGCGGCGGCTGGGTAATCTCTCGCAGTTCGCCGTCGACGCGGAAGCGCACGCGGTAGTTGTACTCGTAGGGCTCGAAATGCAGGTCGGAGGCGCGCAGGTTGATGGCGTCGATCAGCATCTTCTGCAGGAAGCGCACCACTGGCGCGTCTTCCACCTCGGAGACCACTTCGCTGGATTCCTGCGCTGCGGCCGAGGTGTCGTCGGTGACGTCGAACTCAAAATCCTCGGCGGTCAGCGCTTCCAGCGTTTCAGTGGCCGAGGTGCCCTGCGACTCCATCAGCCGGGCCAGCTTGTCGTACTCGACGATCACCCACTCGGGCGACAACTGGGTGGCGAACTTGATGCGCTCCACCGCCTCCTGGTCGGTCGGGTCGGCGCCGCCCATGAACAAGCGGTTGCCGCGGCGACCCAGTATCACCAGCTGGTATTGCAGCGCCAGCTTGTTGTCGATCAGGCCCTTGGGCAGCAGATTGAAGTCGACCGAGGACAGATCGAGCAGTGGCAAGGCCAGTGCTGTGGACAAGGTGTGGGCGAGGTCAACCGGAGAGACCGTGCCTGCGGCGATCACCGCGCCGATGAAGCTGATCTTGCGTTCCTTGGCCGACTTGGCCAGGTCTTCGGCAGCCCGGCTGCTCAGCTTGCCCGCGTGCACCAACACCCTCGCCACGCCGGAGAGTGAGGACAGCGGGGGTTCGACCAGGGTTTCCAAGGCGATTTGGCGGATAGTCAGGCGGTTGATCTGGCCGGCAAAGTCGGCCCAACCGCACTGTAACCTTTGGGCGTGCGCTGCAAATGCACGAACTGGGCGGCTGCGGCCGCCAACTGGCTCGATTGCGGCAGCGTCATTGCTGCGACTGCCGTGGCCGCTGTGGCCGCCATGGCAATAAACCCTCGCCTGTGCGGCGCGCCCTGCCGGGCGGGAATAACTGGTCGGGGTGAGAGGATTCGAACCTCCGGCCTCTACGTCCCGAA
>JBBQJN010000242.1:0-5933 GCA_038325945.1 Burkholderiales bacterium | reverse complement strand
TGGGACATGGCCTACGCGCCCTACCAGAACGTGCCGGCGGCGCAGCTGATGCCGCTGGTCGAGAAGGCCGAGCCCGGCGCCAACAAGCGGGTCTGGATAGCGGGCATGAACATCGACGGCAAGGACATCCGCAAGGGCGTGTTGCTGCCGCTGGGTGAGCCCGGCACCGCGCGAGAGCGGCTCGGCCGCATCGGGCTGGTGGTGGTGCCACTGGCCGACAAGATGCAGATCGCGCAGGTCAAGTTCGGCTCGCGCGCCGAGAAGCTGGGCATCGAGCAGGGCTTCGACATCACCAGCATCGAGATGCCGGCCGACCGGCCCGACAAGGAATGGATGTTCCTGCCGGCGCTGGCCTTGCTGGGCGGCGTGGTGTTGCTGCAGCGCCGCCGGCTCGGGCGCGAAAACCTGGCCGGGGCACGACCGGCCTGAGGGTCGGTGCTTTGGCGGCGCACGCCGGCCGCTAAGCACCTGCCAAACACCTGCCCATCACCCGCAGATCACCCGCGGATCACCCGACAGCAAGCCCGTCGGTGCCCGTGGTTGCCCGTGGGTTGCCCGTGGTTGCCCGTGGTTGCCCGCTCACAGCTTGGGCTGCACCACTGCGGCCAGCCGGGCGACATCGAGCCCACGCGGGTGGCCGCCATCATCGTCGAGCCGGTGCAGGGCGAAGGCGGCTTCTACGTCATGCCGGCGGCCTTTTCGCAGGCACTGCGCAAGCTCTGCGACCAGCAAGGCATCGTCTTGATCGCCGACGAGATCCAGACCGGTTTTGCCCGCACCGGGCGGCAGTTCGCCATGCAGCACTTTGGCGTCCTGCCCGGCTTGATGACCACCGCCAAGAGCCTGGCCGGCGGCCTGCCGCTGTCAGCAGTGACCGGGCGCGCCGAGTTGATGGACGCGCCAGCCCCCGGCGGCCTGGGCGGCACCTATGCCGGCACTGCGCTGTCGGTGGCGGCGGCGCATGCGGTGCTCGACGTCATCGCGGCCGAGAAGCTGTGCGACCGCGCCGCCTCGCTGGGCGAGCGGCTCAGCGTGATGCGCGATGAACTGCGCAAGGACGTGCCGGCGATCGCCGAAGTGCGTGGCCTGGGATCGATGATCCTAGGAGCCTGTCGGGCTTGGGGAGCGTCGGCTGCGAATCGACCGCAGCGGTCCATTTCTCACCGCCTTTTTGCCCCATAGCTGGGCTATGGGGCTGCAAATCCGGCAAGAACTGTCCTCGCTGGGGCCGATTCTCGCTTTTCGACGCCCCAAGCCCGACAGGCTCCTAGAAACCGCAGTTGACCGTTTGCATCCGCTGGCAAGGCCGCATGAACACTGACTTTTGGGGCCACGACCGCATTCACCTTTCGGGTGACAGCGCTACGCACCCGAGTGGGCCGTTGCGGGCGCGTCCAACTGCGGTTTCTAGGATGATCGCAGTCGAGTCCAGCAAGCCCGACGGCACGCCCGATGCCGACTTCACCAGACAAGTGCAGCAACGCGCCCACGACCGCAGCCTGCTGTTGCTGACTTGCGGCGTCTATGGCAACGTCGTGCGTGTCCTCTACCCGCTGACCATCGAGGACAAGGTCTTCGATGAAGGCCTGGCCATCCTGGCCCAGGTCATGAAAGGACACTGAGATGAGCAAGCAGCAGATACTGCCCCTGAAGGATGCCACGCTGTTGCGCCAGCAGGCCTGGATCGCCGGCGCCTGGGTTGACGCCGACAGCGGCAAGACGGTGGCTGTGCACAACCCGGCCAGCGGCGAGTTGATCGGCACGGTGCCGGTTTGCGGCAGCGCCGAGACGGTGCGCGCCATCGACGCCGCCGAGGCCGCGCAGCACGCCTGGCGCAATGTGCCGGCCAAAGAGCGCGCCGCCGTGCTGCGCCGGCTCAATGACCTGATGTTGGCCAACGCCGACGACCTGGCGCTGATCATGACCAGCGAGCAGGGCAAGCCGCTGGCCGAGGCGCGTGGCGAGATCGTCTACGCCGCCTCGTTCATCGAGTGGTTTGCCGAGGAAGCGCGCCGCACCTATGGCGAAATGATCCCGGCGCCGGCCAGTGACCGTCGCCTGATGGTGCTGCGCCAGCCGGTGGGCACCACTGCGGCGATCACGCCCTGGAACTTCCCCACCGCGATGCTCACCCGCAAAGCCGGTCCGGCGCTGGCCGCCGGCTGCTCGATGGTGGTCAAGCCGGCGACGCAGACGCCGTTCTCGGCGTTGGCCTTTGCTGAACTGGCGCAGCGCGCCGGCCTGCCCCCGGGCCTGTTGTCGGTGCTGACCGGCTCGGCCAAGGAAATCGGCGGCGAGATGACGCGCAACCCGCTGGTGCGCAAGCTCAGCTTCACCGGCTCGACTGAAGTGGGCCGGCTGCTGATGCGCCAGAGCGCCGACACCATCAAGAAGCTGTCGCTCGAGCTGGGCGGCAACGCGCCGTTCATCGTCTTCGACGACGCCGACCTCGATGCCGCGGTCGAAGGCGTGATGATCTCCAAGTACCGCAACACGGGCCAGACCTGCGTCTGCGCCAACCGCATCTATGTGCAGCAGCCGGTGCTGCAGGCCTTTACCGACAAGCTGGTGGCCAAGGTCAAGGCGATGAAGGTGGGCCCGGGCACCGAGCCCGGCGTCACCCAGGGCCCGCTGATCGACAGCGCCGCGGTGGCCAAGATCGAGCAGCACATCGCCGACGCCCGCGCCAAGGGCGGCGAGGTGCTGACCGGCGGCAAGCGCCATGCGCTGGGCGGCCTGTTCTTCGAGCCCACCGTGGTCTCGGGCGCCAGCGCCGACATGCTGGTGGCACGCGAGGAGACCTTTGGCCCGCTGGCACCGATCTTTGCCTTCAACACCGAAGCCGAGGTCATCGCCCAGGCCAACGACACCGAGTTCGGCCTCGCCGCCTACTTCTATAGCCGCGACATCGGCCGCGTCATGCGCGTCGCCGAGCGGCTTGAGTCGGGCATGGTCGGTGTCAATACCGGACTCATCTCCACCGCCGAAGCCCCCTTCGGTGGTGTCAAGCAATCAGGCCTGGGCCGTGAAGGCTCACGCCATGGACTGGATGAATACATGGAACTGAAATACATCTGCCTTGGAGGCATGACACCTTCTGAGTAGAAACCTGCGTCAGCAGGCTCACCTTTTGAGCCAGTAAGGTCGTGAGGTTGGCGCACTTCCCAGACGGAGCGCGCGTGATGAGCTTCAACAAGACTCAGTTTCAGGCCGGCATCCCCATCCCTGAGCTCCTTGACTGCTTTGGAACCGAAGCGATCAAGGCTGCGCGTTGGTCTGGCGGATGTCGGTGCCCGCGCTGCCCATCGGCTGAGCCCCGTGTGTGCGATCGGCTGTGGGCGCCGGTTCGATTTGCGCGGACGCATCGCGCGCCTGATCGTCGACGTCGCGCGGTGCAAACTCATCAAGGAAGAGGTCGCCAGGGCACATGCTGAGGCAGGTTTCGAATCAGGAAACCTGAACCCGGCTGCGCCCGGCCGGCCGGCGGATCGGTGCCGCGCCGATCTCACCAGCGCAGCACGCGAGGCCCCAGCCAGGCGCCAAGCGCGCCGCTGAGCACCATGCCCAGCGTGTACCACAGCGCGACAAAGGCCGGTGATGTCTCGACGCAGGCCAGCGCATAGCCCATCGCGCCCAATGCGCCAGCAAGCAGGCCGACAGCCAGGCCGGCGGCGCGCGGCCGAGTCGGCGCCAGGCCTCGCAGCGCCCACAGCCCGCCGGCCAGCGACGGCAGCGACAGCAGCAGCACACTGACCGGGCAGGTAGACCAGGAATGGCCCATCAGGTCGACCAGGCGGTCATCGGTCGGCGTCAGCCACCAAGCCAGGCCGCCCAGCAGCGTCATAACGGCAAACACCGCCAGCACGGCATGTGTTGGCGTCCGCAGCCGGGCCACCGGGCGCGCCAGCCCGGCACTCAGCCAGCCTGCGGCGCCGGCCAGCGCGCCGGCGTAGGCCAGTTTCATCCACGGCACCGGCGTTTGGAACATCGCCGCCGGCACCGGGCCCAGCACCGCCAGCGAGACCGCCGCACTGAACAGCAGGCCCAACAGCGCCACCGGTACCAGCCGCCGCATGACCTGCCCATGCGGCGCAGGGCCGGCACCCTGTGCCAGCATGTCAATCCAGGTCTCGGTTTTCATCGTCTATCCTTTCACCAGCGCCATCAGACGCTTCAAGCCACGGTGCACCTGCACCTTGATGGCCGATTCGGAAGCGCCCGTGCGTTGTGAGGCCTCGGCCACCGAGAGCCCCTCCACCTTGGTCAGCCGGATCGCCAGCCTCTGCGCCTCGGGCAGGCTGTCCAGCAAGCGGCCCAGATCGCGCCGCGCCTCGTGGTCATCGCCGCCTTCAGCGACCAGCTGACCATCGCCAAAATCGTCCAGCGGATCATGCAGCGCGTCCTGCCTGCCGCGCCGACGCCACAGGTCGATCAGCTTATGCCGTGCCACCGCCAGCACCCAGGCGCTGACCGGCAGCGTCGGGTCGTAGGTGCCGCGTTGCAGATGCAAGGCCAGCAGGGTTTCCTGCACCAGATCCTCCACGTCGTCAGGCAGGCTCTGCATGCGGCGCCGAAGGTAGGCACGCAGCCGGTTGGCGATCAGCCTCAAGGCCTCGCGGTAGGCGGCCTCGTCACCCGTTTGCGCACGCAGCCAGATCGGCTTCAAGCCGGTTTCAAAGTCGAAGTGCTTGGCGCTATCTACCATGTCGTCGGACCGGGGATTTTGGTTACAGCGCCAGCCATCAGGCTGGCTGGCAGGCGCGGCAAGCAGCCCGCCGCAATACTTCAGTTCAGCCCGACCGCCAGCACGATCAGCAGACCCAGCGCCAGATTGACACCAACCCAGCGGCGGATCTGCGCCAGCGCAGCGCCTGCAGCGGCCCACTCTGCGGCCCCTACCGCGCGGCCCAAGCGCTTGTAGAGGGCGAATCGGATGTACAGGAAGATCGCCACCATCAACAGCCCCAGCACCAGCATGACGGTCCAGCCCAGCGGCATGCTGAAACTGCCACCCGACTGCACCACTTGCTTGGCCACCCGGCCCAGCATCCAGAGCCCGCTGGCCAACGTCAGCACAGAGGCCACTAGCACGGCGCGGAAGAAGCGGCCCAGCACCTCGTGCATCAGCTTGAGCCGCGTCGGCGGTTCAAGCTGCGCGACGGCCGGGCGCAGAAAGAAGTGGGCAAAGGTCATGCCGCCCAGCCACACGATGATGGCCAGCAGGTGCAAGGTCTTGAGAATGGCGTAGAGCATGGCGCATTCTCGTTCAGGTCGGGTCGATGTCAGCGTACCTCGGGCAGGCTGACCAGCCGCCAGCCTGCGGCCTGCAGCGCCGCGCGCAGCCGGCGCGCGTTGGCCGCCGCGCCGGGGTTGTCGCCATGCACGCAGATGCTGTGCATCGCCGTTGGCAGCCGCTTGCCGCTCTGCGCGACGATGCCGCCGGTCTCAAGCATGCGTGTCACATGCGCCACCACGGCATCGTCGTCGTGCAGCACGGCGCCGGGCTGGTTGCGCGGCAGCAGCGTGCCGGCATCGGTGTAAGCGCGGTCGGCAAAAATCTCGGCCGCCACTTGCAGGCCGGCACGCTGGCCGGCCGCCAGCAGCTCCGATAAGGCCGGGGCCAGCAGGATCAGCTCACGGTCAACCGCCCGCACGGCGCGGGCCACCGTGTCGGCCAGCGCTGCATCCTCGCAGGCCTGGTTGTTCAGCGCGCCATGCGGCTTGACATGGCTGAGCCGGCCGCCTTCGGCCGCGGCCATGCCAGCCAGTGCGCCAACCTGGTAGATCACCGCCGCTTCAAGCTCATCGGGGGCCAGGCGCATCGGTCGGCGGCCAAAGCCCTGCAGATCGGGATAGGCCGGATGGGCGCCCAGGCCGACACCGGCAGCCAGTGCGGTGCGCACGGTCTTGCGCATCACCAGCGGATCACCGGC
>JBBQJN010000241.1:0-5952 GCA_038325945.1 Burkholderiales bacterium | reverse complement strand
TGGCTGTTCTTGTCGACCCACTTCTCCACATCGCCCATCGAGATGTTGAAGTCAAGCGAGGGGTTCACCGCAGCATGTGCGGCGTTGTCGAAGCAATACCGTGCAAACGCTGTCTCGTCGGTGCTGGCAGCGATCTCCAGTAGCCAACTGAACCAATCTGGTGGTCGCTTGGCCTGAAACAGCAACTGCTCGCAAGCCCAGTAGTGACGCTGCCCGTTGCCGGGGTCGGGCAGCACGAGGGTTGCAGCGTAGGAAAAAGCAGCCTTCTGTCGTTCAGGATGTGCGCTCAACCAAGCGCGCACACCGTCTCCATCCGGCCCCTTGATCGCCACAAACTCGTTTTCGTCGAGGCCTGCGCGCAACCAACTGTCGAACCGTGGGCTGTCTACATGCTCGCCGGCAGCCTCCAACGCGGCGGCGATGATCTTGCCGATGATCGAGGAAAGGCCGAACACACCGTTTAGATTGCTGCGGTCAATGGGCAAAGCAGCCAATTGGTCAGCCAATACAGGGTGCGATAACAGCGGTGTACGGATGAGGAGATCGGTATCCCAGAACCGTCTGTAGGTATAGCCCCAATCTCTGGCGCCGCTGACGCGGAAGTACCGCATCACCTCGTCTGGTTCAAGGTACTTCGGGTACAGGGCATTGAGCAACTGACCAGAGAGCCCGTTCCTCGAGTCTTCAATCACGCCGCTTGAAATCTCGCCGAGCCAAGCATGCGCCGACGCCAAGTCCGCCTGTGACTGCACCAACCACGCCTGCAGCGCCGCGCTTCGAACATCGTCCAACCAACTGCTGTCGCGCAGCACAGCTTCCAATGCAGGTTTCAATTCCGGCAGCAGGTCGCCGTAGCGGATGGCATCCAGGATGCAATCGACCAGCGCCTGGTGCGCGGCGCTGCGGTCAACCGAGCCCAGCAGTTCTTTGAACGCCGGCACCATGTCGGAGGTGCCAAGCGCGCCAAACGGGTGCGCCGCCCAATCGCCGCGCCGGAACCAGGCAAAGCGCTGGGCTTCGCGCGCCAGCGCCGCCAGGATCTGGTGCTTTTCGCGAGTCTCAAAGTGCCGCACGTCGCCGTACAGCACCACACCCAAGGGATCGCGGTCGATCAACAGCGCACGCTCTTGCGGGCAGTGCACGGCCAGCCATGCGTGCAGGCCGCGCAGCGGCTCGACGATGCCGCCATCAAAGCCGCCCATCAAAGCCAGCACCCGGCTGATGGGCAGTCCGCCCGCGATACGCCGCGCCACCGTTTGCGCCGCCAGGTACTCAGCCACGGTGCGGTGCCTGGGCAGGCGCCGCTCACCATCGGCCAGAAAGAGCTTGCTGGCCAACAAAGCGCTGGGCAATGGCAACGCGAAAAACGTAGCAATCGCCTCGGTGGGGATGTCGGCCGTGGTTTGGCTGTTGCTGGCATCCAAGGTGATGGCTTCGGCACCCGACAGCAACAAGGTGGCACACCACAATCCGGCCTCGGCCAACAGGTCGTCAAGGGGCGTTGCCGAGCCTCGTTTTGCCGCGCGATGGCCCGGGTTGTATTCCGCGGCCATGCGTTCACAGGCAAGCTGATAGGTCGCTCGGCGGGTTTCGGGCCAAAGCTCACCGCGAACCGCATCCACCAACAGTTCCAGCAGCAGTGGATTGGCCAGCAGCGGCGTGAGGTTCAGTTGCTCCGCCCGTTGCCAGAATCCCTGCGCATCGGACACCCGTTCGGGCCACAAGCGCAGGAGGGTGAGGGTTTCGGCTCGGCTCAACGGCTCCAACCGCAACTCAGCCAGTTCACCGGCCGGTGCCACGGCGCGCAAGGCTTCGGTGTCCACCGCACCGATCCAGTCGGCCTCGCGGCAAGCCAGCCGAAAGCGTGGACAACCCAGTGCCACCAGCCGTTGGCGAATGGCATCGAGCGGCCCGTTCCAAGTTGAAGCGTCGGCACGCATCTCGTCCAGCGCGTCGATGAACCAGACCGTGGCGATACCCGCTGCGGCGGGCTGAAGAACGACAAACTCTCTGGCGGTCAGGTAGCGCGACCCGGTTGCCAGCGCTTCGGCCCTGAAGGCCTTGGTCTTGCCAGCACCGGGGTCGGCCAGCAACACATAGGCGCCAACGCCGCGCCACTCAGCAAGGTCGGCCGGCTGGCCGCGCCCGTCGGCCAGCTTGGCCGTGGCACGACGCGGCAGGTATTGGGCGTCATCGCCGGTCATGGCCCTGCCTCAGCCCACCCAGTGCGCCGCCGGGTAACGGAAGAATTCGCCCACTGGCAGACTGTCGGTGCCCACCAGCAAGGTGGTGCAGCCGGGGTGACGCCGCGCAAACTCTGCCAGCCCGCGCTGCTGCGACCCCACCTTGCCGCTCTTGACTTCCACCGCGCACAGCCGGCCCCGGTGCGCGATGATGAAGTCAACCTCAAGTGAACCTTCCCGCCAATAGTGGATGCGGGTGTCAACCTCGGCAGTGTTGACCAGATGTGCGCCCACCGCACTCTCCACCAGCCGGCCCCAGTGGCTGCGGTCGGCACGTGCTTCATCGAAGTTGTGCGTGCCCTTGGCGCTCATCAACGCCGTGTTGAGCACCTGGTACTTGGGCGGCGACTGCCGCCTGCGCAACGCCTGCCCGGCATATTTTTGCAAGCCAGCCAGCAAGCCAGCCTGGCCCAGCAGCTCAAGGTAGCGCGCCAGGGTGGTGACGTTGCCCGCGTCGTGCAACTGGCCCAGGGTCTTGTCGAGCGAAACGATCTGCGCAGAGTAAGCGCAGCCCAGATCGAACAGTTGCTTGAGCAGTGCCGGCTTGTCGACCCGGGTCATCATCAAGATGTCGCGCTCGATGTTGGGCTCAACCAGGCCGCTGATCACATAGCTGCGCCAGCGCGCCTCGTCATGAACATAGGCCGCGCTGCCGGGAAAGCCGCCAAAGTACAGGTACTGGTCGAACGTGAAGTCGAAGGCGTCGTTCATTTCTTCGAACGACCAGTGCGTCATGGGCGTGACCTCGAACCGCCCGGCCAGGCTTTCGTTCAGGCCACGCTGCATCAGCAAGGGCGACGAGCCAAGCAACAGAACTTGCATCGGATGGTCGTCGGCGCGCTGTTGGTCCCACAAACCTTTGATGACCTCTGACCACTGGGGCACCTTCTGGATTTCGTCAATGACGAATACAAAGGGCAGGACGGTGGCGCTGGGGTGGGCGCAATCTCGCCAGATTGCCGCTGCCTTCAACGCCAAACGCCATTGCTCGACCAGCCAAGCACGATCCGTACCTTGCCGGGCACCGCCGGTGATCACCCCGTTCTCTGCGTCTGAAAACCCGGCACCGGCGGAGGGTTGAACGAGTTCATCGGCGGCAACGTACAGCCCGGAGATCGTGGGTCGCCGGGCCAGCAATTGGCGCACCAGGGTAGTTTTGCCGACCTGACGCGGGCCAGCCAGGATTTGTAGGCGCTGGGGGACCTCCAACAAGCGCGCAATCAAGCGGTCGACGAGGGATCTTTCGAAGCTCATGATTGTATTGAGTAAATTATCTCAATAATATCTTAGCGCACTGGAGTCTGTCTACTGCCGCCGTCGCTCACGCCTTGATCAGTGGGTTTACGCGGCCCTGTCGACAAGGGCGCGCCGGCCTCAGCGCCGTTGATCCAGCGACTTCGCAACCAACCAGGGATGTGCTCAATCGGCGGCGGCGCGCCGCGGCCTCACCAGCGAAGCCGCCAACTTCGCCTGCCCCCTCGCCCGCGCCACATCCGCGTCATGCACCAGCGCCACCCCCATGCGTCGCTTGACAAAACTCTCCGGCTTGCCAAACAACCGGATCTCGCTGTTCGGCACCCGCAGCGCCTCGTCCACGCCGTCGAAAACGATGCCCACGGCATCCACACCGCCATAAATCACCGCGCTGGCGCCCGCACTCTTCAAAGCGGTGTCCACCGGCAAGCCCAGGATGGCGCGGGCATGCAGTTCAAACTCGTTTTGCCACTGCGTGATCATGGTCACCATGCCGGTGTCGTGCGGCCGCGGGCTGACCTCGGAGAACCACACCTGCTCGCCCTTGACGAACAACTCGACGCCAAACAAACCCTGGCCGCCGAGGTTGTCGGTCACCGCTTTGGCCACCTCTTGTGCGCGCTGCAGCGCCGGCGGCGGCATGGCGTGCGGCTGCCAGCTTTCGACATAGTCGCCGCTGATCTGGACATGGCCGATCGGTTCGCAAAAATGGGTCTCGACCTGACCGTCCGATCCCAGCGCACGCACTGTGAGCAGCGTGATCTCGTAATCGAAATCGATGAAGCCCTCGACGATGACGCGGCCCGGGCCGACCCGGCCGCCGACCATCGCATAGTCCCAGGCCTTTTGCACGTCGGCCGGGCCGTCGATCTTGCTCTGTCCTTTGCCCGAGCTGCTCATCACCGGCTTGACGATGCAGGGGTAGCCCACGCCTGTTTCTCCATTCGGGCCATCGATCGCCGCCTGCAGTTCTTGCAGCGAGTCGCAGAAGCGGTAGGCACTGGTCGGCAGGCCCAGCGTCTCGGCGGCGAGGCGGCGGATGCCTTCGCGGTCCATCGTCAGCCGCGCGGCGCGGGCGGTGGGGGTGCAGCGGATTTTGCCTTCGGCCTCCAGCGCCTCAAGCACCTTTGTTGCGATGGCCTCGATCTCGGGCACCACCAGGTCGGGCTGCTCAGCCTCGATCAACGCCCGCAGCGCCTGCGGGTCGCTCATCGTGATGGTGCGGGCATGGTGCGCCACCTGCTGGCCGGGGGAGTTGGCATAGCGGTCAACCGCAATCGTCTCCACGCCCAGTCGCTGCAGCGCGATCAGCACTTCCTTGCCGAGCTCGCCGCTGCCCAGCAGCAGAACCCGGGTGGCGTGGGGGGAGAGTGGGGTTCCGATGGCTTTCATGGCGGCAAGGATCAAAGGTGGCGGCAGGGTCTTGATTGTCGCCCCGGCCCCAGCCGCTGCCGCTGCTAGGCTGCCGGCCATGGCCGTACCCCTCACGCTCGATCACCTGCGCCACCATGCGGTGGCACGCACGCTGTTTACGCCCACCACGCTGGGCCAGGCGATACGGCGCCTGGGCTTTGTGCAGGCCGACCCGATCCGCGCCCCGGCGCGGGCACAAGACCTGACGCTGCGCCACCGCGTCGCCGGCTACCGCGCCGGCGATCTGGAGGCGCGCTACGCCCGGCTCGACATCGAGGAAGACTTCTTCGTCAACTACGGCTTTCTACCGCGCGCCACCCAGGCGCTGATGCATCCGCGCCAGCCGCGCACGGTCTGGACGACCCGCCAGCACCAGCAGGCAGCGGCGGTGCTGGACTTTGTGCGCGAGCGCGGCGTAGTGCATCCGCGCGAGGTGGATGCGCAGTTCCAACAGGGCAAGGCGCAGAACTGGTTTGGCGGCTCGTCCAATGCCAGCACGCAGTTGCTCGACGCCATGCATTACCGCGGCCTGTTGCGCATCGCCCGGCGCGAGGGTGGCGTGCGGCTGTTTGCACCGCGGCCGGTGGATGCCACTGCGCCCGACCCGGTGGCGGCGATGGACGCGCTGGTCGACGTGATCGTCGCCAAATACGCGCCGCTGCCCGCTTTCTCGCTGAGCCAGCTGGTGATGCGGCTGGCCGGCGGCGCGCCGCAATGGCGGCCGCTGCGGGCCGCCGCCGTGGCCCGCTCCAGGCAGCGCCTGCCGCAGGCCCAGGTGGCGGGTCTGACCTGGCTCTGGCCTGCCGGCGAGAACCCGGCGGCGGCCCGCCATGCGGCCCGCGCGCAGCAAGACACTGTGCACCTGCTGGCGCCGTTCGACCCCATCGTCTGGGATCGCCGCCGCTTCGAGCTGCTGTGGGGCTGGGCCTACCGCTTCGAGGCCTATACGCCGGCGGCGCAGCGCTTGCGCGGCTATTACGCGCTGCCGCTGTTGTGGCGCGACCAGGTGATCGGCTGGGGCAACCTGGCCTGGCAGGGCGGA
>JBBQJN010000240.1:0-5961 GCA_038325945.1 Burkholderiales bacterium | reverse complement strand
TTTTGGGTGACAGCGCTACGCACCCGACTGAGAGGTTGAGAGGCAATCCCATGGGCCCACGTAAGCCCGCAAAACGGCTCCAATCTAGGCGCAAAGCGGACCTGGGTTTGGGACCCAGGGAGCATTTGCAACGACGAGTGGGGCTGTTTTGCGGGCTTACCCGTAGGGCCGGGGTGGTCAAGGACCCTGCGCGGCGTTGCATCGCTAGCTCGGACGTGAGTCCGAGCGTCGCGCTGCGCCTTGCTCAGGGCCCTTCACCACCCCGGCGTGGGCCCATGGGATTGCCTCTCAACCTCTGAGCCCACGCCATGAAGATGCTGGATGCTGCTGCTACCCGCGAGGCCTTGCCTTTCGATCGACTGATCCCGGCGTTGCGCGCCCTGTTCGCCAGCGGCTGCGAGGTGCCACGTCGCCATGTCCATGAGCTGCACAACGCTGACGGCTGCTCGCTGGCCTCGCTGACCTCGCTGATCATGCCGGCCTGGCTGCCGGGGCGCTACTACGGTGTCAAGACGGTCAACATTGCACCCGGCAACGCGGCGCGTGGCCTGCCGGCGCTGCATTCGACCTATCTGCTTTACGACGCGCTCAGCGGCGCGCCGCTGGCCTGGTTAGACGGCGACCAGATCACCGCGCGCCGCACGGCCGCTGCCTCGGCGCTGGCGGCGTCATGGCTGGCGCCGGCCGGAGCCAGTCATCTGCTGTTGGTCGGCGCTGGCCAGGTGGCCGGGCTGTTGCCAGCGGCCTACCGCGTGGTGCGGCCGATCGAGCGTGTGACGGTCTGGGCGCGTGCGCCCGAGCGCAGCGCAGCGCTGGCCGCCGTGCTGTGCCGCCAGGGCTTTGATGCCAGGTCGGCGGCCAGCCTGCCGGCCGCAGTGGCCGAGGCCGACATCGTCAGCTGCGCCACGCTGACCACCGAGCCGGTGGTGCAGGGCGCCTGGCTTCGGCGCGGCAGCCACCTCGACCTCATCGGCAGCTTCACGCCGGCCATGCGCGAGGCCGATGACGCCTGCTTTGCCGGCGCGCGGCTGTATGTCGATACCGACGAGGCGTTGGCCAAGAGCGGTGACTTGCTCGGCCCGATGTCGCGCGGCGTCTTTGCCGCCGCCGATGTCTGCGCCGACCTGGCTGCGCTGGCCTCAGGCCGGGCCGCCGGCCGCCTTACTGGCGAAGAGCGCACGGTCTTCAAGTCGGTGGGCACGGCGCTGGAAGACCTGGCCGCGGCCATGCTGATCCACCAGCGGCTGACGCCCGGCTGAGCCGCCGAGCCGGCAGCGCTGGCGGCGGATCAGGCTCGCTGGTCAGGCCGCTGATCAGGCCGCTGATGGTGGCTCACCGCGCAACTCGGCCCGCACCTCGCAGCGGATACCGCCGCCGTCGCGCTGCAGCCAGTGCACCTGGCCGCCCAGCAGCTTTACGCGCTTGCGCACGCCGCCCAGGCCCAGGCCGTGCGACCAGGCTTGCGGCGCCGTGCCGCGCCCGTCATCGCTGACGTCCAGCGTCAAGCGGCCCTGCTCCAAATGCATCTTGATCTCAACCCGGCTGGCCTGGGCATGGGTCAGGATGTTGTTGACCAGCTCGCGCAGCACGCGGGTTAGCGCCGACCACTGCACCATCGTCAGGTTGAGGTCGGCATCGGTCAAGAAGCTCCATTGCAAGTCGCAACCCGCGGCGCTCAGGCGTTGGCTGATGTCGGCTTTCCATTCGGCGGCGGCGTGGCTCAGCCGGTGGTTCGAGGCGGCCAGGCCGCGGGTCAGGGTCTTCAGATCCTGCAGCGTGTGGCGGATGTACTCCTCGATTTCGGGGTTGGGCGCCTTGTACATCAGCGTCAGCAAGCGCGCGCCGATGTCGTCGTGCAGGTCTTGCGCGATGCGCATGCGCTCCTCGCTGCGGCCGCGCTCCACTGCACCGTCGTAAGCCACGGCGCGCCGCAATTGCTCAAGCATCTGCGCGCACAGCTCACGATCACCCTCGGTGAAGAGGCGGCGGCCACGCCGCGCATAGCGCAGCACGATGGCGCCCGGCTCGCCGCCTGGCAGCAGAGGTATCGGCAAGACCAGCGTCGAGCCATCGCCAATCACCTGTACCCGCGACACTGGCCGCGCCACGCAACTGGCCTCCAGCGGATCAAAAACCTCGCGCAACAGGCCGATCAATAGCTTGTCCGCGTGCTCGGGCGCTTGCTCCAGTTCGCGGGCAACGCGGTACAGGCGATCAAACATGCGTTCGGCGCTCAGCGTGCTCTGGCCCGCCAGCTGGCCACGCAGCCAGGGTCTGGCCAGCGCATAGAGCAACAAAGACAGCGCCAGCGCCAGCAGCAGCGAGACCAGCGGCGACAGTGGCAACAGCGCCAGCAGCAGCAGATCCAGTGAGGCGGCGATGGTGGCCACGCCGGCCAGCAGCATGAACTCACGCAACACCTGCTGCGATCTGGACAGGAACGGGCCAAGCATCAGCAAGGAGGCAAAAAACACCAGCCAGACCACCGAGCCGATGGTCGCGAGATGGAACTGCGGCACGCCGTCGCGCGCTGCGGTGGCGATCGCCAGGCTCAGCAGCATCAAGGTGGCTGTGCCCGCCAACACCAGGCGCTGCAGCAAGCGGGCCATCGGGTTGATGGCCTGGCCGGGCCGGCGTCGCAGCACCGCAGCGGCGCTCAGTCCATAGCCGATCAGCAGGCCTTGCGTCCACCACCACAGGCCGGCTGGCTCGGCCAGCCAGAGCCAGATGAAGCTCAAGCCAGCGAGTGACCAGCCGAGCGCAATGCTGCGCCCGGCGCCTGGCTGACGGCGTGGGTAAACCAACATCACGTGCAGCAGCGCCGCAGCGGAAAGGCAGTCGATCAGCAAACGCAGCGGCAGGTAATTCAGCACCAGGGCCTCGGGCAGGCCGATGCCAGGCAGACCCTCTTCACTGATCAGCAACAGGTTGACGCACAGCGTCAGCGTCAGCAGGCCGTACATCAGTGATGCCCGACCGGGGCGCGCCACCACCACCACCACGCCGGCCAAGTAAAGCACCAGCGCCAGCCCGCTCATGGCCCAGCTTTGGCCGCCAAGCTGGCCCAGGCCGCGCGGCCTGGGCGCCAATTCCAGCGCCGCGCCATCGGCAAACTGCAGCAGCATGGGACCCTGCTGCGTAGCCTGTGCCAACTGCAGGCGCATGGCGAGCAGTTGCTGCCGACTCACATCGTCAACGATCCAGCGCGGTGATCGTGGCAGCAGCGCGTCGGCGGCTTCAAGGCGTCGGCCGTCGGCCAACTGCAGCCAGATCAAGCCTTGGCCAAGCGCGCTCTTCAACCGGGGTTCGCTGCTGGCGATCAGGGCGATGCCGCCACCATCCACCGGCCGCAGCACCAGCGGCCAATGCGGCGTGCTTGCCAGCAAACGCAGCCACAGCACCACCACTGCGGCGCCCAGCAGGCTGAGCAGCAGCAAGCTGCGCGCTCGATCCGCAGGCAAGCGGCCGCGTTGGCGCCTGCGCTGGGCCAATGACGCTGTGGTTGGAGAGCTAGGGGCTCGTGAAGCACTGGCTTGTGAAGCACCGGCCTGTAAAGCGCGGGTTTCAGCGGCTATTGGCACCGCTGCACCGCCTTGCGGCCGAGTGGGCGGCGGCGGGGCCATGGCGTCAGGCCAGTGGCCGCAGCGCCGCAGTCAGACCAGGCCTTGTTTGGTGGCCAGCACCGCGGCTTCGGCGCGGCTCGACACATTGAGCTTCTTGTAAATCGACTTGATGTGGTCGTTGACGGTGAACCACTTGATGCCCATCAGGCTGGCGATCTCCTTGATCGTGAAGCCCTTGCTCAGGTAGGTGAGCACTTCGCTTTCGCGCGGGGTCAGCCGCTCGTGGTCAGGCACCTTGCCGATGGGCACCGGCGAACTGGTGGTGGAGAAGCCCTGCGATGAGCTGAAGCCCGAATCAGGCGCGCTGTTGTCACCGTTGAGGGCGCGGCCGCCATGGCGAAAGTGGGTCAGCAGCCGGCGCGCAATGGCCGGCGACAAGGGCGGCTGGCCACGCACGATCTTCTGCAACTCTTCGACCAGCACCTCGAAGCGGTCTTCCTTGAGCAGATAGCCGTCGGCGCCGCGCTGCAGCGCCGGGAACAAATGATCGTCGTCCGAGTACAGCGTGGTGACGATCTTGGTGGCCGGGTAGTGCGTCAACTCGGCCAGCAATTCCATGCCGTTGCCGTCGGGCAGCTCAAGATCGACCATGATCAGCTTGAAGGGGTCAACGCCGTGCAGGCCACTGGGGCCGCCGGCAATGCTGATCAGGCCACGCGCGGTTTCCAGGTCACCGGCCTCGGTGATGGCGATGTTGTCGCTGAAACTCTCACGCACCACGCGGCACAGGAAGCTGCGTGCCACGGGGTTGTCTTCGAGTATGAGTACCTTGACCGCCATGCTTTTTTCTCCCGTCGCTGATGCTAGCGCAGAACCCTGGCGACGGGTATCCGGCCGAGGGGGGATGCGTGCACCAACCCCGGCAGGCCTTCAAACGCTTCTACGACGCATGCGTCAGCACCAGCTTGCCGACAACCTGGCGTGCAGCCATGCGCGCATAGGCGGCCATCAGTTCGGAGATCGGCAGCGTCTGGTCCATCACCGGGCGCACCTTGCCCTCGGCGTACCACTGGCCGAGTTGCTGCATGTCGCGGGCGAAGGCCTGCGGTTCGCGACGCACGAAGTCACCCCAGAACACGCCGACCACGGACGCGCCCTTGAGCAGCATCAGGTTCAGCGGCAGCGCCGGGATGCCGCCACCGGCAAAACCCACCACCAGGTAGCGGCCGCGCCAGGCGATCGAGCGAAACACCGGTTCGGCCAAGTCGCCGCCCACCGGGTCGTAGACCAGGTCGGGGCCCTTGCCGCCGGTCAGCGCCTTCAGCGCATCGCGGATGTTCTCGGTGCTGTAGTTGATGGTGGCGTCGGCGCCGATCTCACGGCACAGCTGGCATTTCTCGTCGGTGGAGGCGGCGGCGATCACACGCGCGCCTGCGGCCTTGGCGATTTGCACCGCAGCGGTACCGACGCCGCCGGCCGCACCCAGCACCAGCACGGTCTCGCCGGGCTGCAACGCGCCGCGGTCTAGCAGCGCATGCTGGGTGGTGCCGTAGGTCATCAAAAAGGCCGCGCCATGCTCGAACGACATGCCCTCGGGCAGCGGCACCAGTTTTTCGGCCGGCACCAGGGCATGGCTGCCAAAGCCGCCGGTGCCGGCCACGGTGGCCACGCGGTCGCCCGGCTTGACATGGCTGACGCCGGAGCCGACGGCCTCGACGATGCCGGCAAACTCGCTGCCCGGCACAAAGGGCAACGCGGGCTTGAACTGGTACTTGTTCTGCACGATCAGGATGTCAGGGAAGTTCAGGCTCGCAGCCTTCACCGACACCAGGGCCTGGCCGGCCTGCGGTGCTGGCGTGGGCAGTTCTTGCCATTGCAGGCTGTCGATGCCGGTGGGGTTATTGCAAATCCAGGCATGCATGGGGAATCCTCTCGATGGCGGTGGGCGTGCGCAGCGCACGCAGGAACTGCGGTCGATGATAGGCATCGGCCGGGCGGCTGTCCCGTCACGCGGGTGACCGGTGCCTACAATCGCCTCCCCATGCGCATCCTCATTGCCAACGACGACGGTTACCTGGCCCCCGGGCTGTCAGCGCTGGTGGCCGCCGTGCAGGGCCTGGGCGAGATCGAGGTCATCGCGCCCGAGCAAAACGCCAGTGGCACCTCCAACGCGCTGACGCTCAATCGGCCGCTGCAGGTGTTTGCCGCCGGCGCCGCGCACCCCGGTGTGCGCTTTGTCAACGGCACGCCTTCGGATTGCGTGCATGTGGCGCTGACCGGCCTGCTGGGCTACAAGCCCGACCTGGTGCTCTCGGGCATCAACCAGGGCGCCAACATGGGCGACGACACGCTGTATTCCGGTACGGTGGCCGCAGCGATGGAGGGTTTTCTCTTTGGC
>JBBQJN010000239.1:0-5968 GCA_038325945.1 Burkholderiales bacterium | reverse complement strand
CCGAGATCCTGCAAAAGACCTGGATCTTGCGCAAGCTGCTCTACAACATGGACGAGATCGAGGCGATGGAGTTCATGCTCGACAAGATGAAGGCGAGCAAGAACAACCTCGACTTTTTCGACATGATGCGTCGCGGCGGCTAGGAGCCTGTCGGGCTTGGGGAGCGTCGGCTGCGAATCGACCGCAGCGGTCCATTTCTCACTGTCTTTTTGCCCCATAGCTGGGCTATGGGGCTGCAAATCCGGCAAGAACTGTCCTCACTGGGGCCGATTCTCGCTATCGACGCCCCAAGCCCGACAGGCTCCTAGCGACCGCGCCAGCCAAAGTACCAGCCAGCGCACCTGTCACCACGCTATACTCAGCGGTTTTCCGCACCCACGGAAAGTGCGCGGCGTGGTGCAGCGTGGCTTCCGGCAATACAGCGATCAGAGGTTTCCCATGAAAGACGGCATTCACCCCAACTACCGCGACGTCTGCTTCGTCGACCAATCGAATGGCTTCCAGTTCGTTACCCGTTCGACGGTGAACACCAAGGAAACCGTCAAGCTGGAAGACGGCCGCACGCTGCCGCTGGTGAAGCTGGAAACCACCAGCGAAACCCATCCCTTCTACACCGGCACGCAGAAGAGCATCGACAGCCTGGGCGGCCGTGTCGAGAAGTTCCGCAACAAGTTTGCCAGCCTCGGCATCAACAAAAAGTCGAGCTGAACGCCAACTTGCGCTGCGCCGCTCACAGCGGCGGGGCCAGCACCGAGGGCAGCCCAGGCTGCCCTTTTTCTTGTCTGCGACCGGCCTGTCTCGGCCGGCCTTCTGGCTGGCCTTCTATCATGCCGCGGTGACTGCCAAGACCAACCCCGCCCTGGTCACCCAGGATGCCGTACGCCGCCTGCCGCGGCTGGCCTTGCTGCTGTTTTGCGCCGCGTATGTGCTGCCCGGACTGTTCGGCCGCGACCCCTGGCGCGGCGCCGATCTCAATGCCTTTGGCCAGATGCTGGCCCTGGCCGAGGGCCGCGCGCCCTGGCTGGCGCCGGCGCTGGGTGGCGTACCCACCGCCGACGCCTTGCTGCCGCACTGGATAGGCGCGCTGGCGATCATGGCCGGGCGCGGCTGGATCGATCCGGCGCTGGCGGCGCGGCTGCCGTTTGCGCTGCTGCTGGTGCTCACCTTGGTCGCGGTCTGGTACGCCTGCTTTCAACTGGCGCGCAGTGAGGCCGCACAGCCACTGCCGCTGGCCTTTGGCGGCGAAGCCTCGCCGGTGGACTATGCGCGGGCCATCGCCGATGGCGCCCTGCTGCTGGCGATCGCCACGCTGGGCCTGCTGCAACTCGGCCACGAAACCACGCCCGAGCTGGCGCAACTGGCCGCTGTGGCCTGCCTGCAATGGGCGCTGGCCGCCGCGCCCCGGCGCACGGCCGCGGCACGCATCGGCGTGCTGCTGGCGCTGCCGGCTCTGTCGGCCTGCGGTGCGCCGGCAATGAGTTTGGCACTGGGCATCGGTGCCTGCTGGCTGAGCTGGCGCAGCCGCGACAACGGCCTGCGCTCGCTCACCCCCTGGCTGGCTGCGGCCAGCGTCGCAGCCGCGCTGCTGGCCTGGCCGGCGGGCAGCTGGGCCTGGCGCGTGGCGACCGATTTCGACGTCATTTCGACGGCAAAGCTGCTGCTGTGGTTTCTCTGGCCTGCCTGGCCACTGCTGCTGTGGACGCTGTGGCGCTGGCGGCATCATCTGGCGCAGCGCCACCTGGCGATTCCCCTGCTGGTGCTGAGCGTGGCACTGCTGTCCTGCATCGCGATGGACGGTTCAGAGCGCGCCTTGATGCTGGCCTTGCCCGGGCTGGCTGTGCTGGCAGCGTTTGCGCTGCCTACGCTGCAGCGCGGCAGCACGGCGGCGATCGACTGGTTCTCGGTGTTCTTCTTCAGTGCTTGCGCGGTGACCATTTGGATCTTTTACGCGGCGATGCAGACCGGTTCGCCCGAGCGCGCGATGGCCACTGTGCTGCGTCTGGCGCCCGGCTTCCAGAGCGTCTGGTCAGGCAGCGCGCTGGCGCTGGCGCTGCTGGCCAGCGCCGCGTGGCTGGGCCTGGTGCGCTGGCGTACCGGCCGTCACCGCGAGGTGATCTGGAAGAGCCTGGTACTGCCCGCCGGTGGCGTGGCCTTGTGCTGGCTGCTGTTGATGACGCTGTGGCTGCCTCTGCTCGACTACGGCCGCAGCAATCGGCCGCTGGTCGAGCGCTTGCTGCCGCTGCTGGGGACACCATCGGCCGCACACTGCATTGCGGCGCCGCAGGCCAACCGTTCGCTGGTGGCGGCGCTCGAGTTCCATGGCCGCTGGCGCGTTGATGCCAGGCCCGATGCCGACCAGGGTGCTTGCCAGCTGCTGCTACAGGCCAGCGCGCTGCGCGGCCCGGGCGTCGATGCCGGCATTGCGCTGGCCGCGGCGCGCGGTGCGGCGGGCTGGCACGAGCTGGGTCGCGCCCGTCGCCCCACCGACCGCAACGAGGAGCTGGTGCTCTATCGGCGCGGCATTGCCGCCGCCCTCAACCCGGCAGCGCCATCACGCTGAGCGACGACGCTGCCGCCTCGCGCACGCGGCTGGCCGGCAGCAACAAGCGAAAACACGAGCCCTTGCCGGGTTCACTGCTGATCTCGAGCGCGCCACCATGGCGCTGCATCACATGCTTGACAATCGACAGCCCCAGGCCGGTGCCACCGGTATCGCGCGATCGGCTGCCGTCAACGCGGTAGAAGCGCTCGGTGAGCCGGCCCAGATGCTCGCGGGCGATGCCAATGCCGGTGTCGCGCACCTCGATCTCGCCCGAGCCGTCGCCGTGATCGCGCCAGGCGATGTGAATCTGGCCACCCTCGGGGGTGTAGCGAACGGCATTGGTGATCAGATTGGTCACGGCGCTGAACAGTTCGGACTCCAGGCCTGCCAACTCTATCGCGGCCGGCTCGGCCGACTCGGCCAGCTCGATCACATGGCGGCCGGCCGACAGCGTGCGGCCATCGGCCACCACACGCTGTAGCAGTGGCAACAGCGCCACCCAACGGTCGGTTGGCGGACGCGGGCTGCCTTCGAGCTGGGCCAGCGACAGCAGGTCGGACACCAGCAACTGCATGCGGTCGGCCTGCTGCTGCATCAGCTTGAGCACGCGCGAGCGCTCGGCCTCGGACAGCGGCAGGCTGGCCATGGTCTCGACGAAGCCGGCCAGCACCGTCAAGGGCGTGCGGATTTCATGCGAGACATTGGCAACGAAATCTCGGCGCATGGCCTCGGCGCGCAATCGCTCGGTCACATCCTGGGTGATCACCAGTTTCTGCAGGTCGCCATAGGCGCGCACCACGATCTGCAGGTTGCCCTGGCCGCCCGGCGCGGCGGCGGTGATGGGCTCGCCCCAGGCCTCGTGGCCCTGCTGGAGGTGGGCCACGAAGGCGGGCGCGCGCACGAGGTTGGTGATGGGCTGGCCCAGGTCACGCCGCGGATCGAGCCCCAGGTGGTCGGCCGCCACCGCGCTGCACCAGACGATCTGGTCGTCGGCGTCGAGCAGCAGCACGCCGTTGGGCGAGGCCTCGATCGCCGACAGAAACTCGTCCAGCCGCTTGCGCTCAAGCACCAGCGCCTGATCACGAGCGCGCAACAGCCGCTCGATGCGGTAGCCCATTTCGCCCCACAAGCCGGCGTCGCGCGGCGCATCGGCCGCGCGCTCGTCGCGCAACCAGCGCAGCAGCCGCCCGGCACGCAAGGCATCGCGCAGCACGCTGGCACCCACACCCAGCAACGCGCCGATCACTGCGCCGGCGTCGGCCACACCCAGCGCCGCGCCCGCCAGGAAGCCAAACGCGCCCCCAAGCACCAGGGCCAGCAAGGCGGCCAGCAGCCGCAGCAGCAACCAGTCCAAGCTTCAGGCTCGCGGCTTGGCCAGGATCAAGCCGTCACCGCGCTGAGGTGCTGGGTCAATCGGTAGCCGGCGCCGCGCACCGTCTCGATCATGCCGGCAGCCTGCGCCGGCGCCAGCGCTTCGCGCAGGCGCATGACGTGCACGTCCACGGTGCGCTCCTCGATGAAAACATGGTCGCCCCAAACCCGGTCAAGCAGCTGCGGCCGGCTGTGCACGCGCTCGGGATGGGTCATCAGAAAGTGCAGCAACCTGAACTCGGTCGGGCCCATCTTGAGGTCGACCTCGCCGCTGGCGATGCGCCGGCTGATGCGCCGGGTGGCGGGGTCCAGCCGCAGACCCGCCACCTCAACCGCCTCCTGCAGCGCCTCGGGCGCCTTGCGGCGCAGCACCGCGCGGATACGCGCCATCAGCTCGCTGGTGGAAAAGGGCTTGGTGAGGTAGTCGTCGGCACCGGCGTCCAGCCCAGCCACCTTGTCGGCCTCCTCGCCGCGCGCGGTGAGCATGATCACCGGCAGCTCTCGGGTGCGCTCAGCCGTGCGCCACTGGCGTGCCAGCGCCAGGCCGGACTGGCCTGGCAGCATCCAGTCGAGCACCACCAGGTCGGGCAGCACGGCGTCGATGGCGCGCTGGGCCTGCTCGGCGGTGGCCGCCAGCGTCACCTGGTGGCCGGCATGGCGCAGATTGATGGCGATGAGCTCGGCGATCGCCGATTCATCTTCGACCACCACGATTCGGCTCATGGGCTGGGTCTCCTCATCTCAGCGCACCAGATTCTCGACGGCATGCACAGGGTTGTGCCGCACGTCGGTGCCCTTGACGATGTAGATGATCTGCTCGGCCAGGTTCTTGGCATGGTCGCCCACGCGCTCGATGGCCTTGGCCACGAACACCAGGTCGATCGCCGACGAGATGGTGCGCGGATCCTCCATCATGTAGGTGATCAGCTTGCGCATCAGGCCTTCGAACTCCTGGTCGATCTTGTCGTCGTGCTTGAGCACGTCGATGGCGGCGTTGACGTCCAGACGGGCGAAGGCGTCGAGCACCTTGCGCAGCTGCTTGGTGGCAAGCTCGCACTCGTAAGTCAGGTCACCCACCGGCAGCCGCATGCGGCTCGACACGCCCGAGTTCAGCAAGCGCTGCACGGTGCGTGCGATACGCGCCGCCTCGTCGCCGATGCGCTCAAGGTTGGCAATGGTCTTGGACACGGCGATCAGCAGCCGCAGGTCGCGTGCGGTGGGCTGGCGGCGGGCGATGATCGACGACAGGTCGCGGTCGATCTCGATCTCCATCGCGTTGACGCGCTCCTCCTGCTTGAGCACCAGCGAGGCGGTCTCGTCATTGAACTGCGTCAGCGCGAACACCGACTGCGCCACCTGCGACTCCACCAAACCGCCCATCTCAAGCACGCGGGTGGAGATGCCGGAGAGTTCATTATCGAACTGGGTCGAGAGGTGCTTTTCGGTCATGGGGTAGTTCCTTGAGCCTTGAGTCGTAGGAGCGCGTGGGGCAGATCCCGCATCAGCCGAAGCGGCCGGTGATGTAGTCCTCGGTGTCCTTGCACTTGGGCTTGGTGAAGACGTCGTTGGTGGGCCCGAACTCGATCAGGTCGCCGAGGTACATGTAGGCGGTGTAGTCGCTGCAGCGCGCCGCCTGCTGCATGTTGTGGGTGACGATCATCACCGTGTAATCATGCTTGAGCTCGTCGATCAGCTCCTCGATCTTGCCAGTCGAGATCGGGTCCAGCGCCGAACAAGGCTCGTCGAGCAGCAGCACCTCGGGCTTGATGGCGATGCCGCGCGCAATGCACAGCCGCTGCTGCTGGCCACCCGACAGGCTGGAGCCGTTCTGGGTGAGTTTGTCCTTGACCTCACCCCAAAGCGCAGCCTTCTTCAGCGCCCACTCCACACGCTCGTCCATCTGCGCCCGCGGCAGCGTCTCGAACAGGCGGACCCCGAAGGCGATGTTGTCGTAGATCGACATCGGGAAGGGCGTGGGCTTCTGGAACACCATGCCGATCTTGGCGCGTACCAGCGAAACGTCGAGTTTTTTCGACAGGATGTCTTCACCGTCCA
>JBBQJN010000238.1:0-5969 GCA_038325945.1 Burkholderiales bacterium | reverse complement strand
AACGCCGCCAGCGTGCGCCAGTGCGGCTCAATCGGGTGCGTAGCGCTGTCACCCAAGAGGTGAAGGTGGTCGTGGCTGCGAAAGCCAGAATTCATGCGGTGTAGCCAGCGGAGACAAGCGGTCAACTGCGGTTTCTAGGTTCAAAGGTTTACCACCTCGCCGTGCTGCGGCACGCGCACCTGCCAACCCAGCTGGTCCTTGATGCGCAGCCGCAGCGTATCGGCGGCATCGGGCTCGCCATGCACCACAAAAGTCTGCCGTGGCGGCGCCGGCAGCCGGCCCAGCCAGGCCAGCAGTTCATCGGCGTCGGCATGGCCTGAGAAGCCCTGCATCGAGCTCACGGCGGCCCGTACCGGCACATATTCGCCGTGGATCTTCACCTCGCTGGCGCCGGCCACCATGTGCGCGCCGCGCGTGCCGCCAACCTGAAAGCCGGCAAACACGATGTGGTGGCGGTCGTCAGGTGCCATCACCTTGAGGTGATGCAGCACACGCCCGCCGGTGGCCATGCCGCTGGCCGAGATGATCACCGCCGGCATGCGCGAGGCCGACAGCCGCATCGATTGCGCCGCCGTGTTGACCATGCGCACGCCGTCGCACAGCGTGGCCATCTCACGCTGCGGCACGCGCAGCAGCTTGCGGTGCTGGGTGTACAGCGCTGTCGCCTCGATCGCCATCGGGCTGTCCAGGTAGATCGGCAGGTGGTCGGGGATCTCGCCGGCCCGCTTGAGCCGCTGCAGCACCAGCAGAAGCGCCTGCGCCCGGCCCACCGCAAAGCTGGGCAGCAGCACCTTGCCACCACGGGCGATGGTGTCGCGGATGATCTGCGCCAGCTCGGCCGGTGCGTCGCCAGCCGGCGGATGCTGCCGGTTGCCGTAGGTTGATTCAACCAGCAGCACATCGGCCGTGGCCAGCGGCTGCGGCGGCGGCATCAGCAGGTCGGCGTCTCGGCCCAGATCGCCCGAGAAGGCCAGCGTTTGGCCGGCGTGGCGCAGCGATACCGCGCAGGCGCCCAGCAAATGGCCCACCGGCGTCAGCTGAGCCTCGACATCGCCCAGCGCGCGCCAGCGGCCGGGCAGCAGCGGCACCAACATCGCCAGCGCCTTCTTGGCGTCGGCGCGGGTGTAGAGCGGCAGCGCTCTCTCATGGCGCGAGTAGCCGTAGCGGTTGGCGCGGCGCGCGTCCTCTTCCTGCAGGTGCGCGCTGTCGAGCAGCAGCACCCGGGCCAGGTCGCAAGTGGCGGGCGAGGCATGGATGCGGCCACGAAATCCTGCTTTCACCAGCCCCGGCAGCCAGCCGCTGTGGTCGAGGTGGGCATGGCTGAGCACGACGTCGTCGATCTCGCGCGGCGGCACCGCCAGCGGCGCCCAGTTGCGCTCGCGCAGCGTCTTGTAGCCCTGGAACAGGCCGCAATCGAGCAGGATGCGGCGCTCACCCAGGGTCACCAAATGGCGTGAACCAGTGACGCTGTCGGCGGCACCAAGAAACTGGATCTGCATGGCATGCGCTCGGGGTGGAACAGGCCCCGATCATGACGCATGCAACGGGAGAGGGCGGCTCAGAGACTGAGAGGTCATCGGATGCGCCCGCGCCGGGGTGACCAAGGGCTCTGAGCAAGGCGCGGCGCGCAGCCCGGACTGACGTCCGGGCAAGCGATGCAACGCCGCGCAGGGCCCTTGGCCACCCCGGCCCTACGGGTAAGCCCCCAAAACAGGCCTACTCGTTGTTGCAAATGCTCGCCGGGGCCCCACCCCGGCTGTGCTTTGCGCCTGGTTTGAACCTGTTTTGGGGGCTTACGCGGGTGCATCCGATTGCCTCTCAGTCTCTCAGCCGCCGCTCAGTCGCTGGTAGACGAAGAACTTCTCGCCGCCAAAGGCCAGTGTGCCCATCAGCACAATGCCGCCGGCCATCAGCGCGACGATCACCGCGATCACCGGCCCCCAGCGGGTGGCACGCAACGGCTGGTGGTGGCGCTCGGCCCAGCGCTCGTCGGGGGTCAGGCCGATCAGAATGGTCGACAGCATGGCCACCGCCAGCATCAGCCCGAGCAGCGGAATCAGCAACCAGGCGGCGTGGTCGTCCTGGCCCAGGTTGCTCATGCGCACCGCGCCGCCCAGGCCCAGCAGCGTGGGCAGCGGGTGTAGCCAGGCCCAGCGGTCGCGCCAGCCGTAGAGGTAGAAGCGGTGGCCGCCCAGCGTACCGGTGAGCAGCGCCAGCCAGGCGGCAAGGGTCTTGGATTTGGCGTGGGTGGTCATCAACTGAGGTCTCTGCCGGGTTGGCTGTCGCCGCTGCCCAGGCCGCGCTGCATCAGGATCACATCGAGCCAGCGGTCAAACTTCCAGCCCGCCGACTTGAGTACGCCGGTGTGCTCAAAGCCCAGCGCCGCGTGCAGCGCAATCGAGCCGATGTTCTGCGAGTCGCCGATCACCGCCAGCATCTGCCGCGCACCGGCGGCCTCGCAGCGGCCCATCAGCTCGGTCAGCAGCAGCCGGCCCAGGCCGCGGCTGCGGGCTTCGGGATGCAGGTAGATCGAGTTCTCGACACAAAATCGGTAGCCACGGCGTGGTCGGAAGTGGTTGGCATAGGCATAGCCCAGCACCTGGCCGTCAATTTCGGCCACCAGCCAGGGCAGGCCCTTGGCCAGCACATCGTCGCGGCGCCGTGCCATTTCGGCCTGGTCGGGTGCGGGATCCAGCTCAAATGTGCCGGTGCCGTTGCGCACAGCCTCGGCATAGATTTCAGTGATGGCCGGCAGGTCGGTCGGAGTGCTGGGGCGCAGCAGCGCAGCGGTTGAAGGCATGTTTGGAAGATGACGCCGCGGGAATCGGGCATCGTCAGTTTATAATGCTCGGTTTTCGGCGACGGCGGGCAGCAGATGCCCGCGTATCTACGGCGCCGGAATAGCAAGAGCACAGTGAGCAATAGCACGGTGTGCAATGGCGCAGTGAGCAATAGCACAGTGCAGCAGTGTGCATCTGTGCATCTGTACATCTGTACATCTGTACATCTGTGCAGCGTGAACCCGCTGTGCAACCTGAACTTTGTGCTGCGTGCGTCGCGGTGGTCTTGCCCTAGAGGCCGCCTGTCCGCGCAGTGACCTGATGGATCGGCCTTGAGTGTCTCCCTGGCTGGGCTGTCGACAACGAATTATTGGAACATCATCATGGTCGTTATCCGACTGGCTCGTGGCGGCGCCAAGAAGCGCCCTTTTTACAACATCGTGGTGGCCGACTCGCGCGAGCGCCGTGATGGGCGCTACCTTGAGCGCCTCGGCTTCTACAACCCGATGGCCGCCGGTGCCGAGCAGCCCCTGCGCGTTGCGCTTGATCGCCTGACCTACTGGACCGGCGTTGGCGCGCAGATGTCGCCCACCGTCAAGCGTCTGGTCAGCACTGCCGTCAAGGCCCAGGTGGCTCCCGCCGCCGCCCCCGCCGCTGCCGCTGCCGCCTAAGCAGCCAGCAGACACCGCGCGCCGCTTGCCACCATGACGCTGGCCGCGCCCGGTGCCGCCGACAGTGCGGCTTGGCCCGACGATGCCATCGAGGTTGGAGTGGTCACGGGTGCCTGGGGCATCAAGGGCGGCATCCGCGTCAAGCCCTTCAGCAAGGGCGCTGACGCGCTGTTCGCCTCAAGCCGCTGGTTCATCCGGCCACCCGAGGCGGCTGCGTTGGCTTTGCCCGCGCGGCTTGTTGCGCCGCGTTTTCCGCCACTGCTGAGCATCACGCTGAGCAAGGTGCAGGGCGATGCCGTGGTGGCCACCGCGCAGGAACTGCCCGACCGCAACGCCGCCGAGGCGATGAGGGGCGCGCGCATTTTCATCGCACGCGCCAACTTTCCCACCGCCGGCGACGGCGAGTTCTACTGGATCGACCTGATCGGCCTGGCCGTCTTCAACCGCCAGGGCGAAGCGCTGGGCGAGGTTGTCGGCCTCATCGACACCGGCCCGCACAGCGTGCTGCGTCTGCGCCCGGCCGGCGCGCCGAGCGGAGCCGAGGGCGAGGCCAGCGAGCGCCTGATCCCCTTCGTGGCCGCTTTCATCGACAGCGTCAGCCTGGCCGAGCGTCGCATCAGCGTCGACTGGGGCCTGGATTACTGAGGCCTTTCGGCCTTGACGGCTGCCGCTGCATGCGCTTCGACGTCATCACGCTGTTTCCCGAGCTCTTTGCGCCGCACATGACGCAGGGCATCACCCGCCGCGCCTATGACAGCGGCCAGGTTGAGGTGCGGCTGTGGCCGCTGCGCGACCATGCGCTCGACGCCTACCGCCGCGTCGACGACCGGCCGTTTGGTGGCGGCCCTGGCATGGTGATGCTGGCCGAGCCGCTGGAGCGCGCGCTGGCTGCGGTGCGCGCCGACCGCAGCCTGGCCGCTGGCGCGCCGCTGCCGGTGATCCACTTCACGCCCACCGGTGCGCCGATCAAGCAGGCGCTGATCCGCAGCATGGCCGAGGCTGTTGACGGCCCCGGCGCGGTGCTGCTGTGTGGCCGCTACGAAGGCATCGACCAGCGTGTGATTAATCGCCATGTCACGCTGGAACTGAGCCTGGGCGACTTTGTGCTGTCGGGCGGCGAACTGCCGGCGTTGGCGCTTTTGGATGCACTGGCGCGCTTGCAGCCTGGCGTGCTGAGCGCCGAATCGCACCAGCAGGACAGCTTTTCCGCCAGCGACGGCCTGCTCGATTGCCCGCACTACAGCCGGCCCGAGCGGCTGGCCACCGGAGAAGGTGAATTGCCGGTGCCGGCAGTGCTGCTGAGTGGCCACCACGGCCAGATCGAGCGCTGGCGGCGCGACCAGTCTCTGGCCTTGACGGCATCGCGCCGGCCTGAGTTGGTTGCCGCCGCGCGCGCTGCAGGGCGCTTGTCGGCGGCCGATGAGAAGACGCTGCGCGCGCTGCCGGCCAGCACGCCGCCAAGCACGGTATAATAATGGGCTTTTCGATCCTCTACCGGGCAACCAAAGCACAACAAGGCAGCGCCATCCGGGCGTTGCAGCCGCGCCGGCATGATCGCTCCAGGAGAAACCAGTGGACCTGATCCGCACACTCGAACAGGAAGAGATCGTTCGCCTGAACAAGACGATCCCTGTCTTTGCCCCCGGCGACACCGTGATCGTCAGCGTCAACGTGGTTGAAGGCACGCGCAAGCGGCTGCAGGCCTACGAAGGCGTGGTCATCGCGCGCCGCAACCGCAGCCTGAACAGCAGCTTCATCGTGCGCAAGATCTCCAGCGGCGAAGGCGTCGAGCGCACCTTCCAGCTGTACAGCCCTTTGATCGCCAAGATCGAAGTCAAGCGCCGCGGCGATGTGCGCCGCGCCAAGCTGTACTACCTGCGCGAGCGTTCAGGCAAGTCGGCGCGCATTAAAGAGAAGCTGGGCTGAGCGCAGCTCAGCCGGCGCGCCAGCGCCACGGGCTGCGCAGCAGCCAGACAGCGAACGCGGTATACGCAGAAGCTGGGCTGAGCAAAGCTCAGCCGGCGCGTCAGCGCCACGGGCTGCGCAGCAGCCAGACAGCGAACGCGGCATACGCAGAAGCTGGGCTGAGCAAAGCTCAGCCGGCGCGTCAGCGCCACGGGCTGCGCAGCAGCCAGACAGCGAACGCGCGAGGCGCAGAAGCTGGGCTGAGCTGAGCTGAGCCGGCGGTGCGCCAGCGCCGCCCGCTGCGCCGCCGCCCACCAAGCCGCCCTTTGAGGCGGCTTTTTCACGCCCGCCGCACAATCCCGACCATGAGCCCGCTGCCGCGCATCCTTGATCCCGAAGCGGTGCCGGTGGCCGGCGTCGATGACCACCTGCCAGCGCTGCCGCCAGATCACCTGCAGCCGCAGGCGCTGCGGCGGCGTTTTGCCGCGCCGCTGCCGCTCTGGGCGCCTGAGCTGCCAGGCGACGGCGCCCGCTTTGATCCACAACAGGCCGCGTCCCCTGCCGCCGTGCTTGTGCCGCTGGTGATGCGTGAAGGCGGCCTGCAGGTGCTGTT
>JBBQJN010000237.1:0-5981 GCA_038325945.1 Burkholderiales bacterium | reverse complement strand
TTCAAACATCGGCGCCGTCAGGGCGGTTTCGATGAAGGTGGGGCACAGCGTGTTGACGCGGATCCTGGCCGGCCCCAGTTCCCAGGCCAGCGCCTTGCTCATGCCCTCGACGGCGTGTTTGCTGGCGCAGTACAGCGTGCGACGCGGGCTGCCCACATGCCCCATCTGCGCCGAGACGTTGATGATCGAGCCCGGCAAGCCGGCCTTGAGCAGGCCGCGAGCCACCGCACGCGCCACATAAAGCGTCGCCTTGAGGTTGAGGTCGATCACGGCTTCGATGTCGCTGTCTTCGACTTCGACCAGTGGCCGAGGGCGGTTCGTCCCGGCGTTGTTGACCAGGATCTGATAGGGCTCACGCGCCGCGAGTTGCTCCGTCACGGCCTTTGAGTCGGTGACGTCCAGCAGCAGGCTGTCGCACTGCCCACCGGCCTGGCGGATCAGCTCACAAGTCTGGTCCAGCTCAGCGGCGCTGCGCGCGGCTAGCGTCACCACCGCCCCCGCGTCAGCCAGCGCTGCAGCTGCAGCCAAGCCGATGCCGCGGCTGGCACCGGTCACCAGCGCACGGCGGCCGTCCACTCTGAAGCCAGGGGCGCGTGGCAGCATATTCAATCTGCAGCGGGCACGGGCTGGTACCACGGCAAATCCGGCCGCTTGCCATAGCGGCGCACCCGAATGTTGGCCTGTTCACCGTGGCCCGCAAAGTTCTCCATGTGGCACAAGCGCGAGCAGTAGGCGCCGATCTCGGCACTGGCCTCGTCGCTCAGCACGCGCTGGTAGGTGCAGGTCTTGAGGAACTTGCCCACCCACAGGCCGCCGGTATAGCGCGCGCTGCGGTTGGTGGGCAGCTTGTGGTTGGTGCCGATCACCTTGTCGCCAAAGCTGACGTTGGTGCGCGGCCCCAGAAACATCGCGCCGTAGTTGCTCATGCGATGCAAGAACCAGTCGGGGTCACGCGTCATCACCTGCACGTGCTCGAAGGCAAGTTCGTCGGCCTTGGCCAGCATCTCCTCTAGCGTGTCGCAGACGATCACTTCGCCATACTCGGCCCAGCTCTGGGCTGCGATGTCGGCGGTGGGCAGGATGCGCAGTTGGCGCTCGATTTCAACCAGGGTGTCGCGGGCCAGTTGCTCGCTGTTGGTCAACAGCACGGCGGGAGACGTCGTACCGTGTTCGGCTTGCCCCAGCAGGTCGACCGCGCACAGCTCGCCGTCCACCGAATCGTCGGCGATCACCAGGGTCTCGGTCGGGCCAGCGAACAGGTCGATGCCAACCCGGCCATACAACTGCCGCTTGGCTTCAGCGACATACATGTTGCCCGGCCCCACCAGCATGTCCACGGCCGCGATGGTCGGCGTGCCAACCGCCATCGCCACCACCGCCTGCACACCGCCGAGCACCAGGATCTCGTCGGCGCCGGCCATGCTCATCGCCGTGACGATGGCCGGATGCGGCTTGCCCTGGTAAGGCGGCGCTGTGGCGACGACGCGCTTGACGCCGGCAACCTTGGCGGTCAGCACACTCATGTGGGCCGAAGCCAGCAGAGGATATTTGCCGCCGGGGATATAACAACCAACAGCGTCTATCGGGATGTGCTTGTGGCCGAGCACGATACCCGGCCGTGTCTCGACCTCGACGTCTTTCATCGAGTCGCGCTGAATCTGCGCAAAGTTGCGCACCTGCGCCTGCGCAAAGGCGATGTCCTCGATCTCGCGCGCCGACAGGCTCTTGCGCGCCGCCTCGATGTCGGCAGTGGCCAGACGGAAGTCGGCCGGATCCCAGTTGTCGAACTGGCGGCTGAAATGGTGAACCGCTTCGTCGCCGCGCAATTCGATGTCCTGGATGATGGATTCCACCGTGTTGCGGACCTTGGCATCGTCGGCCGCGCGTACCTGCACGTCCTTGCCTCGTTTCAGGTATCTGAGCATCGAGTCGCCTCTGGGATGGGGTTGAAGTTGCCCTGCATAGGTATGCATTGTGGCGGGATAGCATACGTATGCAAAGCGGGTATACCCTAGGAGACTGTCGGGCTTTGGTACGGGCCCGCGCCGGGAGAGTTGCGGTGGCAGGCTAAGAGCCTGTCGGACTTGGGGCGTCGAAAGGCGAGAATCGGCCCCGGCGAGGGCAGTTCTTGCCGGATTTGCAGCCCCATAGCCCAGCTATGGGGCAAAAAGACGGTGAGAAATGGACCGCTGCGGTCGATTCGCAGCCGACGCTCCCCAAGCCCGACACAAAGCGTCCGGAATCTCTTGGCCGGCGTCGCCGACGGCTTTCACCCAGCGGCGGATAGTGGCGCGCAGCCTGCGCTGTTTCATCTCGTCCAGCGGCATGACGGCTATGGGCCGGCGTCAACTATCTTGGCCGCTGCGAGCAACTGACGAATCGGCTGGCAGTCTTTCTTGTCCATGGCCATCGCCCGATCAAGGGATGGTGATGTGGGCCGGCCGGCGGATACTGGCGCTGCCGCGAAGGCCCATGCCCGAAGCGCAACGCGAAAGGGGGTTACATGTCAAACACGCAACGTTTTGAAGCCAAGGGCCCGCGCGGCGAAGCCTGCATCATTGTGCGGACCATGACTGGCGGTCGCCCGACCCACCGCCTCGGTTCGGGCGACCGCCTGGCGCCCACCGACGATCCAGCCGTTTTCGAGACGTTCGACGGCAAACGCCGTTTCACGCTCAGGCCGCAAGCGATGTCAACTTCCAAGCCGGCGCAGACCCCTGCGGCCAGCCCCGCAGGGCTGGCGTGGCGCACCGAAGGCGTCGGCCTCAGATCCTGAACGATTCCAGCGGCGCCCCGCCGGAGATTGCCTCGGCGCGGCCGGCGTTCTGCAGCTTAGCCAGCCGCATGTCGATATCGGCAGGTTGGGCCAGCAGGTCTTAGAGAGATTCGGACATGGGTTGAGTGCCTGGCGCTTTGGTGAATTTGGAGCGCCTGGCTTATCCAGGTGGGTTCTCGACGCCCAACAACGCCAGCCGTCGTTACGGCGTGCTCGCAACCGCGCCATTCGCTGCGGTCGCGGCCTGTTGCCGAGTTCAGCCCTCGAAGAAGTCCTCATCCACCTTCTTGAGGTGCAGCACATCCTCATCGCGGCAGCCGACGTTGTAGCGAATCATCAGCCTCGAAAGCTGCAGGCCGTCGATCAGGACGATCCGTGACCCGAGGCCGCGCGCGGTGTCGATGGCCGGCTGGCTGAATGCCGAGGTCGTGACGAAGATGCCCTTGTGGGCCTTCTTGAAACTCAACGCGCCGTAGAAGTCGCGGATCGCGCCGGCGCCGATGTTGTTGCCTTCGGCATAGCGCTTGGCCTGGACGAAGATTTGATCGACGCCGAGCGGATCTTGGTCGATGACACCATCGACGCCGTCGTCGCCGCTTTGCCCGAGCGCGCGCCCAGCTTCCTCCGAGGTGCCGCCATAGCCCATGGCCAGCAGTAGCTCGACGATCAGCTTTTCGAAGAACGTCGGCGTGGCCTTGCGCACGCGGTCCAGCAGGTCGGCGGCCAACGCGCCGGTGATCGCGCCATGGGCCTTGCGCAGGGCTTCATCCGGAGTCTCGGTGCTCAATGGCGCCAACACCTGCGCCGGTGTTGTCGCGGTGGCACCCTCAGCCTCGTTGACCTTGGTCTTGAAGTCCTGGAACTCCTTGAACTGGTCGAGGTAGGCGTTGTTGATCGTGGCCGCGGCATCCGCCAGCGCGGCCTGTCCGCGGCTTGTGATGCGGAAGTAGCCTCGGCGTGTGCCTTCTGCCAGCCCGGCCTTGACCAGATAGGTCTTGGCCCAGTGCACACGGTTAGCGAACATGGTTTGCTTGCCGCTGGGCAGTAGCTGCGCGCGTTCGTCCGGCGTCAGCCCCAGCTTCTGGGCCAGCAGCTCGACGGCATCGCCGATTCGGGTCTCGCCTGCGGCGGCGCACTTTAGTACCGGGCGCATGAGGGTTTGGTAGTCGGGGATCATGCAGCTGCACTTTCAGGCTCTTGTGTCGCGCTTACTACGATGCTGATGGACCCAGGCCAGGTTTGATACTGGCGCCGTACAGATGCTGCTGAAACCCCACGAACACTTGCCGCACTTGCTCGGGCTTGCCCAGCTCGGCGAAGGCATCGCTCAGGGCCTGGTACCGCAGGCGCAGCAGCGGTGACAGCTTCTCGGCATCCAGCTCGCCGACACCCTGCTTCACGTACTGGGCCAGCACGAAGTCGACAAAGGCCTGTTGCTTGTCGGTGAGCTCGGCCGCCGTCGCGGCGCTGGCGGCAGCCGCCCGGTTGGCGCGTGTCACCGGGTCGGCGGCAAAGGCCACGTACGCCAGCACATCGAACAGGTCGCTGTTCTCGGCCTCGATGACCTTCTGCATGTCGGCCAGCGCCTCGCGGCCGAAGCCCTTGTCGGCCAGGCCTGTGAGCAGCGCCTTGCGGGTGTCGGGCGCGCTCCAAAGCCGGCGCAACTCGTCCTCGTCCTTGAAGAACCCCGGCAAGGTGCCAAACAGCGACTCCAGAAACTGTGCTGCCGACATCGGGCGTCCGTCAGCGCTCCAGAACGTGGTGGCCGTCATGTACCGCACCCGGCGCAGTTTGCCGTCGGCCAGCTTCACCTCGATGGGCGCTGTTCGCAGGCCCGCTGGTTCCGGCTCAGCAACATACAGCGCGGCCGCATCAGCCGCATCAGCCACATCAGCCAGTGCAGCGGCGCGTGGCGCCCGGCCCTCTGGCACCTCCGGCGCCAGAGGCTCACCATCCCACTGCGGATCATTGAAGTGGTGGTGCGCCCGCACGAAGTCGTAGACCGTAAAGTGGTCCTTGCCGTCGTAGAGGCGGGTGCCACGGCCGATGATCTGCTTGAACTCGATCATCGAGGCCACCGGCCGCATCAGCACGATGTTGCGCACGTTGCGCGCATCGACGCCGGTGGACAGCTTCTGCGACGTGGTCAGGATGGTCGGGATCGTCTTCTCGTTGTCCTGAAACGCGCGCAAGTGCTCGTCGCCGATCGCGCCGTCTTTGGCGGTGACGCGCACGCAGTACAGCGGGTCGTGGGTTTGCGGACGGGTCTGCGGGCCGGGCACCTTGAACTGGTTGACCAGGTCGCGCACCGCCAGCGCGTGTAGCTGGGTGGCGCAGAAGACGATGGTCTTTTCGAGGGGGTCGAGCATCCCCATGAAGAGCTGGACGCGGTAGGCCTCGCGCTCCTTGATCTTGATGATCCGATTGAAATCCTGCTCTTCGTAGCGCCGGCCTTGCTCGATGTTGCCGGCCACCACGTCGTCGTCGGGCGTGTAGACGTACTCGTCCAGGGTGGTGGCGATATGTTTGACGCGGAACGGCGTCAGGTAACCGTCGTTGATGCCGTCGCGCAGCGAGTACACGTACACCGGCTCGCCGAAGTAGGCATAGGTGTCGGCGTTGAGGGTGCGCTTGGGCGTGGCGGTCAAGCCCAGCTGCACGGCCGGTGCGAAGTAGTCCAGGATCGCGCGCCACGAACTCTCGTCCCGGGCGCCGCCTCGGTGGCACTCGTCGATGACGATGAAGTCGAAGAGTCGGGCGGGTAGTCGCCGAAATACGGCTGGGCTTGACCATCCGTGCCCGTGCCGCTCATGAAGGTCTGGAAGATGGTGAAGAAGATGCTGCCGTTCTTCGGCACCCTGCCCTTCTTTCGGATGTCGTCCGGCTCGATGCGCACCAGCGCATCGTCCGGGAAGGCCGAGAACGCGTTGTAGGCCTGGTCAGCCAGGTTGTTGCGGTCGGCCAGAAACAGCACGCGCAGGCGCCTCGTTGGTGTTTCTGGCGGTGTGCCGCTGCGCCAGTCGGCCAGGTTCCAGCGGCTCTGGAACAGCTTCCAGGCGAGCTGGAAGGCGATGAAGGTCTTGCCGGTGCCGGTGGCCAGGGTCAACAGGATGCGCAAACTGGGCAACTTCGGGCCGGCGGCGATAGCCTCCAGCACACGCGAGACGGCGATGTCCTGGTAGTAGCGGCCCTGCCAGGCGCCGCC
>JBBQJN010000236.1:0-5983 GCA_038325945.1 Burkholderiales bacterium | reverse complement strand
TATTCCCCTCCAAAGTGACGGGATTTCGTGGTCGGCCGTGAGCCGAGTTGAAAAGCAAAAACCCCTGATTTCTTCAACAAAATCAAGGGCTTTGGGAGCGTCATGAGACGCCGTAAAACGAGATCACATATGGTCGATCATGACCTGACCAAAGCCCGAGCATGAGACCTGGGTGGCGCCCTCCATCAGCCGCGCGAAGTCATAAGTGACCTTCTTGCTGGCAATGGCGCGCTCCATCGACGACAGGATCAGGTCGGCGGCGGCCGTCCAGCCCATGTGGCGCAGCATCATCTCGGCCGACAAGATCTCGGAGCCGGGGTTGACATAGTCCTTGCCAGCGTACTTGGGCGCGGTGCCATGTGTGGCTTCGAAGCAGGCGATCGAATCCGACAGGTTGGCGCCAGGGGCAATGCCGATGCCGCCGACCTGTGCCGCCAGCGCGTCACTGATGTAGTCGCCGTTGAGGTTGAGCGTGGCGATCACCGAGTACTCGGCCGGGCGCAGCAGGATCTGCTGCAAGAAGGCGTCGGCGATTGAATCCTTGACCGTGATGGTCTTGCCAGTCTTCGGATTCTTGAACTGGCACCAGGGGCCGCCATCGATCAGCTCAGCGCCAAATTCTCTTTGTGCCAGTGCATAGGCCCAATCACGGAAGCCACCTTCGGTGTACTTCATGATGTTGCCCTTGTGCACGATGGTCACGCTGGGCTTGTCGTTGTCGACGGCGTACTGGAGCGCCTTGCGCACCAGGCGCTCGGTGCCCTCGATCGACACCGGCTTGATGCCGATGCCCGAGGTGTCGGGGAAGCGGATCTTCTTGACGCCCAACTCGTCCTGCAGAAACTTGATCAGCTTCTTGGCCTTGTCGGACTTGGCCTCGTACTCGATGCCGGCGTAGATGTCTTCGCTGTTCTCGCGAAAGATCACCATGTCAATCTTGTGCGGCTCTTTCACCGGCGACGGCACGCCCTTGAAGTACTGCACCGGGCGCAGGCAGACGTAAAGGTCAAGCTCCTGGCGCAGCGCCACGTTCAGTGATCGGATGCCGCCGCCCACCGGCGTCGTCAGCGGACCCTTGATCGACACCACGAACTCGCGCAGCACGGCCAGGGTTTCCTCAGGCAGCCAGACATCGGGGCCGTAGACCTTGGTCGATTTCTCGCCGGCGTAGATTTCCATCCAGTGGATCTGCTTGCTGCCGCCATAGGCCTTGGCCACCGCTGCATCGACCACCTTGATCATCACCGGTGTGATGTCCAAGCCCGTGCCATCGCCCTCGATGTACGGAATGACCGGGTGATCCGGCACATTCAGCGAGTAGTCCGCGTTGACGGTGATCTTCTGCCCACCCTCGGGCACTTTGATGTGCTTGTACATACGTTGACTCCGCGCGCTGCGCTTCGGTTGGAAAGTGTTCCTTCAATTTTATGCTATTGCCGCTGTCAACCGACTGACACAGCCTGGCATTCCGGCAAGGCACTTCGCGGTTGGAAGGCATGCCCTGGGGCTGGCCGCCAGCAGGGCTCAAGTGAAGCACCAAGCAGCGAAGCGCAGCCACAGGCCATGGCCCAGCGCCCAGGCCGAGGCCAGCGCCAGCGCTGCACCGGCCCAGCGCACGGCGGCGGCCGGCGATAGCCAGGCCACAGCGCGGCCGCCCGACAAGCGCCACCACAGCGCCGGCCCCAGCGTGAGGCCCAGCGCCGAAGCGCTGGCAAAGCCCGCCATCACCAAGGCGCCAGAGGGCGCGCTGTTGGCCAGTGCCGCCACCAGCAGCGCTGACTGCAGCAAGCCGCAGGGCCAGGCCACCCAGGCCAGACCCAGCCCGAAGCGGCGCGCGGGCGCCGCCAGGCCGCGGCTCGGCAACGCGATCGTCGCGCTGGCGCTGCGTGATCGCCCCAGCCGCTCCATCCAGCCGGGCTGACGACCCTGCCAGAGCAGGAACATCCCCAGCCCCAGCGCCGCCATGTGCACCAGGGTCCACAACGGGCGAAAGGCCGCCACCGCCTGGCCCAGCGCGGCCAGGCTGCCCACACTGGCCGCAGCCAGCGCGCCCGCGGCCGAGTAAGCCAACAACCGGCCCAGGTGCAACGGCAGCAATTGCTGCAACCGCCCGCCACCGGCCGCAGCGGTACACGCGGCACCGCACATCGCCAGGCAGTGGGGGGTTCCGGCCAGCCCCATCAGCACGGCGCTGAAGAACAGCGCTTGATCCATGCCGAAGGCTTGTATCAGATGATGCGCGAGAAGCGCTCGCGCAGCTGGTCGGTGCGCAGGTGCTTGTCGAACACCATGGCCACGGCGCGCACAAAGTACCAGCCGGTGGCGGTCACCTGCACCGCATCGTCCTGCAGCTCGCACAGGCCCAGGGTTTGCAACTCGGCCAGCTCATCGAGCTCAGCGCGGAAGTAATCGCGCATCTTGATCAGGTGGGCCAGCTCGACCGATTCAAACTCGACCCGACCCTGGCACATCAAGGCCATCACCACCGCTCTGCGCACCAGATCATCACGGTTCAACGTGAGGCCGCGCACCACCGGAAACTGGCCGTTGCGCACGGCGTCGTAATACTCGTCCAGCGTCTTGGCGTTCTGGCTGTAGGTGGCGCCCATGCGGCCGATGGCCGACACGCCCAGCGCAATCAGATCGCAATCGGGCTGCGTGCTGTAACCCTGAAAGTTGCGGTGCAGCCGGCCCTGGCGCTTGGCCACCGCGAGTGAATCAGCCGGCAGCGCAAAGTGGTCCATGCCGATGTAGGTATAGCCATGGCTGACAAAACCAGCCATCGCGCCGCCCAGCATCTGCACGCGGTGGTCAGGCGGCGGCAGTTGCTCGATGACGATGCGCCGCTGCGGCTTGAAGCGATGCGGCAGGTGCGCATAGGCATACAGCGCGATGCGGTCGGGCCGCAGTTCGGCCACCTGGTTGACGGTGCGGGCAAACGATTCAGGCGTCTGCTTGGGCAGGCCGTAGATCAGGTCGGCGTTGATCGACTCGAAGCCGATGCGGCGCGCGGCCAGCATCAGATCACGCACCGACTCGAAAGGCTGCACCCGGTGCACCGCCAACTGCACGTCGGGGTCGAAATCCTGCACGCCGAAGCTCAGCCGGTTGAAACCCAGCGTGGCCAGGTGCTGCAGCCGCTCAGGCGTGGCGGTGCGCGGGTCGACCTCGATCGATACTTCAGCGCCGGGTGTCAGCTTGAAGGCTTGGCCCAACATGGCCATCAGTTGGCTAAGCTCTGGGTCCGACAGAAAGGTGGGTGTGCCGCCGCCCAGGTGCAGTTGCGAAACGGCCTGGCCCTGGCCCAGCACGGCCACATTCAGCGCTACTTCCTGCGCCAGTACTTGAAGGTATTCGGTGGCGCGATCATGGTGCTTGGTAATCACCTTGTTGCAGGCGCAGTAGTAGCACACCGATTCACAGAACGGGATGTGCACATAGATCGACAGCGGCGGTTGGCCACCGACCGAGGCGCCACCGGCGCGCTGGGCCAGCGCCTGCGCATACTCCCTGGCGCCAAAGGCCTCGACGAAGCGGTCAGCGGTAGGGTAGGAGGTGTAACGCGGGCCGGGTCGATCAAGGCGACGCAGCATCGGCTCGGTCAGCACCGGCACGGACTCTTCAGCAGATTTCAGCATGCCGCCGACTGTGCCAAACCGCTGCCAACGCGTCTTGATGTATCTCAATGGCTGCCGATGACGGACAGAAGTGCTGAATCCGGCAACACCTGCAATCGAAACGAATCCGGCCAGCATTGACACGGGTCAAGTTCCGCGTCAAACCCCGCATGGCAAGCCAGCCTCCCCTGAAATTGATGTCGATCAATCGACGATCCTGTTGATAATGCAGATCATGAACTCCGCTGCCGATAACGCAAGAATGCGCATTGAACACTTCAAAATAGCTTGTTCAAGCTGCAATCTGCGAGAACTCTGCCTGCCTGTGGGTCTGAACCGCGACAACCTCGACCGCCTTGACCAGCTGGTGGTCAACCGCCGCAACATCGCCCGTGGCGAGTCGCTGTTCCGCGCAGGCGATGCCTTTCAATCGCTGTACGCGGTGCGCACCGGCTTCTTCAAGACCCGGCTGTCATCAATGGATGGCCGCGATCAGGTCACCGGCTTCCAGATGGCCGGCGAGCTACTGGGCCTCGACGGCATCGGCACCGACAACCACACCTGCGACGCGGTGGCGCTGGAGGACTCGCAGGTCTGCATCATCCCCTATGACCAACTTGAGGAGTTGTCGCGCGAGTTCAACGAGTTGCAGCACCAGTTTCACAAGATCATGAGCCGCGAGATCGTGCGCGACCATGGTGTGATGCTGCTGCTGGGCAGCATGCGCGCCGAGGAGCGGCTGGCGGCCTTTTTGCTCAACCTGACGCAGCGGCTGCAGGCGCGCGGCTTCTCGGCCACGGAGCTGATCCTGCGCATGACGCGCGAAGAAATCGGCAGCTACCTGGGCCTCAAGCTCGAGACCGTGAGCCGCACCTTCAGCAAGTTCCAGGACGAGGGCTACCTTGAGGTCAAGCAGCGGCAGATCCGCATCCTCGACCAGGACAAGCTGCAGAACCTGGTGAACAGCGGCAACTGCTAGGAGCCTGTCGGGCTTGGGGAGCGTCGGCTGCGAATCGACCGCAGCGGTCCATTTCTCACTGTCTTCTTGCTCCATAGCTGGGCTATGGGGCTGCAAATCCGGCAAGAACTGTCCTCGCGGGGGCCGATTCTCGCTATCGCCGCCCCAAGCCCGACAGGCTCCTAGGGAAATCCCGACTCTGGACTTCCAGCGATGCTCGTCTAGACTACAGCTGTTAACGCGAGTTACTAACCCCGCGTCCGCCCTGTCGAACAAGCCTTGTGATGCTAACTCCACGCCCCACACCCAAGATCGCGCTTATCGGCGCGGGCAGTGCCGTGTTCACGCGCAATCTGCTGGGCGATGTGTTCTCCTACCCGGCGCTTAAAGGCTGCGAGATCGCTCTGCATGACATCGACGAGCACCGGTTGCACGTGGCCGAGCGGCTGGCAGCCCGGGTGGCGCAAGCTGCAGGCGCCACGCCGCGCATCACTGCCACGCTGGACCGCCGCCGAGCGCTGGACGGCGCGCGCTATGTCGTCAACACCATCCAGGTTGGCGGCTACCGGCCGGCCACCGTGGCCGACTTTGAGATCCCCAAGCGCTACGGACTGCGCCAGACCATCGGCGACACCTTGGGCATCGGCGGCATCATGCGAGGGCTGCGCACGCTGCCCGTGATGCTGGAGATGCTGCGCGACATGGACGCCTGCTGCGCGCCCGGTGCGCTGCACCTGAATTATGTCAACCCGATGGCCATGATCACCTGGGCCTTGAACGCCGTCGGCAGCCGGGTGCCCACGGTGGGGCTGTGTCACAGCGTGCAGCACACCGCTGCCGAACTGGCGCAGGACCTGGGGCTGCCGGAAGGCCAGATCGACTACCTCTGCGTTGGCATCAACCACCTGAGCTTCTACCTGCGGCTGGAGCACCGCGGCCAGGCGCTGGCCCCGCGGCTGATGCAGCTCATCGCCGAAGGTCGCGTGCCTGCGCACAACCGTGTGCGCTATGAGATGTTTCAGCGCCTGGGCTACTTCGTCACCGAAAGCAGCGAGCATTTCAGCGAATACGTGCCCTGGTTCATCAAGCCCGGGCGCGATGACCTGATCGAGAAGTACAACATCCCGCTGGACGAGTACCCCGGCCGCTGCGAACTGTTCGACCGCGCCTGGCCCTATATCGAACGTGAGCTCGATGCGCCTGGCAGCCAGGACCCGGCTGCGTTCCAGCGCGAGTTCCGCGCCAGCGGCGTCCGCGTCATGGACTCCATGCTCGAGCGCGAGGCGCCGCGCATGATCACCGGCCTGCGCGAGGCCTGCCGCTCGTTGGAATACGGCTCTGCCATCGTGAACGCGATGGAGACCGGCCAGCCCATCGTCATCAACGGCAACGTGCGCAACCATGGCCT
>JBBQJN010000235.1:0-5983 GCA_038325945.1 Burkholderiales bacterium | reverse complement strand
CGCCCGCGCCGGGCACGCTGTCGCAGTGGCAGCAGGTGCAGGGCAAGGCGCTGTCGTTCAACAACATCGCCGATGCCGACGCGGCCTGGGAATGTGTCAAGACCTTCGGCGACGCGCCGGCCTGCGTCATCATCAAGCATGCCAATCCCTGCGGCGTGGCGCTGGGTGCCAGCGCGCTGGAGGCCTATGCCAAGGCGCTGCAAACCGACCCCACCAGCGCCTTCGGCGGCATCATCGCCTTCAACCGGCCGCTCGACGCCGCCACTGCCGAAGCGGTGGCCAAGCAGTTTGTCGAGGTCATCATCGCGCCGACCGTCACGCCCGAGGCCCGCGCCATCTTTGCCGCCAAGCAGAACGTGCGCTTGCTTGAAGTGCCGCTGTCGGCGCAGGGCAACGCGTTGGATTTCAAACGGGTGGGGGGCGGCATGCTGCTGCAATCGGCCGACGCCAAGAACGTGGTCGCTGCCGAGCTGAAGGTGGTGACAGCGCGGCAGCCGACGCCGCAGCAACTGGCCGATCTGCTGTTTGCCTGGAAGGTGGCCAAGTTCGTCAAGAGCAATGCCATCGTCTTCTGCGGCGGCGGCATGACGATGGGCGTGGGCGCCGGCCAGATGAGCCGCATCGACTCGGCCCGCATCGCCAGCATCAAGGCCGAGCATGCCGGCTTGTCGCTGAGCGGCACCGCGGTCGCCAGCGACGCCTTCTTCCCCTTCCGCGACGGCCTCGACGTGGTGATCGACGCCGGTGCCAGCTGCGTCATCCAGCCCGGCGGCTCGATGCGTGACGCCGAGGTAATCGCGGCCGCCAATGAGCGCGGCGTGGCCATGGTGTTCACCGGCACCCGGCATTTCAGGCACTGATGGCCGAGCCTGCCCCCCGGTTTCGGGGGGTGAGCCCGGCACTGCATGCCCGGCCCACGCGACAACCCCGATTGCCGCCCCGTTCCAATGCCGCGATGATGCGCCGCTACCAGGCCATGCGCCGTTCACGATGCCCCACTGCTCCTTGCTGATCCCCTGCCGTCCGGCGCGGCGCCTGCTGCAAAGCCTGTTCCTCACGCTGCTGCTGGCCTGTGGCCTGGCGGCGCAGGCTGCGCCGGTGGCCACCGGCAGCTGGGAACATGCGCTGACGGCCTATGGCCAGCCCAAGTACCCGCGCGGTTTCAGCCACTTCGATTACGCCAACCCCAGCGCGCCCAAGGGCGGCTTGCTGCGCCTGGGCAATCCGGACCGCCGCACCAGCTTTGACAAGTTCAACCCTTTCACCGTCAAGGGCTCGGCACCGGCGGCGATGCTGATGTTTACCTTCGAGACGCTGGCCATCGCATCGATGGACGAGCCCTCCACCCTCTACGGCCTGATCGCCGAAGAGATGATGGTGGCGCCCGACCTGTCGTCGATCAGCTTTCGCATCCACCCCAAGGCGCGTTTCTCCAACGGCGACCCGGTGACCCCTGCGGACGTGGTGCACAGCTTTCGCATGCTCACCAGCAAGGAGGCCTCACCGACCTACCGCACCAACTTTGCAGCGATCGCCCAGGCGGTGGTGGTGGATGAACGCACTGTGCGGCTGGATCTGAAGGAGCGATCGCTGAATGCGGCCTTTACAGCCGCCGGCCTGCAGGTGTTCTCGGCCAAGTGGGGGGCTGGCAAGCCCTTCAACGAGATCGTCGACGAGCAGCCGATCGCCACCGGCCCCTACACCGTCGACAAATACGACATGCCGCGCCGCGTCGAGCTGAAACTTGATCCCAACTACTGGGCCAAGGACCTGGCCACGCGCCGCGGCTTCTTCAACTTCGACCGCATCGTCTACCGCATGTACAAGGACGAGGCGGTGCGCCGCGAGGCCTTCAAGGCCGGCGAGTTCGATATCTACAAAGAGTACTCGGCGGCCAAGTACGCGCGCCTGCACCAGGGCGCCAAGTGGCGCGACGGCCGCATCATCAAGCAGGCCTTCCAGGTCAACACTGGCAGCATGCTGCAGGCCTTCGACTTCAACCTGCGGCGGCCCAAGTTCCAGGACATCCGGGTGCGCGAGGCCATCATGCGGGCCTGGGACTTCGAGGTCTACAACCGCTACGGCACCTTTGTGCGCGCCAACAGCATGTTCAACAACACGCCGTTCGCCGCCGCAGACGGTCCGCCCTCTGCGGCCGAACTGGCGCTGCTCGAGCCCTTCCGCGACGAGCTGCCGGCGCAGGTCTTCGGCCCGGCCTTCCGCGCGCCGCGCAACGACACCGGGCCCAACGCACTGCGCGACAACCTGCGCCGGGCCCAGGAGCTGCTGGCCGAGGCTGGCTGGAAAGTGGCGGCCGACGGCCTGCTGCGCAATGCCGCCGGCGAGGCCTTCACGATCGAGTTCCTCGAGCCCTCGCAGGTCGGCCGCAACCAGGCCTTCGAGCGCAACCTGCTCAAGCTGGGCATCGAATACACCGAGCGGCTGGTCGACTTTGCGCTCTACCGCCGCCGGCTCGAGGTCTTTGACTACGACATGATCGTCATCGTCGAGGGCAAGTTCACGCTGCCCGACGCGGCCGATCTGGACAGCCTGTACGGCAGCGCCGGCGCCACGCAGGACGGCAGCAACAACTTCCGTGGCGTCAAGAGCCGCGCCGTCGATACGCTGATCAAGCGCATCCGCGACGCCGCGTCGATGGCTGAGTTGCTCACCGCCTCGCATGCGCTCGACCGCGTGGTGATGTGGAACCACTGGCAGATCCCGCAGTTGTTCACCCGCACCGAGCCCAGCTCGTACTGGGACAAGTTCGGCATGCCGGCGGTGCAGGCCCGCTACATGTCGATCGACAGCGCCGGCAGTTATTCGGCGCCCTGGCCGCTGTGGACCTGGTGGGACAAGCAACTCGCGCCAAGCCAGGCCCGGCCCGCCGCACCGACCACCGCAAAACCCTGAGACCGCCCACCATGCTGAGCTACATCCTCAAGCGCCTGCTGCTGATGGTGCCCACGCTGTTGGGCGCGTTGACCATCACCTTCATCGTCGTGCAGTTTGTGCCCGGCGGCCCGGTCGAGCAGATCATGGCCGAAGCCGCCGCGGCCAGCGGTGGCGGCGATGACGGCTACCGCGCCAGCCGCGACATCGACAAGAAGCAGATCGAAGAGCTGAAGAAGCTCTACGGTTTCGACAAGCCGCCGCTCGAGCGCTACCTGGACATGATCTACAACTTCGCGCGTTTTGAGCTCGGCAAGAGCTTCATGCAGAACAAGGAGGTTTGGCAGCTGATCAAGGAGAAACTGCCGGTCTCGATCAGCCTGGGGCTGTGGACCTTTCTGCTGTCCTACCTGATCTCGGTGCCGCTGGGCGTGGCCAAGGCGGTGCGCGAGGGCTCACGTTTCGACACCCTGACCACGCTGCTGGTGCTGATCGGCTATGCGATTCCCGGCTTTGTGCTCGGCATCCTGCTGATCGTGATGTTTGCCGGCGGCACCTTCCTCGACTGGTTTCCGCTGCGCGGCCTGACCAGCGACAACTGGGCCGAACTGTCCTGGAGCGGCAAGATCGTCGACTACTTCTGGCACCTGGCGCTGCCGTTGGTGTGCCTGACCATCGGCAGCTTTGCGATCATCACCATGCTGACCAAGAACACCTTCGTCGAGGAGATCCGCAAGCAATACGTGCTGGTGGCCCGCGCCAAGGGCTTGTCGCAGCAGCGTGTGCTCTACAAGCACATCTTCCGCAATGCGCTGATCCCGCTGATCACCGGTTTTCCGGCGGCCTTTGTCGGCGCCTTCTTCGCCGGCTCGGTGCTGATCGAAACCCTGTTCTCGCTCGATGGCCTGGGCCTGCTGGGCTACGAGGCGGTGGTCCGCCGCGACTATCCCGTGGTGCTGGGCTCGCTGTACTTCTTCACACTGATCGGCCTGGTGGTCAAGCTGATCAGCGACCTGCTGTACCGGGTGGTTGATCCGCGGGTGCAGTTTGGGAGCGTGGCCAAATGAGTGCCGTCAACCCCGCAGCCGCCATCACAACCGTCGACCCGGCCAGCCAGGCGCTGGCCAGCGCGCGCGGCAGCTCGCCCAACCAGCGCGCCTGGGCCCGCTTCAAGCGCAACCGGCTGGGCTATCTTGCGCTGTGGTGCTTTGGCCTGCTGTTGCTGCTGGCCACTGCGGCCGAAGTGGTCAGCAACGACAAGCCCTTTGTCGCGCGCATCGATGGCCAGTTGCTGTTTCCGATCATCAGCAATCCGCCCGAAACCACGTTGGGCGGCGACTTCGCCACCCCCACCGACTGGAAGGACCCGCTGATCGACCAACTGCTGGCCAAGCCCGGCAACTGGTCGGTGGGCGCGCCCAACCCGCATGGCGCGATCTCGATCGACTACTTCGACAAGATCGCCTCGCCCGCGCCGCCCAGCGCCAAGAACTGGCTGGGCACCGACGACAAGGGCCGCGACATGCTGGCGCGGCTGCTCTACGGCTTTCGCGTCAGCATCTGGTTCGCCCTTGCGCTGACCGTGGTCGGCATCGCCATCGGCACCGTGATGGGCGCGATCATGGGCTACTTTGGCGGCCGGCTCGACATCACGCTGCAGCGCGTGATCGAGGTCTGGGGCGCGGTGCCTGAGCTCTATCTGCTGATCATCTTCGCGTCGATCTTCGAGCCCTCGCTGGGCCTGCTGCTGATCCTGCTCAGCCTGTGGGGCTGGATGGGGCTGTCCGACTACGTGCGGGCCGAGTTCCTGCGCAACCGCTCACTCGAGTTTGTCAAGGCGGCGCGCGCACTGGGCCTGAGCAACGCGCAGATCATCCGCCGCCATGTGCTGCCCAACTCGCTGACGCCGGTGATCACCTTCCTGCCCTTTCGCATGAGCGGAGCGATCCTGTTGCTGACCGCGCTTGATTTCCTCGGCTTGGGCGTGCCGGCCTCGGTGCCCAGCCTGGGTGAGCTGCTGCAGCAGGGCAAGGCCAACCTCGATGCCTGGTGGATCATCGTGCCCACCTTTGTGCTGCTGACGCTGACCATGCTGCTGCTGACCTTCATCGGTGACGCGCTGCGCGATGCCTTCGACACACGAAAGTCCTGAAGAGATGGCCGCGCCACCCAATCTGTTGGAAGTCGAGCACCTGAGCGTGCGCTTCGGCGCCTCCACCGTGGTCGACGATGTCTCGTTCTCGATCGCCGCCGGCGAGAAGTTTGCGCTGGTCGGCGAGTCAGGCTCGGGCAAATCGATCACCGCACTGAGCGTGCTGCGGCTGGTCGATGCCGCTACCAGCAGCGGCGTGATCCGCTTCGACGGCACCGACTTGATGACGCGCAGCGAGCGCCAGATGCGTGGCCTGCGTGGTGGCGAGATCGGCATGATCTTCCAGGAGCCGATGACCGCGCTGAACCCGCTCTACACCGTGGGCAACCAGATCGGTGAGGTGCTCGAGCTGCACGAGGCGCTGCGACCCAACGCGGCGCGGGCGCGCGCCATCGAGCTGCTGGCACGCACCGGCATCCCCGAGCCCGAGCGCCGGGTCGACGCCTATCCGCATGAGCTGTCAGGCGGCCAGCGCCAGCGCGCGATGATCGCGATGGCGCTGGCCTGCCGGCCGCGGCTGCTGATCTGCGACGAGCCGACCACCGCGCTCGACGTCACCATCCAGGCGCAGATCCTGGCCCTGCTCGACGAGTTGCAGGCCGAGCTGGGCATGGCGCTGCTGTTCATCACCCACGATCTGAACCTGGTGCGCCGCTTCACCCACCGCGTCGGCGTGATGGAACGTGGCCGGCTGGTCGAGCTGGGCAGCACCGCCGAGGTCTTTGCCAACCCGCAGCACCCCTACACCCAGCGGCTGATGGCCACCCGGCCGCAGCGCGTGGTGCAGCCGCTGGCCTTGGACGCGCCGGTGCTGGTCGAGGCGCGTGCCGCCGAGGTGCAGTTCGCCATCGCCACCGGCTGGTTCAGCAAGCGCCAGTTTCGCGCTGTCAAGCAGGCCACGCTGCAACTGCGCCGTGGTGAGACGCTGGGCATCGTCGG
>JBBQJN010000234.1:0-6046 GCA_038325945.1 Burkholderiales bacterium | reverse complement strand
CGGTAGGCAACGTGAGCATGGGCAACGTGTCCATGGACCAGATGCAACTGGCGCCAAACCGCACCTCGGCGTTCATGGGCAGTTGGCAGAACGACCTCAGTGGCAACACCTTCTCGTCGAACGCGTTGACGGGCCGCACTGCGGTCAGCTTGTTGCGCAACCAGGGGTATGCGTCGCGCGTGGTCTCGATGCGGGTGTCAGAACAGGATGTTCAGGACGCAAGCCGCCAGGTCGACGCAGCGAAGGGTGAGGCCGTGGCAGCGAGCACAGAGCGCTCCGCTGTCCTGTCGGAGGCGTTCAGTCGCGGATTGTCCAAACTGCAGTCGATCCGAAACACCAGCGGATCGACCTCGAGCAGTTTCGAGCAACTCGGGCAGACCCTTAACAGGCTCGATCAGATCAGCAAGAGCGTCGCAGACAGCACAGGGATCTCACAATCTCAGGTCGCGCGAATCGCCATTGGCGCGGCGGCCCACGCCGGCATCGACAGCCGATTCGCTGGCGCGCGCGTGAACGCCAGCGCCGACAAGTCCTACATGTCTGGACTATCCGCAGACGAGCGCAAGGTTCTCGCCTCGTTGAGCACCGAACAAATTGCCGAGTTCAAGCAGTTCGGCGACCGGGTGTCCCGGGACACGAGTTTTGCCAACCTCGTCGCGACCGACTCGCGCGAGGCACGTGAACTGGCATCAAGGCTCTCCGAAACAACGGCGCGGTCGTTCCGTGCAGATTCAAGCCTCGCCAAACGGACAGCGCTAGCAGAACGCATGTCGGCGGCGAACGAGAAGGGCGAAACGATTTCGATTGACATCGCCCAAGATCCGCACAATCTGGCAATGTTCACCCGCTATGCAGAGCAGTACGGCGGCGACAGCGCCGCAGCGCACGCGCTCATGGGGTCTGAACTTGCCAGGCAATCCTTGAAGCCGAACCGCAATTTCTCGGATGGAACCGCCTTGCCAGCAAGCTTTGGTGAACTCGCCGAGCAGCATTCACTTCAGAGCAGCGAAACCGCACTGTCACCGGACATTGAAGGCCAGCACCGGGCGGACGATCGTCGAGTCGATGGATTCCAAGCGGTGTTGCGTGCACCTCAGAGGACGGCACCACCGGCTTCAACGGCACGCAATGAAGTCACTGCCAGGAATGCTGCGATCCGCGCTAGCGTCGATTTAACGCGAAGTGAATTCGAATCGAGAGCCGAGATCGTCAAATCCGAAGATGGAACGCTGGTGTCCAGGAAATCTCTTTTGAAGCAATCCGGGAAACAGGTTGTCAAAGATGGCAGCGCAACGATTGACAACGCCAGGGACGCGATCAAGGACCTGCTGAAAAAGTAGTCATCGAGGCACGTCCGGCTCGGCAATATGCGTGATTGGATCGTTCTCGGGAGGCTTCATGAACGGCGCATGCCCTTTGTCGCGCCAGTAGTTGGCGGCCAGATCCTCTGAAGTCACGCCCATCCCAGGAATTGGATCCTGATCCCAGGTCAGGGTCGGCCTCGAAGTGCCGATCCTTGTCAGCGCGCCACCGATGGCGATGCCAAAGATGGCACCTATCGCGGCCATGACGGCACGAGTGGCCCAGTCGTCATTCACCGCGGACAGCATGCCACCCGCCCCACCCAGGGCGATGAAGCCATAGAAGATGAGCTTTCGCATGTCTGCGGCCTCCCAGACGCAAAGCGTACTCCAACCTTGGCGCGTTGCGATCGCGTCAGTGTCGAAACCGAGCCCAGGGAAGGAAGTCGCCATCCGCAAGGCGGCAGTGCTGCTCGGCTGAAATCGACCACCGGCCTCCAGGTAATCTTGGTTTACTACGGTCGCCACCACGCTAGGTGTGGGAAGGGCCGCAATCGCTTCCGCTCTCAACGCTTGAAGGAGCCTCAAAACATGGCCAATCAAAGCCGCCGCAGGCTGCTGCGTGGCAGCCTGCTGGTCCCCTTTTCAACTGCGCCAGCCTGGGCGCAGCAGGCACCCGCCAATGGCACCGATCGCGGCGGCCCGCCGCCGGCGGTCGGCAGCCTGTTGCCATTGCCAGACTTCAAGCTCTTCGACGGCCGCACCCTCACCCAGGCCGACGCGGACGGCCATGTGCTGGTGTTGTACTGGTGGGCCAGTTGGTGCCCTTTCTGTGCGGTGCAGAGCCCGCTAATGGACAAGTTGTTTGTTGCCCAGCGCGCACGCGGCCTACAGTTCTGGGGGCTGTCCATCGACCGCAAGCCCGAAGACGCCACGACCTATTTGGCCAAGCGGGGCTACAACTTTCCCGCGGGCCTGGTCACTGCGGTTTTCACGCGAACATTGCCAAAGCCCAAGGGCTTGCCCGTCACCATCGTGCGCGGCCGTGACGGCCGTGTTCTCATGTCCGAGGCTGGCCAGCTTTTCCCTGAGGACATCGAACAGATCGCGCGTTTTGTATGACGCCAAACACCCTGGGCCGTAGGGCTTTCCCCTTCTGAGCCATTTCAAGGCAGCGCCGTTCGCGACTTGCGATGATCAACTGGTGCCAACCTGGGGACCGTCGAGGTGCGCTTCCAGCGCATCGCCCACGACGGTAAACGCACACAGCCGCGACTTCGGCCCGCGCACGGCGTCTCCAGCGCCCGCACCGCGGCATCAGTCAATCGTCGCTACGATGTTAGGCCCCACACAAGGAGTCAAGATTGATGAACCTCGGCTACAACGGCCTCTTGGGCGTGCTAATCCTCGCTGGTGATGTCTGGGCAATTCTCAATATCTTCCAAAGCTCTGCTACCAATGAGAAGAAGTTGATTTGGATAGTCGCGGTGGTGCTTCTGCCGGTCCTGGGCTTGATCCTGTGGTACTTCCTCGGCCCACGGAACGGTAAGGCCTAGCGCAGGTGCCTTTGGCTAGGAAGCGACGCATGGGAACGCGGTGGCGTCCCTGCAAACATGAAATCCTGGCGTCTTGAGACCCGGTTTGAGGTCGACGCGCCGGGATTGCTAGGTTCTCAGTTTCCCGCTAACGTCAACGGGCAGCCGCCACGATGCGCTTCGCTTTCAAGCCCTGACGTGCCCACCCCCGATGGAAACAGGTGGAGTTGAGCAGCAACTTCTGCACTGACTAGCCGCGCCAAAACTCCAGAATCCTGGCTTTGTGAGGTGCGGCACGGCGAACTCGATCCTCCTCATCGAGTTCGACCCGATCGGCCTCGCTTCGCAGGAAACCAATGGCTACCGTCGAGTGGAGGTCGCCTCGGGCGGCCTTGATCTTGAGGGCCCCACGGATTGCTGCCGCAGCAGCAGCGACAGCTCCAGCTCCAGCTCCAGCTCCAGCTCCGACATCGTGCCCTTCATGTCAACGCGCAGGTGTTCGTTGATGCTGCGTCGGTGACACCGACTGCTTTGACGCCGACTCAGCAAGGCCCGCTTATCTCGACCGCTCCGATCCAGTCGTCGGCTCCTCCCCAGATTCGATTGGCAAAGGGCCGGCCCATGCAAATCCTCCACATCAGGCGCCTCAACGGCCGGCTCGCGGGCCAGCAGTTGGATGAGCTTTGGTTGTGGACCGGTGGCGGTCTACGCCTCTAGCAAACGGCACTCGTTTTTTATGGGGGTAGGTAAGGGGTACAGCCAGACAATACGCAGGAAAGCCAGTAAATTCAAGGTTCTTTGGAGGACTGGCTCTCCGCCAATCCCTCGGCCCAGGCGACAGTCGCAGCGGCCTGATGGGATCACCGATCACCCCTGTCAAAACATCACGGCGCCGCCAGGGCGCGGCCGGGCGGCAGCGCGGCCGATGCCGGCCCAGCTGTCTCGCAGGCGACGCCAGAATCACAGGACAAACACCGGGTAATCCAGTGGGTGATGGAGCGCAAAATATCGGGCAGTCCAAGCGCGCCACGGCGCGTGAACACCCGAACCGGAGCCCCTATGAAAGCCGCTGTCCTGCACGCCCCCCGCACGCCGATGACGATCGAGAATATCGAGATCGACAAACCCAAGCGCCGCGAGGTGCTGGTGCGCACCGCTGCCGCCGGCCTCTGCCACAGCGATCTGCACTTCATCGAGGGCGCTTACCCGACGCCGGTGCCGGTGGTGCTGGGCCATGAGTCGGCCGGCATCGTCGAGGCGGTGGGCGAGGATGTGACCTACCTCAAGCCCGGCGACCATGTCATCAGTTGCTTGTCGATGTTCTGCGGCCACTGCGAGTTCTGCCTCAGCGGCCATCTGTCGATCTGCCAGGATCCGAACGTCAAACCGGCGGCCGGCAAGGCCAAGCGCTTGCACTGGAAAGGCGAGCACCTCAACCAGTTTCTCAACCTGTCGTCGTTTGCCGAGCAGATGGTGGTGCACGAGCATGCGCTGGTGAAGGTGCGCGAGGACATGCCGCTTGACCTGGCCAGCCTGATCGGCTGTGCGGTCATCACCGGTTATGGCGCGGTGGCGCATACCGCGCGCATGGAGCCGGGCAGCACGGTGGCCATCTTCGGCGCCGGCGGCATCGGCCTGTCGACCATCAACGCCGCGGCCATCGCCGGCGCCGGCCGCATCATCGCCATCGACAAAGACAAGTCCAAGCTCAAGCTGGCCAAAACATTCGGTGCCACCGACGTGATCGACGCCAACGAGGGCGATACCGTCAAGCGCATCATCGAGCTCACCAGCGGCGGCGTGCACTATGCCTTTGAGTGCATCGGCCTCAAGAGCACGGCCGAGCAGAGCTTCTCCTGCCTGCGCTCGGGCGGCGCGGCGATCCTGATCGGCATGATCCCGGTCGGCACCAAGATCGAGCTGCACGGCGTCGACTTTCTGCGTGAGCGCCGCATCATGGGCTGCATGATGGGCAGCAACCGCTTCCGCACCGACATGCCGCGGCTGATCGAGTTCTACCTGCAGGGCAAGCTCAAGCTCAATGAGATGGTGTCGGGCCGCATCAAGCTCGAAGACATCAACCAGGGCTTCGAGGCGATGAAGACCGGCGGCATCGCGCGCAACGTCATCGTCTTCGACCACTGAGCATGGCGCAAAGACTCGCCGGCAAGATTGCCGTCATCACCGGCGCGGCCTCGGGCATCGGCCTGGCCACGCTGGAGTTGTTTGTCGCTGAAGGCGCTTCGGTGCTGGCCGCCGACCACAACGCCGAGGCCGGCCAGGCGCTGGCCGAGCGCTTCCCCGACTGGGTGCAATTTGCGCTGTGCGACGTTACCCAGCCGGCGCAGATCAAGGCAGCGATCGAGCAAGCGGTGGCGGCCTTTGGCGGCCTCGACATCCTGTTCTCCAACGCTGGCGCCGGCGGCTCGCCGGCCGGCGTCGAGACGTTTGATGAAGCCGGCTGGGACCATACCCAGGCGCTGCTGCTGCGCTCGGTGGCGGCCGGCGCCGCCTACGCCGTGCCGCACATGCGCCGGCGCGGCGGCGGCGCCATCATCAATACCTCGTCGATTTCGGCGCTGCAGGCCGGTTACGCGCCGCTGGCCTATGCGGTGGCCAAGGCCGGTGTGTTGCACTACACCCGGCTGGCGGCGGCCGAGCTGTCGGCGCACCGCATCCGCATCAACGCCATCGTGCCGGGCTTCATCGCCACCCGCATCTTCGGCGCCGGCATGGGCCTCGACCATCAGCAGGCCGGTGAGCTGGCGCAGCAGATCGCCGAGCGCAGTGGCAGCGCCAACCCGATCGGCCGTTCGGGGCTGCCGCAAGACATCGCCGAAGCCGCGCTGTTTTTGGCCAGCGACGCTGCCGGCTTCATCACCGGCACCCACCTCACGGTCGACGGCGGCATCACCATCGGCCCGCGCCACGCCTGGGACCCAGAAGCCCGCGGCCCGATGAGCGATGCGCTGGGGCTGAGAGGCTGAGAGGCTGAGAGGCAATCGGATGCACCCGCGTAAGCCCCCAAAACAGCCCCAATCTAGGCGCAAAGCGGAGTTGGGTTTGGGCCCCAACGAGCATTTGCAACGACGAGTGGGGCTGTTTTGGGGGCTTACCCGAAGGGCCGGGGTACCCAAGGGCCCTGCGCGGCGTTGCATCGCTTGCCCGGACGTGAGTCCGGGCTGCGCGCCGCGCCTTGCTCAGGGCCCT
>JBBQJN010000233.1:0-6050 GCA_038325945.1 Burkholderiales bacterium | reverse complement strand
CGGCTGCGACTCGACCGCAGCGGTCCATTTCTCACCGTCTTTTTGCCCCATAGCGGGGCTATGGGACTGCAAATACGGCAAGAACTGTCCTCGCTGGGGCCGATTCTCGCTATCGACGCCCCAAGTCCGACAGGCTCCTAGGCTTGCCGGATGTCGGCCAGACACTGCACCGGCGGCTGCAGCGACCAGGGCCCGGCGCCGTGCAAGGCGGCCTTCAAAGCAGCGGCACACGCCGGATCGCGGGTGGCCAACAGGAGGGAGGCGTTCATCAATCGTCAATGTGTTTTTATCACTTTGACGATGATAGCCAGCGCCTTGAATCGCCGACATCCCCGTCTTGCGGGGGCGGGTTGTTACGGTGGGGCAGGCCGGCAGGGTTGTTGGGTCTTGTTCTGTGACCGTGCCGGGCGCGCCATTTTATTTCGCCGCGTGGCCGCAGCGCTTCATGTCTTCAGCAGCGCTCAGGCGCTCAGGCCAGTGCCGCCATGGCCACTGCGGCGCTCGGCGACATGACGGCCGCAGCATCGGCGCTGGCCGCGCCAGGCTGGAAGCTGTGGCTGCGGGCCTGCGGCCAGTACAGGCCGAAAACCGGATGCGGCCAGGGCGCGTCACCGCGCTCGGCCGCCAGCAGGCTGCCCGGCGCCACCGTGGTCAGCAGGTTGCTCAGCAGCCGCACTTCAGAGTCGGCGGTGCGGCGCACGATGTGCGAGGCGCTGATCTGGTTGGGGTGGCTCAGCCCGGCGGCCTGTACCAGCTCACGCAGCGCCTGCAGGGTGTTGCTGTGGAAGTTGGCCACGCGCGTGATTTTGTCAGGCACCACCAGCGCCTGCTGGCGCATCGGGTTCTGCGTTGCCACGCCGGTGGGGCAGGTGCCGGTATGGCAATGTTGGGCCTGGATGCAGCCCAGCGAGAACATGAAGCCGCGCGCCGCGTTGCACCAGTCGGCGCCCAGCGCCATGGCACGCGCGATATCGAAGGCGCTGACGATCTTGCCGGCGCAGCCAAGGCGCATGCGGTGGCGCAGGTTCATGCCCACCAGCGTGTTGTGCACCAGGCGCAGACCCTCTTGCATCGGCGCGCCAATATGGTCGGTGAACTCCAGCGGCGCGGCGCCGGTGCCGCCCTCGCCGCCGTCGACAACGATGAAATCGGGCAGCAGATCGGTCTCGACCATCGCCTTGACGATGGCAAACCATTCCCAGGGGTGGCCGATGCACAGCTTGAAGCCCACCGGCTTGCCGCCCGACAGCGTGCGTAGCCGATCAAGGAACTGCAGCATCTGCACCGGCGTGGCAAAGGCGCTGTGTGCGGCCGGCGAGATGCAGTCCACGCCCACCGGCACGCCGCGGGCATCGGCGATCTCGATCGTCACCTTGGGGCCGGGCAGCATGCCGCCATGGCCGGGCTTGGCACCCTGGCTGAGCTTGAGCTCGATCATCTTGACCTGCGGCTCGCAGGCGTTCTGTGCAAAGCGCTCGGCGTTGAAGCTGCCGTCGTCATTGCGGCAGCCGAAATAGCCCGAACCGATCTCCCAGATCAGGTCGCCGCCGTTGGCCCGGTGGTGCACGCTGATCGAGCCTTCGCCGGTGTCGTGGGCAAAGCGGCCGCGCGCCGCGCCGCCGTTGAGTGCCAGGATGGCATTGGCCGACAGCGCGCCGAAGCTCATCGCCGAGATGTTGAACAGGCTGGCCGAATAGGGCCGGGTACAGCGGCTGCCGCCGATGTTGACGCGGAAATCATGGTCGGCCAGCAGCGTGGGCTGCAGCGAGTGATTGATCCACTCGTAGCCGGCCTGCTGCACGTCGAGCTGGGTGCCGAAGGGGCGCTTGTCCGAATCGTCCTTGCTGCGCTGGTAGACCAGCGAGCGTTGTTGGCGCGAGAACGGCACCGCCTCGCGGTCGCTCTCCAGAAAGTACTGGCGGATCTCGGGGCGTATCCACTCGAACAAAAAACGCAAGTGGCCGATGACGGGATAGTTGCGCAGCAGCGCATGGCGGGTTTGGCGCAGGTCGCCGATGCCGGTCACCAGCCCGGCCGCGCCCAGCAGCGCCAGCAGCGCCAGCCAGGCGCTGTGTTCAAGCAGCCACCAGCCCAGCAGGCCGCCGGCCAGCGCCAGCGAGGCCATGAGCAAGGTCAGGTAGCGGATCGGGAAGTGCCGGTCCAGTGCGATCAGCCAGGAGGGCATGGTGATGTCCTTGACGGCGGCTGCGTGCCGGTGCGTGCTGCGCCGGCCGGATGCAAGTCTGCCAGCTTGACATTGGACAGCCAGATCAGCCTGACAAAGCCCGGATCAAGCGGCGGGATCGGGTGCAGTCTTGCGGCAGGGCGCCGGCCACCTGGCGCCGATATACTCAACACAGGAACAGGCGCCGATTTGCTCCGGATTGCGGGCGCTTTACAAATGCTGCTAAACAGGGATGCCCCAACCCGGCGTCCGCCACTCAGCAGCGGCGCCGGGTTTTTTGTTTTGAGTTCAAGGGGCAATACCTCAGCATGGCCTCCATCGGTCACGTCACAGCGCAGAAACAGCATTTCGAGGCACCGCTGCCGCTCAAGAGCGGAGCGTCGCTGGCCGGCTACGACCTGGTCTATGAGACCTACGGCCGCCTCAATGCCGACGCCAGCAACGCCGTGCTGGTCTGCCATGCGCTCAACGCCAGCCACCACCTGGCCGGCAGCTACGCGGGCCAGGACAAGAGCGAAGGCTGGTGGGACAACCTGATCGGCCCCGGCAAACCGCTGGATACCGACCGCTTCTTCGTCATCGGCGTCAACAACCTGGGCTCGTGCTTTGGCAGCACCGGGCCGATGCAGCCGCACCCCGACACCGCCAAGGGAGGCCGGCCCTGGGGAGCGGATTTTCCGGTGGTCACGGTAGAAGACTGGGTCGACGCCCAGGCCCGGCTGCTCGATCTGCTGGGCATCACCCGGCTGGCTGCGGTGCTGGGCGGCAGCCTGGGCGGCATGCAGGCGCTGAGCTGGACGCTGCGCCACCCCGAGCGCGTGGGCGAGTGCATCGCCATCGCCACCGCGCCCAACCTGTCGGCGCAGAACATCGCCTTCAACGAGGTGGCGCGCCGCGCCATCATTACCGACCCCGATTTCCACGGCGGCCATTTCTACGGCCATGGCGTGCTGCCTCGCCGCGGCCTGCGCGTGGCGCGCATGATCGGCCACATCACCTACCTGTCGGACGACTCGATGGAACAGAAGTTCGGCCGCCAGATGCGCGCCGCCGAGCTGGGCTATTCAACGCAGGACATCGAGTTTCAGATCGAAAGCTATCTGCGCCACCAGGGCGACAAGTTCAGCGAATACTTCGACGCCAACACCTATCTGCTGATCACCCGCGCGCTCGACTACTTCGACCCCGCGGCAGCGCATGGCGGCGATTTGGCGGCGGCCTTTGCGGCGGCACGCGGCAAGCGTTTCACGGTGGTCAGTTTCAGCACCGACTGGCGTTTCTCGCCAGCACGATCGCGCGAGTTGGTCAAGGCCCTGGTCGACAACCACATCGACGTCAGCTATGCCGAGATCGACGCGCCGCATGGCCACGACGCCTTTCTGCTGGAAGACCCGCGTTACCACGGCCTGCTGCGCGCCACCTTTGAGCGCATCGCGGCGGCGCTGACATGAGCGCCACCAGCACCATCAGCGCCGAGCAGCAGCTCATCGCCGACCTGGTGCCGGCCGGATCGCGCGTGCTCGACCTGGGCTGCGGCGACGGCGCGTTGCTGCAGCATCTGCAACTGCGCAAAAGCTGCAGCGGCTACGGCGTCGAGATCGACGACCACAACCTGCTGGCCTGTGCGCGGCGCGGCGTCAACGTGCTGCAGCTCAATCTGGAGGACGGGCTGGCGATATTCGACGACCGCAGCTTCGACGTCGTGCTGCAACTGCAGACGCTGCAGCACCTGCGCAATACCGAGAAAATGCTGCGCGAGACGGCGCGGGTGGGGCGTTTGGGTATCGTCAGCTTTCCCAACTTTGCGCATTGGCCGAACCGCTTGTCGGTGCTGCGCGGGCGCATGCCGGTGACGCGGGCGCTGCCCTACGAGTGGTACGACACGCCCAACATCCGCGTCGGCACGCTGACCGATTTTGAAGTGCTGGCGCTGCGCAACGGCCTGAGCGTGCTCGACAGCTTTGGCATCCAGCGCGGCCGCGCGGTGCGCCGCTGGCCCAACCTGATGGCCAGCGTGGCGGTGTTCAAGATCGAGCGCAATTAGCAAGCTGTCGGGCCTTGGAACCGGCCCGCGCCGGCAAGCGTTGCGGCGCAAGTCCAAGCAAGGGTGAAGCGTGTGGCCGTGAGGCGTGTGACCGGCCCTGCGCCCTACACTGCCCGTCATGCCCGAACTGCTCACCACCGACGGCCTGAAGCTGTACCTGCAGGACTGGCCCGCTGCCACTGAGCCGCGGCGCGGCAGCGTGCTGATCGTGCATGGCCTGGGTGAGCACAGTGGCCGCTATGGCCATGTGGCGGCGCAGCTGGCCGCCGACGGCTGGGCGGTGCAGGCCTACGACCAGCGTGGCCATGGCCGCTCCGCCGGGCCGCGGGGTGGGCTGGCGGCCGCGCACAGCCTGCTCGACGACCTCGGCCGTGTGCTGACCCATGTTCGCCAGGCCAACCCCGGCCGGCTGCTGCTGCTGGGCCACAGCATGGGCGGCCTGCTGGCCGGGCGTTATGTTGCCGAGGGTCTGGCCGAGCAGCCGGCGTCCTGGTGGCAGCCGGTGGATGCGCTGGTGATGTCATCACCGGCACTCGATTTGGGCATGACCCTGGCGCAGAAGCTGCTGCTGGCGCTGGCCGCGCCGCTGGCGCCCGATCTGGCGCTGGGCAATGGCTTGAAGCCGGAGTGGATGTGCAGCGACCCGATGGTGGTACGCGCCTACATTGACGATCCGCTGGTGCATGACCGCATCACGCCGCGGCTGGTGCGCTTCATTCTGGCTGCCGGCCAGCTGCTGCTGGAGGCCGCTCCGCGCTGGACGGTGCCCACGCTGCTGCTCTATGCCGGCGCCGACCGCTGCGTCGCGCCGCGTGGCAGCGAGGCCTTTGCCGCAGCCGCACCGCCGGCGCTGCTGCGCAGCCGGCGCTACGATGGACTGGCGCACGAGATTTTTAACGAGCCCGAGCAGGGCCGCGTTTTCGGCGACCTCAGCGACTGGCTGGCCACGCTGGCGCCGCGCTGAACTCCAATAGCCTGAACCCCGAACCCCACCGAGGAGACGCCATGAACGCCCGTGATCCACAACTGCCACTGCAAGCCGATGAAGCCACGGCGCTGGGCCGATTTGCCGACCAGCGCTGGGACGAGGCCATCGTGCCGGCGCTTACCGACTACATCGCCATCCCGGCCAAGAGCCCGATGTTCGACGCCGACTGGGCGGCCAACGGCCACCTTGAGCGCGTGGTGCGCGACGCCGCAACCTGGGTCGAGTCGCGCAAGGTGGCGGGCCTCACGCTCGAAGTGGTGCGCCTGCCCGGCCGCACGCCGGTGATCTTCTTCGAGATCGAAAGTACCAAGGCGGGTTCCACCGGCACCGTGGTGATGTACGGCCACCTCGACAAGCAGCCCGAGTTCAGCGGCTGGCGCAGCGACCTCGGGCCCTGGACGCCGAAGTACGAGAACGGCCTGCTTTATGGCCGCGGCGGCGCCGACGACGGTTACGCCGTCTACGCCGCGATCACCGCGGTCGAGGCGCTGAAGGCGCAGAACCTGGCGCATCCGCGCATCGTCGGCCTGATCGAGACCTGCGAAGAGAGCGGCTCGCATGACTTGCCGCCCTACCTGGACGCGCTGCGCGCCCGGCTTGGCGAGGTCAGCCTGGTGGTCTGCCTCGATTCGGGCGCTGGCAACTACGACCAACTCTGGCTGACCACCAGCCTGCGTGGCATGGTCTCGGGGGTGCTCAAGGTCGAGATCCTCACCGAAGGCATCCACTCGGGTGACTCAAGCGGCGTGGTGCCGTCGAGCTTTCGCATCCTGCGCCATGTGCTCGACCGACTTGAAGATTCGGCCACCGGCCGGCTGCTGCCCGAAAGCTTC
>JBBQJN010000232.1:0-6056 GCA_038325945.1 Burkholderiales bacterium | reverse complement strand
ATGCGGTCGAAGGCGGGCAGCGACAGCGCTGATTCGCTGCCCAGCAGCAAGGCGTTGGTGAGGGTGTCCATGGCAGTCGGCTCAGAGACTGAGAGGCCATCGGATGCACCCGCGCCGGGGTGACCAAGGGCTCTGAGCAAGACGCGGCGCGCAGCCCGGACTGACGTCCGGGCAAGCGATGCAACGCCGCGCAGGGCCCTTGGCCACCCCGGCCCTGCGGGTAAGCCCCCAAAACAGGCCCACTCGTCGTTGCAAATGCTCGCCGGGGCCCCACCCCGGCTGTGCTTTGCGCCTGGTTTGGAGCTGCATTGGGGGCTTGCGCGGGTGCATCCGATGGCCTCTCAGTCTCTCAATCTGGGGTGGGCGGCGGTCTGGCGCCGACGCAGACCGGATCATGCCACCATGCCTGCGCGCCTTCACTGGCGGCTACAGTAGCCCGTTTCCCCCGCGCGGTGATCGCCCCTCATGCCTGCAGCCAAATCCCCCGCTCTGTCGCACCGAGGCCGCGCCTCGACCCCGTCGCTCGCGTTATGGCTGGGTCTATCGCTGCTGGTGGTGGTGCTAGACCAGATCACCAAGACCTTGATCACCAGCCAATTCGGGCTGGGCGACAGCCTGCGCGTCACCAGCTTCTTCAACCTGGTGCTGGCCTACAACCCTGGCGCGGCCTTCTCGTTTCTGGCCGATGCCGGGGGCTGGCAGCGCTGGTTTTTTGTCGGCCTGGGCGCCCTGGCCACCGGCTTCATCGTCTGGATGCTGCGCAAGCACCCCGACCAACGGCTGTTCTGCCTGGCCATCAGCCTGATCATGGGCGGCGCCGTTGGCAACGTCATCGACCGCTTGCTGCACGGCCATGTCATCGACTTTCTGCAGTTCCACTTCGACCTGCTGGCGCCGGTCTTCCACGGCGGCTACTTTCCCAGTTTCAACGTCGCCGATGCGGCCATCACGGGCGGCGCCATCGGCTTGATACTCGACGAGATCCTGCGCGTGCGGCGGAGCCGATGAGCGAGCCTGGCGCATCCGACGAGCAGGTCGACCTGGCCGACAGGACCCCGGGCGGCAGCCCCTTTGGCCCGCCACTGCGCCCACTGGGCATGGCCGATCCACTGCGCTGGCTGCTGCTGGGCTGGCGTGATTTCAAACGCTGCCCCGGCATCGGCCTGTTCTATGGCGGCTGTTTCATGGCCATGGGCTGGCTGCTGATGGCTGTTTTTGAACGTGCGCCGGCCTATGTGCTGGCGCTGTCGGCGGGCTTTCTGCTGGTCGGGCCGTTCATGTGCCTGGGCCTGTACCAAGCCAGCCGCCGGCTCGAGCGTGGTGAGCGGCCCGACCTGGGTGACTCGCTGCTGGCCTGGGATCAGCGCACCGGCACGCTGGCGATCTTCGGCTTTGTGCTGCTGGTGCTGGAGATGCTGTGGGGCCGCGCCTCGCTCATCGTTTTTGCCGTCAGCTTTGACGGCATGCCCGATTTCAAAGGCTCGCTGCTGGCCTTGCTCAACCCGGAGAACCTGCCCTTCATACTGGCCTATCTGGCGGTGGGCGGGCTGTTTGCCGGTTTGATCTTCGCCGCCAGCGTGATCTCGATTCCGATGATCCTTGACCGCCCGACCGACGCCATCAGCGCCAGCCTGACCAGCCTGCGCCTGGTGCTGGGCCAGCCCGGCGTGATGATCTGGTGGGGCGCGCTGATCACCGGCCTGGTGGTGCTGGCGCTGCTGCCCTGGCTGGCCGGGCTGCTGGTGGTCGGCCCGGTGCTCGGCCATGCCTCCTGGCATGCTTACCGTGCGGCGGTGGGCGAATGACCGGCCGCTGGCACGCGATACCGCGCCGGGCGACGTGCCGGGCCTTGCTGGCCCTGCTGGCCCTGGGGGTTTCAGGGCTGCTGGCAGGCGGCGCCCGCGCCGGGACGCCCGAGGTGGTGGCCGCCGCCAAGCAAGCGGTGATGGCGGTGGGCTTGTACGACCCGCTGGCCAGCCCGCGCTTCAATTTCCGTGGCACCGGTTTTGTCGTCGGCAACGGCCGGCTGCTGGTGACCAATGCCCATGTGCTGCCCGACGATGCCACCGCGCTGCGCCGGCTGGCACTGCGCCTGGCCGGCAACCGCAGCGCTGATCAGGACGGCGCGCAAGAGACCCGCGCGCTGCGCCTGCTGGCACTGGACCGCATCCACGACCTGGCGCTGCTGGAATTTGACGGCGAGCCGCTGCCCACGCTCAAGCTGGCAGCGGCACCCGCGCGCGAAGGCCAGGCGGCCCTGTTCATCGGCTTTCCGATCGGCGGCCTGCTGGGTTTTTCGGCGGTCAGCCACCGCGCCATGGTCTCGTCGATCACACCGATCGCGCTGCCACCCCCCACCGCAGCGCGGCTGGATGCGGCCGCCGTGGCGCGGCTGCGCCAGGGCCCGTTCGACATCTACCAGCTCGACGGCACCGCCTACCCCGGCAACAGCGGCGGGCCGCTGCTCGACGCCGAGAGCGGCGAGGTGCTGGGTGTGTTGAACATGGTGCTGGTCAAAGGCAGCCGCGAGAACCTGCTCAGCCAGCCCAGCGGCATCAGCTATGCGATACCGGCCAGCCACTTGCGCGCGCTGATCGAACGGCGCTGACGCGACCCTCAACCGCCACACTCACCCGTCACAGGAGAACGGCCATGAGCAGCCAGCCCAGTGCTTTTGTCGCCAGCCATGCCCGCGACGCGCAGTTCGAGCGCGGCCTGCGCTCATTTTTCGAGTACCGCGATCTCGGCATGCTGCAGGCCACCGGCGGCCGGGTGCAGGCGCATGTGATCCGCGCCGCTGCGGGCACCGATTTCTCCAGCCAGCCGCACCGCCACCTCACGCAATTCCAACTGGTCTATGTGCTCAAGGGCTGGATCGAGTTCGAGTACGAGGGCCAGGGCGTGGTGCGGCTGGAAACCGGCGCATGCGTGCACCAGCCGCCCGGCATCCGCCACCGCGAACTGGGCCACAGCGCCGACGTGGAACTGCTGGAGATCGTGATGCCCGGCGACTTTGTCACCGAGACGGTCGACGCCGTGCAAGCGCCGGGTTCAGCCGCAGGTTGATCACTGTGCAGCCGCCGGGCGCAGCCGACGGCTGATGCGCTGAACTTCAGCGCGTCCCGTACAAATGCTGCGGTGGCTGGCAGCGCCACTGCCCGGCCAACAGCAGCAGCGCGGCGACGCCGCCCACCGGAAACAGCAGCGCCATGGCCACCCAACCGGTGGCCTGGCCGCCCAGCCGACGCGCCGCCTGACCGACCAGCCAGACATGCCAGGGGATCGCCAAGGCCATCACCGCACCGGCGCCCAGCGCGCGCGGCCACCAGGCCAGCGTGGCTTCGGCCAGCGGCGGCAAGAACATCGCGATTGCTGTGCAGCCGGCCAGCAGCGCCAGCGTGGCATCGGCCAGTGCACGCCCGGCCGACGGAGAGTACGAGAAAGTCATGATCGGCCTTTGCTGGACATGGCTGACCATTCTGCACCCAGGCTTGGCGCTGAGGCTTCGATCTGCATCAGTCAGCACGCTGCCAGCCACCTCTGGCCGCACACCGCGCAGCGGCCAGGCCTGCGGCGGCCACCCGCCGCGGCCCGCACAATCAACCCATGCCACCGCGCCGCTGGATTGCCCACCTCGACATGGACGCGTTTTATGCCTCGGTGGAACTGCTGCGTTATCCGGTGCTGAAGGGCCAGCCGGTGGTCATCGGTGGCGGCCGCCGCCACCAGCCCGAGCCGCAGGCCGACGGCAGCCTGCGCTTTGCCACGCTCGACGGCTACGCCGGACGCGGCGTAGCCACCACCGCCACTTACGCGGCACGCGCGCTCGGCGTGCATTCGGGCATGGGGCTGATGAAGGCCGCGCTGCGGGCGCCGCAAGCGGTGCTGCTGCCGGTCGATTTTGAGCAATACCGGCTCTATTCGCGGCGCTTCAAGGCTGCGGTGGCCGAGGTGGCGCCGCTGATCGAGGACCGCGGCATCGACGAGATCTACATCGACTTGAGCGAGCAGCCCGGCGCGCAGGACGCGGTAGGCCATGACCCGTTCGGCGGCGTGCGGGCAGTTGCGCTCGACATCAAGAACAACGTGCAGCGCGCCACCGGACTGAGCTGCTCGATCGGCATCACGCCGAACAAGCTGCTGAGCAAGATCGCCAGTGAGCTGGACAAGCCAGACGGCCTGACCCTGCTGACGATGGCCGATCTGCCCACGCGCATCTGGCCGCTACCGGTACGCCGCGTCAACGGCATCGGCCCCAAGGCCGGCGCCAAGCTGGCGGCGCTGGGCATTGAGACCGTGGGGCAGCTTGCGCAGCAAGAGCGCGGCTGGCTGCTGCAGCAGTTTGGCAACAGCTACGGCAGCTGGCTGCACGAGGCTGCCCACGGCCGTGACGAGCGCCCGCTGGTGACCTTCAGCGAGCCGGTGTCGATGAGCCGCGAGACTACTTTTGAGCGCGACCTGCACGCCAAGCGCGACAAGGCCGAGCTGGGCGCCATCTTCACCCGGCTGGCCGAACAGGTGGCTACCGACCTGCAGCGCAAGGGCTATGTCGGCCGCACCATCGGCATCAAGCTGCGTTTCGAGGATTTCAAGACCGTCACCCGCGACATGAGCATCGAGCTGGCCACCGCCGAAGCCGCCACCATCCGGCTGGCTGCCGGGTTGTGCCTGAAGCGGGTGGACCTGGCGCGACGTATCCGGCTGCTGGGCGTGCGCGTGGGCACGTTGCAGCGGGCGCCGGGGGCCGGGCCGGCGCGGCGAGCGACCGCCACGACCGCCCAGCCCGCTGACCCGGACTGACTACCCGGACTGATTACCCAGACCGATCGGCCGACGGCGCACCCGGCCCGTCGGTCCGCCGCGGCGCATTGGGCCGCCGCCACATCCAGTAGGCCACTGCCGCGCAGCAGGCCGCCGGCAGCCAGGCCCAGCGCGGTGGCAGCACCACCGCCGCCCAGACCGAGGTGATGGCCATCATGGTCCAGGCCAGTTGCTTGGCGCGCAACGGGATGGCGTGGTTGCGGCGCCAGTCGCGCACCATCGGGCCGAAAACGCGGTGCGACGACAGCCATTGCTCGCAGCGTGTACTGCTGCGTGAGAAGCAGAAAGCCGCCAGCAGCACAAACGGCGTTGTCGGCAGCAAGGGCAGGAAGATGCCGACGATGCCGGCGATCAAGCAGACCGCGCCGGCCATGCCCCACAACAGCCGCTGCCAGAACGGACGTGGCCGAAGCTGGATCGGCGGCGGCAGCGGCTGGGGCAATTCAGGCATGGCGGCATGCTAGTGCTGCGGGCAGACCAGGCCAGGCCGGCGACCGCTGTGATCGACGGCCAACAGCCGGCGCGGTGATCGATGCGGCTCGGGGCGCAGGGCGCGGCACCTTGCACTAGCATCCACCCCAGCAAACCCCAGGCCGGAGCCACTGCCGATGACCGTCATCACCACCATCGAAGACCTGCGCCAACTGGCGAAGAAGCGCGTGCCGCGCATGTTCTACGACTATGCCGACTCGGGCGCATGGACCGAATCGACCTACCGCGCCAACCAGGAGGACTTCGCGAAGATCAAACTGCGTCAGCGCGTCGCGGTTGACATGACCAATCGCTCACTGGCATCGACGATGATCGGGCAGAAGGTCGCGATGCCGATCGCGATCGCGCCGACCGGGCTGACCGGCATGCAGCACGCCGACGGCGAAATCCTCGCCGCACGCGCGGCCGAGAAAGCCGGCATTCCGTTCACGCTTTCGACGATGAGCATCTGCTCGATCGAGGACATCGCGGAGCACACGTCGGCGCCGTTCTGGTTCCAGCTCTACGTGATGCGCGATCGCGAGTTCATCGGCCGTCTGATCGATCGCGCCAAGGCGGCCCGATGCAGCGCGCTGATGCTGACACTCGACCTGCAGATCCTCGGCCAGCGCCACAAGGACGAGAAGAACGGGCTGACCGCGCCGCCCAAGCCTACGCTCGCGAACCTCATCAATCTCGCGACCAAGCCGCGCTGGTGTCTGGGCATGCTCGGCACGAAGCGACGCACGTTCGGCAACATCGTC
>JBBQJN010000231.1:0-6061 GCA_038325945.1 Burkholderiales bacterium | reverse complement strand
AACACCCGCTCGCGCAGCTCCGGCGTCGCGCCCTTGAGCGCCAGCACCAGCGACTCGCTCTGCACTTCCTTGAGCAGCGACTGCACGCCCTTGTCGTCGAGCTTGATCAGGTCGTCGAAGCCGAACATGTTGTCCATCAGCTTCTGCGCCAGCTCGGGGTCGCTCTCGCGCACATAGTCGAGCACGCTGGTTTCCAGCGCGCTGCCCATCAGGTTGATGATCTCGGCGGCCGGCTTGACGCCGCCCAGCGACGACTTGCGCATGCGGTCGCCGCCGGCCAGCACATGGCTCATCACCTCGTTCAAGTCCTTCAGCGCCGAGGGTTGGATGCCGTCCAGCGTAGCGATGCGCACCATCACCTCGTTGCGCTGGCGCTCGCTGAAACACTTCAGCGTTGCGCTGGCCAGGTCGGGCTCCAGGTGCACCAGGATCGCAGCCACGATCTGCGGATGCTCGTTGCGCAGCAGCTCGGCCACGCTGTCCGGATCCATCCACTTCAGGCCTTCGATGCCCGAGACATCGCTGCCCTGCAGGATGCGGTCGATCAGCAGGTTGGCCTTGTCATCGCCCAGCGCCTTGCGCAGCACGGCCTTGATGTACGCGTCGGTATCGGGCACCAGCGCATGCTCGGCCTGCGAGTTATCGGCAAAGCGGTCCAGCACCTGGGCCAGGCGCTCGCGCGGCACGCTCTTCAGCCGGGCGATGGTCTCGCCCAGGCGTTGCACTTCCTTGGGTGCCAGGTGCTTGAAGACCTGGGCAGCGTCTTCCTCGCCGAGGGACATCAGCAGGATGGCAGCGTCTTCAACGCCAGTGTCGTCCATGGGGGGGCGCTCTTGGAAAGTGTCGCGGGGTGGGGGTGAGGCGGCGAGGGTCGACCGGAGCGGCGCTCAGGCCGGTTTTTCCATCCAGGTGCGCATCAGATTGGCGACGGCCTGCGGGTTGTCCTTGGCCAGCGCGCGGGCATCGACCAGGTTTTGCTCGGTGCGCGGTGCTGACAATGCCAGCTGCGCTGCAGCAGCAGGGCCGGGCAGCGCCGGGTCGTCACCGACCATGGCGTCCAGCGCGCCGGCCACCGGCTCGGCCGGCGCCGGGGTGGGCAGGGGACGCAGGGCCGGGCGCACCACGCCCAGCAGCAGCATCAGGCCGACCAGGGTCAATGCGGCGGGCAGGGCGGCGGCGCGCAGCAGGTCCAGCAACCAGGGCTGGCGCCAGGCCGGCAGCAGCTCGGGCTCGATCTTGGGCTCGGTGCGGAACGGGATGTTGACCACCCGCACCGAGTCGCCACGCTCTTTCTTGAATCCCACCGCCTCTTGCACCAGCGCGGTGAGCTTGTCCATTTCTTCGGTCGACAGCGCCGCGCTGCTCGACTTGCCCGACTTGGCATCGACCGAGCTGCGGTGATTCACCAGCACCGCCACGTTGACGCGGCGCACCTCTCCGGTGGCCAGGCGCTTGGTCTCGACGGTCTTGTCGATCTCGTAGTTGACGCGGTTCTCGCGGCGCGCGCCGTTGCCGGCCAGGCCGGCCTGCGCCGCCTGCAAGGGGCTGGCCGACGCGGCGGTGGGCGCTGTGGCAGCGGTGGGGGGCTGGTTGCTGGCGGCGCCCGGCACGCCGTTGGGCTGGCTCAGGTTCTGGCCGCCGGCCTCCACGCTTTGCTGGCTGCGCACGGCGGCACGGGCGTCGGCGCCCTGGTTGGGGCTGAAGGCTTCGCTGGTGGATTCGATCTGGTTGAAATCGAGCTCGGCGGTCACGGTGGCGCGCAGGTTCTCGGCGCCGAGCACCGGCTCCAGGATCTCGTTCACGCGCTTGAGCAGCCGGCTCTCGGTGTCGCGCAGGTGGGCGCGTTGCTGGGTCGTCAGATCCGAGCGCTGGTCGCCATCGGGCTGGGTCAGCCAGTTGCCGTCCTGGTCGGTGATGGTCACCGCCTTGGGGTTGAGGCCGGGCACGGCTGTCGAGGTCATGCTGACGATGCCGGCGATCTGGCCGCGGTCGAGCGTGCGGCCTGGCAGCAGCGTCAGCGCGACCGAGGCCGAGGGCTTGTCTTGCTCGCGGTAAAAACCGGTCTGCTGGGTCAGCGCCACCATCACCTTGACCGACTGCACGGCCGAAATGGTGGCAATCGTCTGCTCCAACTGCGAGGCCAGCGCGCGCTGCAAGTGGGTGCGCTCCTGCAACTGCGACTGGCCGAAGCTGGCCTTGTCCATCGACTCGAAGCCGGAGGGTGCCGATTTGGGCAGACCGACCATCGCCATCTTCATGCGCAGCGCATTGACGCGCTCGACTGGCACCAGGATCAGGCTGCCGCCCTGGCCGATCTCATGGCGCTCGCCCAGCTTGTTGAGTTGCTCGACCACCAGGCCGAGCTCGCTGCCCTGCAGGTTCTGGGTGAACAAGGGCGCCATCGGCACATGCCGGCTCCACAGCGCCAGCACCACCAGCAAGGCCGCCAGGCCGGCGGTGCCGGCGCCGAGCATCAACTTCTTTTGTGGCGGCAACGCGTTCAAGCGGCCCAGCGGGCCCTGCGACGCGGCAGCCTGGGCCTCGGCGAGCATGGCGGCGTGGTTGGCAGGGGTCAGGGCGGTCAGGGCAGCGTCCATGGGGGCGTCTTGTGTACTGGGCGGTGAGGGCCGTGCACGAATGGCCCCGCTCGACGCTGATTGTTCGGCAAGGGTCTGGGCCGCCAAGGGGTGAACAGCCCGCAATTCGGGCTTCAGTTCGCGCCATCGTGGCCGAGGGCCGCGCCTACAGTGCACAGCGTGCCCAAGCTCACTCACCCCTGCCCAAGCCTGTCATGAAACTCGAGCTCAAGCCCTTTGACTTCGCCCAGGCGGTGGCGCGGGCCGGCCTGCGCCCCGACGGCATGCCGCTGGGCAAGGCGCCATCGGTGGCGCCCGAGGTCGACGCACCGAGCTTCGGCAATGCCATGGCGCAGGCGCTGAAGGCGGTGAGCGCCGCGCAATTCGAGTCGTCCGCCCTGCAGCGCGAGTTGCAGCTGGACAACCCGACGGTGAGCCTGGAGCAGACGATGATCGCGATGAACAAATCGCAGATCGGCTTCACCGCAGCGCTGACGGTGCGCAATCGGCTGGTGCAGGCCTATTCAGACATCATGAACATGCAGGTTTGAGCTAGGAGCTTGTCGGGCTTGGGGCGTCGAAGTCTCCTAGGGCAAGGGTGTGAGCCCATCGGCTGTGCGGCGGGGTCTGATCGGCGTGGCTGGCGGCTCAGCCGGTCATTCCTGCAGTTCGTCGCCCGGCGCTGGCATGTCGTCAGGCTCGGTTGCACAGTCTGGCCATCGTCAGACCTAACCCCAGGAGTCGCACCATGAACCGCCTTGTCTCGATCCACCCCGGCCAGCAGATCGTCTCCTTGGCCTTGGCCATACTGCTCACCAGCAGCATACTGCTGTCCTTGGGTGCACAGGCCGATCACCGTCATGCCGATGCGCAGAGACTGGCGCAGGCCGCGGCTGCGGAAAAGCATTTCGCAGCAGCCGCCCAGTCGAACCGGTCTTGAACCGGCGCTGTTGAAGCTGGCTGGCGACCTCCCAGCCTCCCAGCCTCTCAGCCTCATGAGGAAACGCCGGGCCGCCCCAAGTTTCCTCATCCCCCTTGGGGGGCCTGACGCGAAGCGGCAGGTCTGGGGGCGCTCTCAGCCCGCCAGATCGACGTAGATGTCGGTATCGGGCAGCAGGCTGCGCAGGGTCTGGAAAGCGCTGTCGGCCAGCAAGGCGCCACCGCAGTGCCGGCTGACATTGAGCTGCAGTTCCACTTCGCCGAGATGAACATGCAGCGCGCGCAGCAAGCCGCCGCCACCGTAGAGCGGCGGCGCGTGCTGGTCGGCGGTGTCAGTGGCCGCGTCCAGGTGCAGCAGCGGCGCCAGCGCAAGCATCAGCCGCCGCAGCTCGTCGGCAGGCCCGCTGAACTGCGGCGCGGCGCAGGCCTGGCCCAGCTGGCTGCGGCAGACCGGGCCCCGCAACTCGTCATGCACGCAATCACCGCAGCCGGCAGTGGCCACCGGGATGGCGACCTCGCTGGCGATTGGAATGACGCGTTGGGCTGGCTGCATGCTGTCCATCATGGTGGCAAGCTTGGATCAGTTGTTGACATGGGTCAAGCGGCGTGCATCGGCCCGCGCTGTGGGTGCCAGCGGGTCGCTGACGCGACAGGTGCGGGCCGCTGCACTGCCCACCATGCCGCCATGGACTTCGCCCACAGCCCCCGCTCATTGGCGCTGCAGCAGCAGTTGCAGCAATTCATGGCCGACCTGATTCTGCCGTCGATGGCCGAATGGCACCGCTGGTCGGATGCTGGCGAGTACCCGCTGGACCTGATTGAGCCGCTGAAGGCCCAGGCCGCTTCACTCGGGCTGTGGAACCTGTTTCTGCCCAGCCTGCGCGCCGACCAGCCTGGCACCTGCCTGAATAACCTGGACTACGCGCCGCTGGCCGAGATCATGGGCCGCGTGCCCTGGGCCGCCGAGGTTTTTAACTGCAATGCGCCCGACAGCGGCACGATGGAGTTGCTGCAGATCGCCGCCAGCCCGGCGCAGGCCGAGCGCTGGCTGCTGCCGCTGCTGCGCGGTGAGATGAGATCCTGCTTTGCCATGAGCGAGCCCGATGCCGCCTCGGCCGACCCGACCCAGTTGCAGACCCGCATCGCCCGCGACGGCGACGATTGGGTCATCAACGGCCGCAAGTGGTTTATCACCGGCGCAGCGCATCCGCTGTGCCGGCTGGCGGTGGTGATGGGGGTCAGCGAGGACGAGCATGCGCTCGAACATGCCCGCCACTCGATGGTGCTGGTGCCGATGGACACGCCGGGGCTGACGATTGAACGCAATATCCCGGTGATGGATCACCAGGCGCTGGATGGCCACTGCGAGTTGATCTTTCGCAACGTGCGGGTGCCGATCAACGCGATGCTGGGTGAGCCCGGCAGCGGTTTTGCGCTGGCCCAGGCGCGGCTTGGGCCGGGCCGGGTGCACCATGCGATGCGCAGCATCGGCCAGTGCGAGCTGGCTCTCGAACTGATGTGCGAGCGTGCGCTGGAGCGCCGTGCCTTTGGTGGCCGCATCGCCGACTTTGCCAATGTGCAAGATTGGATCGCCGAGAGCCGGGTTGAGATCGACCAGGCCCGGTTGCTGGTGCTGCATGCCGCCTGGACGCTGGACCAGGCCGGCAGCACGGCGGCGCGCACCGAGGTGTCGGCGATCAAGCTGGTGAGCTCGCGGCTGCAGAACCGGGTGCTCGACCGCGCCATGCAGGTGTTTGGCGCGATGAGCTTGTCACCCGACACGCCCTTGGCCAGGCTATGGGCCTGGGGCCGCGCGCTGCGCTTTCTGGACGGCCCCGACGAGGTGCATCTGCGCACGGTGGCCCGCGCCGAGCTCAAGCGCGCCAGGGGCCAGCGCGGCGCCAACGCGGCGCACCTGCGGCGCTGGCTGCCCGAAGGCCGTTGAACCTAGGAGCCTGTCGGACTTGGGGAGCGTCGGCTGCGACTCGACCGCAGCGGTCCATTTCTCACCGTCTTTTTGCCCCATAGCTGGGCTATGGGGCTGCAAATCCGGCAAGAACTGTCTTCGCTGGGGCCGATTCTCGCTATCGACGCCCCAAGTCCGACAGGCTCCTAGAAACCGCAGTTGACCGCTTGCATCCGCGGGCAAGACCGCATGAACACTGACTATCTGGGCCACGACCGCGTTCACCTCTTGGGTGACAGCGCTACGCACCCGATTGAGCCGCCGCGACCACGCCTGGGGGCGTTGCTTCGCCTTGCAGGCAGTAGCCTGCTGCGTTGTCGCGCCTACCCAGACGCGCCCGCAACGGCCCACTCGGGCGCGTCCAACTGCGGTTTCTAGGTTGAAGCGGGCCGAGGCCGGCAGCGGCTGGGCGCTGCTTGCAACGCTTCTGGCAGGGCTTGTCTAGGAGCCTGTCGGGCTTGGGGAGCGTCGGCTGCGAATCGACCGCAGCGGTCCATTTCTCACCGTCTTTTTGCCCCATAGCTGGGCTATGGGGCTGCAAATCCGGCAAGAACTGTCCTCGCTGGGGCCGATTCTCGCT
>JBBQJN010000230.1:0-6070 GCA_038325945.1 Burkholderiales bacterium | reverse complement strand
GCTGCGAATCGACCGCAGCGGTCCATTTCTCACCGTCTTTTTGCCCCATAGCTGGGCTATGGGGCTGCAAATCCGGCAAGAACTGTCCTCGCTGGGGCCGATTCTCGCTTTTCGACGCCCCAAGTCCGACAGGCTCCTAGCTTGCTGGTGCCGGAGGGGGGCAGTTCCCCGCCCTACACTGGCGCCCATCCGCCTGCCGCGGGCCTGCAGGTTCGCGCCAGACGGCGAGCCAGACTCAGTCTCTCAGTCCTTCAGGAGGCCCATGACCGCCTCGCGCCGCACGCTGATCGCCGCCACCCGGGCCGCCACGCTGGCCGCTCCGGCCCTGCTGCGTGCGCATCCGCATGGCCACCTGGCGGGTCAGTTCAAGCGGCTCAACCCGCCTGGCCGGGTGGGCCCGTCCGAGCTGCCTGCGCAGCAGGCGGTGAGCGACAGCCCGGCGCCGCGCGCCGCGGTTCAGGGCCAGTGTCGCGCCCAAGCGCCGCTGCAAATCCCCCGCACCGAGATGGCCCGCATTGCGCTGGGCGGCGGCGTGAAGTGCGCGATCAACGAGTCGTTCAGCTTGGCCTGGGCCAGGCGCGACCTTGCTGGCGAACCGTGCAGCTGAAAGCAAGGCAGCCGCGATGTCCGACCCGCCAGCCACCGCGACGCGCCACGACCAGGCGCCAGGTCGCTGCGTGCTGCAGCTCAGCATCGTGCTGGACGGGCGCGGCGGGCTGATCTTTGTGGCCGTGGGCGAGTGCGGACTGGCGCTGCGCCAAGCCCTGGTCTTGCCGCCCGCCGGGCTGAGACCTTGGGTAGGCGGCGCCTGGCGCCACGCCGCCAGCCCTGCCGCCTTTGGCCGCGAACTGGCGCAGGCCTTGCTGCCAGCGGCGGTGCAGCAAGCGCTGCTGGCGTCGGATGGCGGCGTTTTGCAGCTGTGGCTCGACACCGAGCTGGCCGCCGTGCCTTGGGAGCTGGCGGTGGTGCAGGGCCGCCTGCTCGATGAGCAGTGGCTGATCTCACGCCAGCTGTTGAGCGACGGCCTGGCGCTGTGCGCTGCCGACGAACCCGTGCCGCAGCTTGCGCCCGATCACCCGCATCGCCTACTTCAGCTGCATCACCCGCATCAGCCCCTGTCGCTGCTGCTTTTGGACGGCGACGAGAACGACGCCTGGGCCTGGCAGGCGGCGGCCGCCGCCGGCCGCGCCGGCCGGCCGGCCGTGGTGCTGCCGCTGCAGGCCGAGCCGGCGCGCCAGGCGTTGGCCAACGCGCTGGCCCAGGGTTTGCCGGCTGCGCAAGCCGCGCAGCTGGCGCGTGGCGCCGCTCGCCGCAGCGCCACAGCGGGCGGCACGGCCTGGCTGCATGGCGTCGCCGCCTGGCCTGGCGCCGTGCCGCCGCCGATGCGGGCGGCAAGGCCCGACGACGATGTGCGCCAGGTCAGCATCCTCAGCTGCGATCTGGTCGACTCCACTGGCCAGATGCAGCGCCTGGGTGACGAGGAGTACAGCGAGCGCCTGAGCCAGTACCACCAACGCGTGGCCCGCATCAGCCGCGCCCATGCCGGGCTGGCCGACGACCCGCAGGGCGACGACGGCCTGATGTGCTACTTCGGCCATCCACTGGCCAGCGAAGACGCCGTCGCGCTGGCGCTGCGCGCCGGCCTGGCCTTGAGCAGCGCTTTTGGCGATCTCGGGCTGCAGGTGCGCATCGGCGTCTCCACCGGCCGGGTGGTGATCCGCAATGGCCAGCCGGTGGGTGCGGCGGTGCACCATGCGGCGCGGCTGCAGTCAGCCGCGGCGCCGGGCGGCGTGCTGGCCGGTGCCGCCACCCGGCGCATCGCCGGTGAGCGCTTTGCCTTCAGCTCGCTGGCGTCGCCGTTGCTGCTCAAGGGCTTCGAGGACAGCGGTGCGGTGTTCCGCGTGCTGCACGAGCGGCCGGCCTTGGGCACCGAACGCTTCGACGACCGCGCCGACCTGACGCCTTTTGTCGGCCGTGACGCCGAGTTGGCGCAGCTGCTGCAGTGTTGGCATGGCGCGGTTGACGGCCAGCGCCAGACCTTGCTGCTGCACGGTGAGGCGGGCATCGGCAAGTCGCGGTTGTTGCGCGAGTTTCGGCAGGTGCTGGCGGCCCAGGGCTTCCGCACACTGGAGTGCCGCTGCGCCGCCGAGCACAGCGCCAGCGCCTTCCAACCGCTGATCGATCTGCTGCGCCGTCGCCTGCAACTGCAGCCGGGCGATCCGCCAGCGGTGCAACTGGCGCGGCTGCGCGCGCTGCAGGTCACCACCGCGGCCGACGGCGGCCAGGCGCTGGCCCTGCTGGGCGCGCTGCTGTCGGTGCCCGAGTCGGTATTGCCGCCGCTGGCCGACAAGGGCTCGCCCGACCGGCGCCGCCGCATGACGCTGGACCTGCTCAGCCGCGTTGCGATCACGCTGGCCGACGAGGCGCCGGTCTGCTTGATCCTCGAGGACGTGCAGTGGATCGACCCGTCAACCCGCGAGCTGCTGCAGCGGCTCATCAAGGGCGCGCCCGAGCAGCGCTTGATGCTGTTGCTGACGCTGCGCGGCGGCGCCGACGAGATGGCGCGCTGCGCATTCGAGTCACCGCAGCTGGCCGGCCTGAGGCTGGGCGGCCTGGCCGATGAGGCGGCGCGCGCGCTGCTGCGGTCAGCCAGCGGTGGCGCCCTGCACGACGGCGAGCTGGCGCAGTGGCTGACCGCGCGCGCGGATGGCGTGCCGCTGTTCATCGAGGAAACCGCGCGCATGGCGGCCGCGTTGGCGCTGCAGCGGCCGCAGCACGCGATAGCTGCCGGCCTGCGTGAAGTGGTGCCGGGCACGCTGCGCGACCTGCTGATGGCCCGTCTTGACCAGCTGCCCACGGCCAAGCGCGCGGCCCAGCTGGCGGGCGCACTGGGCCGAGAGTTTCCAGGCGCGCTGATCGAGGCGGTCAGCGCGCATGCCGACTCGCCCATCCGTCTGCCGGCACTGGGCCAGCAGCTCGGCGCGCTGCTACAGGCCGGGCTGCTGACAAGCCGGCGCGAGGGCGACGGGCTGGTCTACAGCTTCCGCCATGCGCTGCTGCGCGATGCTGCGCACCAATCACTGTTGGAGCGCGATAGGCGCCGCCTGCACGCGGCGATTGCCCAGGTGCTGCAGCGCGACTTTGCGCCCTGGTGCCAACAACAGCCCGAAGCGCTGGCCCAGCACCAAGAGCAGGCCGGTCTGCTGGCCGAGGCACTGGCCGGCTGGGAGCAGGCGGCGCGCCGTGCTGCCCGCCGCTCGGCTTTGCACGAGGCCATCGCCCACCTGCGCCGGGCGCTGGGCCTGCTGGCGGGTGCCGCCGACCTGCCCGATCGCCAGGCTGCTGAACTGCGTTTGCTGCTGCTGCTCTCGGGCCTGTTGATCGCCACCGCCGGTTATGGCGCGCCCCAGGCGCTGGTGGTCTACCAGCGGGCGCTGGCGCTGGCCCAGGCGCTGGGCGACGAAGCGGCCTTGGCCAAGCTGAGGGCGGGCCTGGAGGGTTATCACTTCATGCGCGGTGACTTTGCGCGCGCCCAGGCCATGGCCGATGACATGCTGGCCGCGCTGGGGCGGCGGCCCGATCCGCTGGCGCGGCTGCAGGCCGGCTGGGCCCAGGCCAAGCTGTTGTTTCACCAGGGCGATTTGCCGCAGGCGGTGGCCGCCACTGACCGCTGTCTGGCCGATTACCGCCAGGGCGGCCTGCATGCCAACGCGGTGCAAGATCCGGGCGTGCTGTGCCTGAGCTATGCCGCCTGGGCGCTGTGGCAAATGGGCCAGGCTGATCGTGCGCTGGGCCGGGCGTTGGAGGCGGTGGCGTTGGCCGAGCGGCTGCAGCACCCGTTTGCCACCGGCCAGGCGCTGGGCTTCCTGGCCGTGCTGCACCTTTTTCGGGGTGAGTCCTTGCCGGGGCTGCGCGCTGCCGAGCGCGCGATCGAGGTCTGTGAGGCCGGTGGCTTTGTACAGTGGCTGGCCCATGCGCGCGTGCTGCATGGCCGGCTGCGGCTGGCCATGGGTGAGCCCGACAGCGGCCTCGACGAGCTGGCCGCAGGCCTGGCGCAGTGGACCGCCAGCGGCGCGGTGGTGACGCGGCCGTTTTACCTGGCCTTGCAGGCCGAGGGCCTGCTGCTCACCGGGCGTGCGGACGAAGCGCTGCCGCTGCTGGCCGAGGCCCAGGCACTGATCGCACGCCACGGCGAGCGCTTCTACGAGCCCGAGCTGCACCGTTTGACGGGCGAGCTGCTGTTGGCGCGTGGCGACGATCAAGGCGCGCGGCCCTGGCTGCAGCGCGCCTGCGCGCTGGCGCACGACTTGCAGCAGCCGGGCCTGGCGCTGCGTGCCGCGATGTCCTTGGCCAGGCTTTTGCTGGCCCAGGGTCGGCCCGACGAGGCGGCGCCGCAGCTGGCCGCAGCGCTGGCGGCGATCAACGAAGGCCACGACACGCAGGATCCGCGCCAGGCCGCTGCGCTGCTGGCGAGTTGTCAGCAGCTCAGCAGCTCAGTAGCTCAGTAGCTCAGCGCGCCAGCGTCGACATCCACCGTCACCATCGGCCGCGCCAGCGCGCCCAGCGTGGCGCGGGCAAAGGCCTGGGCCCAGGCAGCGTCTTCGGCCAGACGCTCAGGGCCCACTGCGGCGGCCAACGCCAGCACCTTGTCGGCGATCAGCACCTTGCCGCTGGCGCGCAGCGGCTCACAATCGTTGGCGCTGAATTGCTCGTCGAGCCAGCGCCGGCCGTCTTCGGGCGCAGGCAGGGCCTGGCCGCTGGGCAAGGCCAGCTCAAAGCGGCGGTCGGGGCCGAAAATCACGATCAGTTCTTGGCGCATGGTGCAAATCCTCGGTGGCTGGGCCGCGCTGCTGGCCGCCCTGCGGCCCGCGCATGGCAGCAGCATAGCGCCGGCGCGGCCCGCCGCACGGGATCTGGATCAAGCCGCGGGCAGCGTCACACCGAGGCAGGCGGCCAGCCGCCGCGCCGTCAGGCCCGGCGCTTGCGCCTGGCCGCCACCGCGTCGCTCAACGCCTGCAGCACGCCGACCGAATCGTCCCAGCCGATGCAGGCGTCGGTGATGCTTTGGCCGTAGACCAGCTTGGCCGGGTCGTCCTTGGCGGTGTTGAACTTCTGCGCGCCGGCCTGCAGGTGGCTTTCGACCATCACGCCGAAGATGCAGCGCTGGCCGGCCACCAGTTGGGCGGCGATGTCGCGCGCGACGTCGATTTGCCGCTGGTGCTGCTTGCTGCTGTTGGCATGGCTGCAGTCGATCATCAGGTGGCAGGGCAGCTTGGCGGCCTCCAGCTCCTGGCAGGCCGCGGCCACGCTGGCGGCGTCGTAATTGGGCGCCTGGCCGCCGCGCAGGATGACATGGCAGTCCTTGTTGCCCTTGGTCTGCACGATCGCCACCTGGCCGTTCTTGTGCACCGACAGAAAGTGGTGCGGCCGCGAGGCGGCCTGGATCGCGTCGGTGGCGATCTTCAGGTTGCCGTCGGTGCCGTTCTTGAAGCCGATCGGCGCCGACAGGCCCGAGGCCAGTTCGCGGTGCACCTGGCTCTCGGTGGTGCGCGCGCCGATCGCGCCCCAGCTGATCAGGTCACCGATGTACTGCGGGCTGATGGTGTCGAGAAACTCGCTGCCCGCCGGCACGCCCAGCCGGTTGATGTCGACCAGCAGCTGGCGTGCGATGCGCAGGCCTTCGTGGATGCGGTAGCTCTCGTCGAGGTAGGGGTCGTTGATCAGGCCCTTCCAGCCCACCGTGGTGCGCGGCTTCTCGAAGTAGACCCGCATCACGATTTCAAGCGTGTCCTGGTACTTGTCGCGCTCGGCCTTGAGGCGGCGCGCATAGTCCAGCGCGGCCGCCGGGTCATGGATCGAGCAGGGGCCGATCACCACCAGCAGCCGGTCGTCCTTGCCGTCTAGGATGCGGCGCACATGGCGCCGTGTGTCGCCGATCAGCTTCTCGGCCGGCGTGCCGGCAATCGGGAAGAAGCGGATCAGGTGCTCGGGCGGCGGCAGCGGCGTCACTTCCTGGATGCGCTGGTCATCGGTCTCGCTGGTCTTTTCGCTCAGCGTGTAGCCGTGGGCC
>JBBQJN010000229.1:0-6094 GCA_038325945.1 Burkholderiales bacterium | reverse complement strand
AGCGGCGACAGCGCCATCGCCAGGCCGGCGCCGGTGGGCATGTAGCTGCTCCACACGCCCAGCGCAAAGCGGCGGTCCACCGGCGCACTGGCTGCGCTGATCAAGGCCGGCCCGGCCACCGCCACCGCCAGAAAGCCGGCACCCTCGACCAACCGGGTGGCCAGCAGCAGGCCATAACCCCCGTTGCCGTGCACGGCCAGCGCCGCCAGCGAGGCCAGCGCGCTCAGGCCCAAACCACCCAGCACCATGCGCAGCGCGCCGATGCGCCCGGCCGCCAGGCCAAAGCCCAGCGCGGCCACCACCGCCAGCGAGGTCAGCGTCGCCGACACCCAGCTGGCCTGCACCAGGCTGAGGCCCAGTTCGTCACGCAGCGTGGGCAGCGCCAGCGGCACCTTGCCCACGTTCATCGCCACCGCCACGCCGCCCAGCGCGGCCGCCAGCACAGCCGGCCAATGGGTGGCGGGCGCGGCGGGCGTGGGCGGGTTCGGATTCAACTGAGCAGCCCGCGCTCCATCGGCAGAGTGGGCAGGTGCACCATTGGCAGCGGCTGCCAGCCGGGCAAGCGGTGCTCGGCGATCACGTTGGTGGCGATGCCGCCGCGCACATACCACTTGGCGGTGATGCGGATGAAACGCGGCTGGGTGGCGGCCACGATGTCGTCCAAGATGGTGTTGGTGACACGCTCGTGGAACGCGCCCTCGTTGCGGAAGCTCCAGAAGTACATCTTCAGGCTCTTCAGCTCGACGCACAGCCGGTCGGCAATCATGTCGATCGTGAAGTGTGCAAAGTCGGGCTGGCCGGTGAGTGGGCAGTGGCAGGTGAACTCGGGCACCTGGAACTGGATCAGGTAGGCCCGCCCCGGCGACGGGTTCTCGAAGACCTGCAAGTCCTTGCTGGGCGCGCTGGGTGGGTTGGGCGGCATCGGGCGCTGATTGAGCGGCGGCAGGGCGGTGGCTGCGGCCCGGGTGCTGCGGGCAGGCTTGGCGGCCTTGGCCGCTTTGGGTGAGGACTTCAGGGCGTTCTTGGCCATGGTGGCGCCGGTGCCGGCGGGCGGCCCGGGGGTGGGTCAACAGGGGGCGCGATGCTATCATCGCGGCCGCTGGGCGCACCCGCCGCTGTGCAATAAACCCATACAAATCAATTACTTGCGGCGGTCGGCTGGCAAATTTCAAGCCGCGCCCGCGGCACCGGACACAGGCCCATCCCCCCTCACACACCCGCATGCGCCTGAACCAGATCAAGCTCTCGGGCTTCAAGTCCTTCGCCGAACCCACCACTTTCCAGCTGCCCGGCCAGCGTGTGGGCGTGGTCGGCCCCAACGGCTGCGGCAAGTCCAACATCATGGATGCAGTGCGCTGGGTGCTGGGCGAAAGCAAGGCCAGCGAGCTGCGCGGCGAGAGCATGCAGGACGTGATCTTCAACGGCAGCGGCCAGCGCAAGCCGGCCAGCCGCGCCAGCGTCGAGCTGGTGTTCAGCAACGAGGATGGCCGTGCCGGCGGCCAGTGGAGCCGGTTTGCCGAGATCGCCGTCAGGCGTGTGCTAACCCGCGACGGCAGCAGCAGCTACTACATCAACAACCAGCTGGTGCGCCGGCGCGACGTGCAGGACGTGTTTTTGGGTACCGGCCTGGGGCCGCGCGCCTACGCCATCATCGGCCAGGGCACGATCAGCCGCATCATCGAGAGCCGTCCCGAAGAGTTGCGGCTGTTTCTGGAAGAAGCGGCCGGCGTCAGCAAGTACAAAGAGCGCCGCCGCGAGACCGAGCACCGGCTCAAGGACACGCGCGAGAACCTGACCCGCGTCGACGACATCCTGCGTGAGCTGGGCAGCCAGCTCGGCAAGCTGGAGAAGCAGGCCGAGGTGGCCAGCCGCTACAACGCATTGCAGGCGGCCGGTGCCACCAAGCTGCACCAGCTTTGGTTTCTCAAGCAGCGCGACGCCGCCACCGAGGAAGCGCGTGTAGCCCAGGCAAGCCGCGAGGCCACCAATGCGTTGGAGGCCCGGCTGGCCGAACTGCGCCATGTCGAGGCCGCGCTGGAATCGGTGCGCCAGGATCACTACACCGCTGGCGACGCGTTGCACAGCGCGCAAGGTGCGTTGGCTGAGGCTTCGCTTGACGTCAGCCGGCTCGAAGAGCGCATACGCTATGTGGTCGACAGCCGCCAACGTGTGCAGCAGCGTTTGGCCGAGCTGCAGGCCCAGACCGGCCAATGGCAGCAGCGGCGCGACGACGCGCTGAGCGAGCAGCAGAGCCTGGCCGAACGCATCGCCGCAGCCCAGGAGCAGGCCGAGGTGCTGGCCGCCCAGGCCGAAGAGCAGGCGGCGCAGCAGCCCGCTGTCGAGGACAGGCTGCGTGCCGCGCAGGCCACGGCCAATGCGCAGCGCAGCCAGGTCACGGCAGTGCAGCAGCAGATTCAGTTGCTGGCCGCCGATAGCCGCCACATCGAGGAGCAGGGCCGCAGCCTGGGCACGCGCCGTGAGCGCCTGCAGGCCGAGCGCCGCACGCTGGCCGCGCCAGACCTGTCGCGGCTGGATCAGCTGCGCGGCCAGTCGGCCGCTGCCGATGAAGCCAATGCGGTGGCCGAAGCCCGACTGCATGACCTGCAAGACCAGGTGCCCGCGCTGGAGGAGCAACGCCGCGCCCAGCAAGTGACGGCCAATGCCGAGAGCGGCAAGCTCGGCGAGTGCAGCGCCCGGCTGACAGCGCTGCGCGCGCTGCAGGAAAAAGTGCAGACCGAGGGCAAGCTCAAGCCCTGGCTGGCCAAGCATGGCCTGGACAGCCTGGCCGGGCTGTGGACCCGCTTGCACATCGAGGCCGGTTGGGAAACCGCATTAGAGGCCGCGCTGCGCGAGCGCATGGGCGCGCTGGAAGTGAGCCGCATCGACACCGTGCGCGCCTTTGCCAGCGACGCGCCGCCGGCACGGCTGGCCTTTTACACGGGACCGACCGCACCGACCGCACCGACCGCGCCGACCATGCTGATCGCCAGCAGCCACACCACGCTGCCGCGCTTGTCCGACCTGCTGCAGTTCGGCCAGAAGCAGGGTGATGCCGGGCTGCAGGCCTTGCTCAATGACTGGCTGGAAGGCGTCTACACCGCTGCCAGCCTGGACGAGGCCTTGTCACAGCGCAGCCAGCTCACGCATGGCGAGATCATCATGACGCGCGCCGGCCATGCCGTCAGCCAGTATGCGGTGGCCTTCTACGCGCCCGATTCCGAACAAGCGGGTCTGCTGGCCCGCGCCCAAGAGATCGAAAGTCTTGACAGCCAGCAACGCGGCCAGACGCTGATCAGCGAGCAGGCGCGCCAAGCCTTGGTACGGGTGGAAGCTGCCTGCACCGAGGCCAACCTGCACCTGGTATCAGCGCGGCGCGACGCCACCGAGGTGCAGACCCGCGCCCACCAACTGCAAGTGGAACTGCTGCGCCTGGTACAGCAGGCCGAGGCCACCCAGGCGCGCAGCGGCCAGCTCGATGAAGAACTGGCTGAGCTCGATGGCCAGCTTGAGGGGCTGCAACAGCGCCGCGCCATCGGCGAGGCCCGCTTCGAAGAGCTGGACCTGCAACTGGCCGACGCCCAGCAACGCCATGCCGATCTGGAAGAAGCGGTGATGGCGGTAGAGCGCCAGCTGGCCGAGGCCCGTGAGCAAGGCCGGGCGCTGGAGCGCCAGGCCCAGGAGAGCCAGTACCAGGCCCGGGCGCTGGACGCGCGCCGCGCCGAGCTGCAGCGCGGCATCGAGACCGCCGAGCAACAGGCCACCAGCAACCTGTCGTCGGGCCAACAGCTTGAGCTTGAGCTTGGCACGCTCAACGACACCGCAGCGCAGGCCGGCCTGCAGACCGCGCTGGCGCTCAAACTCGAGCGCGAGCAGGCGCTGGGCGCGCAGCGCAGCCACTACGACGGCTTGTCGGCGCAGCTGCGCAGCGCCGACGAGCAGCGCCTGGGCTTCGAGCGCAGCCTGCAGCCGCTGCGCGACGAGATCACCAAGTTGCAGCTCGAGGCCCAGGCTGCGCAGCTGGGCGGCGCTCAATACCTGGAGCAGCTCATTGCCGCCGAAGTGGACCAGGTGGCGCTGGCCGCCGGCATCGAGGCCGACAGCGTCAAGCTCTGGGGCCTGCAGGGCGAGATTGAGCGCATCAACCGCGAGATCGCCGCGCTGGGCGCGGTCAACCTGGCGGCGCTCGATGAGCTCAGCGCCTCGCGCGAGCGCAAGACCTTTCTCGATGCCCAGGTGGCCGACCTGGCCGATGCGATCAAGACGCTGGAGGACGCGATCCACAAGATCGACCTCGAAACCCGCGATCTGCTGGGCAAGACCTTCAACCAGGTCAACGAACACTTTGGCCGCATGTTCCCCAGCCTTTTTGGCGGTGGCACGGCGCGGCTGCAGATGACAGGCGACGAGATCCTTGATGCCGGCGTGCAGGTGATGGCGCAGCCGCCGGGCAAGAAAAACTCGACCATCCATTTGCTGTCGGGTGGCGAGAAAGCGCTGACGGCGATCGCGCTGGTGTTTGCGATCTTCCTGCTCAACCCAGCGCCGTTTTGCCTGCTCGACGAGGTGGACGCGCCGCTGGACGATGCCAACACCGAACGCTACTCGCGCCTGGTGGTCGAGATGAGCCACAAGGGCACGCAGTTTCTGTTCATCAGCCACAACAAGATCGCGATGGAGATGGCCGAACAATTGATCGGGGTGACGATGCAGGAGCAAGGGGTTTCGCGCATCGTTGCGGTCGACATGGACGCGGCCGTCGGGCTGGCGGAGGTGGCGTGATGAACCTGGACATCGGCTTGACCGAGGGCCTGGCGGCGGTTGGCGCCGTGGTGTTGCTGGGCGTGCTGGCGCAGGGCGCCTGGACCGCGCGCAAGGCCAGCCCGCGCCGCGCCCAGGCGGCCGACGAGTCGCGGGTTGAGCCCTCGCTGGGCGGCCAACTGCCCGCCGGATCGTCCGACACGGCCGACGCCGCAGTGGAGGCCCTGGCGCCCTTGGCCGAGCTGCGGCCGGCGGCACCGCGCAAGACGGCCCGGCTTGATCCGCTGATCGACGCCATCGCCACGCTGGCGCTGGAGGCACCCGTTAGCGGTGAACTGGCGTTGGTGCATCTGCCGCCGTCGCGCCGCGCTGGCAACAAGCCCTTCTTGATCGAAGGCCTCAACGCCGCCAGCGGCGAGTGGGAGCTGCCCGCTGCAGGCCAGCGCTACGGTGAGTTCCAGGCCGGTGTGCAGATGGCCAATCGCAGCGGCGCGCTCAACGAGATCGAGTACTCCGAATTTGTGCAGAAGCTACAGGCCTTTGCCGACGGCGTGGGCGCGATGGCCGAGTTGCCCGACATGCTGGATGTGGTGGCGCGGGCGCGTGAGCTCGACGCCTTTGCTGGCGAGCATGACGCCCAGCTGGCGATCACGCTGAGCGCCAACGGCGCGGCCTGGAGCATCGGCTACATCCAGCAATGTGCCGGCCGCCATGGCTTCCTGCCCGGCGTATTGCCGGGCCGGCTGGTGATGCCCGGCGCCGAAGACGGCTCGCCGCCGATGCTGGTGCTGAGCTTCGATTCACAGGTGGCGCTGGCCGACGATCCCGGCGTGGCGGCCGTGCGCGAGGTGCAGCTGTCGCTGGACGTGCCGCAGACGCCCGAGCTTGGCGAGCCTTTTCCGGCCTGGCACGAGGCTGCGCGCTTGCTGGCCGCCGACATGGACGCGACCATGATCGACGACAGCGGCCGGCCCATCACGCTGGCCGCCTTTGCCGCCATCGGCGAAGACCTGAAGCACCTCTACCGCGCGCTGGAATCGCATGACCTGGCGGCGGGCTCGCCAGCAGCGCGGCGCTTGTTCAGCTGAGCGCGGGTGAAGCTCTGAAGCCCGCCGCCCACCGCTCGCTGCTGCCGCTGCACGCTCAGGCGGATCGAATGGCATGCCGAGGCCGGGCCCGGCGCCTGGTGCGAGGTTTGGCGCTGGGCCTGAGCCTTGGCCTGGCCAGCGTGCTGGCTGTGGCGGCGCCGAACTTTGCCGACTGGAGCGAACGCCTGGCCGCCGACTGGCTGCGTTTGTCGCCCGAGCGCGCCACCGCAACACAGTACTTCGAGGCA
>JBBQJN010000228.1:0-6098 GCA_038325945.1 Burkholderiales bacterium | reverse complement strand
TGCTGGCGCGGCCGCGCGCGGTCGATGATGAATTCATTGGCGCGCTCGATGGCGGTCTCGTCGCGGTTGCCCGACAGGTACCACATCACCACCTTGTCGCCCTTCTTGATCTGCTTGCCGCCGAGCTCGGTATCGGCCAGCGCGGTGCGGCGCATGTGCGGCAGCGGCGTTTGCCAGCGGATGATCTCGGGCACCAGGCTGTCAACCAAGGCCGGGTTGGCGTGCAACTTGGCCCATTCGGCCGGGTTGTCATGCATCGCCAGCACGCCGCCGGTCATGCTGTTGCGCGTGGTGTCGTTGCCGCCAACGATCAGCAGCAGCAGGTTGCCGAAGAACTCGCGCTGGCTCATGTTCCGCGTCGCCGGGGCGTGGGCCATCATCGAAATCAGGTCGGGGCCCGGCTCGGCATTGACGCGCTGATTCCACAACCCGATGAAGTAGGCCGCGCACTCGGCCAGCTCGGCCGCGCGGGCTTCGGGCGACGCGGTGATCTTGTCGGTGCCCGGCACCGAGGTGGCCACGTCCGACCAGCGGGTGAGCTTCTTGCGATCTTCGAGCGGAAAGTCGAACAAGGTCGCCAGCATCAGTGTGGTCAGCTCGATCGACACCCGATCCACCCAGTTGAAGGTCTCGTTGCGCGGCAGGTTGTCGAGCACGCGGGCGGTGCGCTCGCGGATGGTGTCGGCCAGCGCCGCCAGGTTGCCCGGCGCCACGATGGCGCTGACGCTCTTGCGCTGCTCGTCGTGCTTGGGTGGGTCCATCGCGATGAACATCTGCAGCCGGGCGTCCATCGGGCCGTCGAACAGGCTGATGCCGCCATGGGTCCAGTCGGACGAGAACAGAGCGTGGTGGGTGTCCACATGCATGATGTCCTGGTAGCGGGTGACCGACCAGAACGGCCCGTAGTAGGCATTGCTGTGCCAATGCACCGGGTCGTCGCGGCGCAAACGCTCGAAGTAATGGCCGATGCTGTCGTCCTGAAACAGCCGCGGCTTGGTGACGTCGATGTCGTCCAGCGGCATCGAGAAGGCGTGTTCACGGGCCAAGCGCTGTTGTTCCTGGGTGGCGGCGGATGCGGGCATGGGCGTTGTCCTCAAGGGCGGGTCGGTTCGGTCATGGCGGGCTGCCTGCAACAGCACGGCAGCAGCCGCCAGTGCGGGCGTGATGCCGTGCAATGTACGCTCTGGCACCGTTCGATTTTTGGGCAGCCATCCCCACTGAAGCCTGCTTCAACGTGCCATGAAAGACGCCTCGATGCCGACCGCAGCCGCCCCCGTCCCCGCGCCCGCCGCTGTTCTGCTGATCACCGGTGCCAGCCGCGGCATCGGCGCGGCCACCGCCCGCCTGGCCGCGGCGCGCGGCTGGGACCTGGCCATCAACTACAGCCGCGACGCTGCCGCCGCCGAGGGCGTGGCCGCAGCGGTGCGCGCGTTGGGCCGCCGCGCCATCACGGTGGCGGCCGACGTGGCCGACGAGGCCGCAGTGCTGGCGTTGTTCAGCCGCATCGATACCGAGCTGGGGCCGCTGGCCGGCCTGGTCAACAATGCCGGCATCGTCGACCTGAAGGCCAGGCTCGACGAGATGAGCCTGGCGCGCTGGCAGCGCATGTGGGCGGTCAACCTCAACGGCAGTTTTCTCTGCGCCCGCGAGGCGGTGCGGCGCATGAGCACGCGCCACGGCGGCCGCGGCGGCGCCATCGTCAACCTCAGCAGCGTGGCCGCGCGCCTGGGCGCGCCGGCGATGTATGTCGATTACGCCGCCAGCAAGGGCGCGATCGACACCTTCACGCTGGGCCTGGCGCGGGAAGTGGCGGCCGAGGGCATCCGCGTCAATGCGGTGCGGCCGGGCATCATCGATACCGATATCCATGCCGCCAGCGGCGACCGCGGCCGGCCGCAGGCCTCGGCCGGCCTGATCCCGATGCAGCGCCCCGGCAGCGCCGACGAAGTAGCGGCGGCCATCGTCTGGCTGTTGTCGGACGAGGCGTCCTACACCAGCGGCGCCATCATCGACGTCGGCGGTGGCCGCTGAGCGGCGTTGCTGATCGACAGCGCGCCGGTGTGGCGCTAAGCTGAAGTGATCAACCGGCCACTGATCACTGATGGCCGCCATTCATCAATGCAGGCAAGCGAGGTCAGACCATGGGCCAGGGTTTTGGCGGTGAAGCGCCGCGACAGCACCGCCAGACAGACTTGCGCCAGGCCGCGCGCTACCTGGTGATGATCGAGTCAGGCGGGTTTGCGGTGGCGCAGCTGTTTCTTGACAGCCGCGAGAAAGTGGGTGAGTTTGATGCCAGCACCGAGGAAACAGCGCAGATGACCAGCGGCCTGACGCCGATGCTGGGCGCCACCGGGGCCGACTGGGATCACGCGCTGCGCGGCCACAGCGCCGCCGAGCGCGCCGCCGCCGAGGTCTACACACTCGACGTCTGAGCGGCCGCTGCCCGCTGCCCGCTGCCCGCTAGCCGCCGGCCGCCAGCGCCGGTTGGCGCTTCAGCCGCCGCTGGCCAGCAAGCTGTTTACCGCGCGGTCCAGCGCGCCCGGCCCGATCGGGATGCCTTGCACCTGCAGCGCGGCCTGTACGCCGCCCAGGCAGCCCAGGATGGTGGCGGCATTGCTGTCGCCGAGGTGGCCGATGCGGAAGGCCTTGCCGGTCAGCGGCCCCAGGCCGCCGGCCAGCGCGACGCCAAAACGCTCACGCGCCACCGCACGCAGACCATCCACATCAGTGCCGTCAGGCACGGTGATGGCGGTCACAGAGACCGATCGGCTGGCCGGATCCTGTGCAAAAAAGCCCAACGCGCCGGCCTCGGCCCAGCCGGCCACTGCCGCTTGCACCGCGCCGGCCAGCCGGCGGTGGCGCGCGAACAACGCCGCCTCACCCTCGAGGGCGATCAGGTCAAAGGCGGCGGCCAGACCGGCCAGCAGCGTCTGCGGCGGTGTGCCGCAGAACTTGCGGTAGGCCAGCGGGCTCTGGCGCAGCCGCCAGTCCCAGTAATAACGCGGCGCCGGGTTGCGCGCCGCCACTGCGATGCCGGCGGCATCCACCGCCAGCCAACCCAGGCCGGGCGGCGTCATCAGGCCCTTCTGCGAGGCGCCCAGCACCACGTTGGCGCGCAGTGCGTCCATGTCAAGCGGCATGCAGCCGGCCGAGGCCACCGCGTCGACCACCAGCAGCGCCGGGTGGCCACTGCGGTCGATCGCCGCACGCAGCGCCGCCATGTCGCTGGTGATGCCGCTGGCGGTATCGGTCTGCACCGCCAGCACGGCAACGATCTGCCGCTCGGCGTCATCACGCAGTGCCTGCTCTACCGCCGCGATATCGATGGCCCAGCCGGGGTGCCAGGCTGTGCGCTGCACCTGGCGGCCCAGCGCTTCAGTTTGCAGCGCCCAGGATTCGGAGAAATGGCCGGTGCCCGGAATCAACACCCGGCCACTCGGTGGCACCAGGTTCTCCACCGCCACTTCCCAGGCGCCATGGCCGTTGGTGGCGTAGAAGAAAACCTCGCAGGCGGGGCTGTGCAGCAGCCGCCGCAGCCCGGCCTCGCAAGCCGCGATCATGTCGTCCAGGCGCGGGTCACCCATGTCCATCGGCTGGCGCGACATCGCGTGCAGCACCTCGTCGGGGACGGGCGATGGCCCGGGGGATTGCAAAAAGCGGCGGCCGGGAATGCGGAGCGTGGCGGTCATGGGCAAAGGGCTAGGGAGTAGAGGGGTGGCGGCTCGACCAGCGGCAGCCTGGCCGCCCATGCGTCGGCCTGGGCGGCGCGCGGATACGCCGCGCTAAAAGCCACGCAAGGGCAGCCGCTTGCGTTGCAGCCAGTTGTGGGCGGCGTAATGGGCGCTGGCATCGGTGGCGTGAAGGGTGTAGGCCTGGCGCGACCGTGCGCTGCGGTTGGGCGCGCTCCAGTGCGGCAAACGGCCGTGGAAGCACACCAGCGTGCCGGCGGCCACCGGTACCGGCACGGCTGTGCTGGTGTCGGGCCAGGGTGTGTTGTCCAGCGCTTCCATGTGCGTAGCATCGCCTTCGCGCACAAAGCGCTCGCGCAGCGGCCCCAGGTGGCCGCCCGGTTGCACCCACAGGCAGCCGTTGTCCAGCGTCGCGTCTTCCAGCGCAAACCAGAAGGCGGTGACGGTGGACGGCGTGGTGTCGAAGAAGCTGGCGTCCTGGTGCCACCTGACCTCGCCGCCAATGCCGGGCTGTTTGAAGATGACCATGGATTGCCACAGTTGCGGCCGCGCCAGCCTCAGCCCGGCCGCCAGCGCGGCCAGCGCCGGGCCACGAGAGAAGTGAGCGAACACCGGGTCGAGGTCATGCAGCGCATGGCCGATCTTGTTGATCGACAGCGCCTTGGCCTGGCGCAGTCGGCCCTGCTCATCGAAGGCTTCTTCCTCGAAGAAGCACTCGATGCCTTCAGCCGAGGCCAGGAAGTCGGCGCCGGCGGCGCGCCGCGCCTGGTCCTGGGTGGAGAAAATGGCGCGATGACGATCAGCGTCGAAGTGCTCGACGATCTCGCCGGCGCGCTGGCGCAGCGCAGCGATCTCGGCGGCAGACTTGAAGCCGGGCAGCACCAGATAGCCTTCGGATTGGTAGCGCTGTTGCTGGTCGGGCGTGAGCATGGCGCGATGATGCCACCGCGCTGCGCTGCGCTGCGGTGCGGGCGGCCGCGCGCTGCCCCGCCGCCCGCCCCAAGCCCGACAGGCTCTTAGAATGTTTTACCAAGGGAAACGTCGCCATCCAGGCGCCATAACAGAACATGTTGAAGCTCATTGGATCGCTCACCAGCCCCTACGTGCGAAAGGTTCGCGTGGTGATGGCCGAGAAGAAGCTGGACTACCAGCTGGTGCTTGAGGATGTCTGGGCCGGCGACGCCATGCTCAAGGCCAACCCGCTGGGCAAGGTGCCTTGCCTGGTGATGGAAGGCGGCGAGGCGGTGTTTGACTCGCGCGTCATCGTCGACTATGTCGAAACGCTGTCGCCGGTGGGCAAGCTGATCCCGCCTTCTGGCCGCGAGCGGGTGGAGGTGCGCACCTGGGAAGCGCTGGCCGATGGCGCCTGCGACGCCGCCATCCTGGCCCGCCTGGAAGCCCACTGGGCACCGCGTGAAGGCGCGCGCAGCCAAGCTTGGATTGACCATCAGATGAGCCGTGTGCATTCAGCGGTCAAGGCCATGGGGCAGGGCCTGGGCGACAAACCCTGGTGCAACGGCAACCAGTTCACGCTGGCCGACGTGGCCGTGGGCTGCGCTTTGACCTACCTGGATTTCCGCTTCGCGCAGATCAATTGGCGTGCCGATCATGCCAACCTGGCCAAGCTGGTCGACAAGCTGATGACGCGCCCCAGCTTCATCGATACCGCGCCGCCGGTCTGAGAGGTTGAGAGGCATCGTAGAGCTCACGGTCTCTCACACCAGCGCCAAGTCGCCGGCATGCAGCGCCAGCTGCATCTTGCGGTAGAGCTGGCGCACCCGGCCGCAAATTTCGCGCGGGCTCACCGCCTGCAGACGGGCCAGCTCGGCCAGGCCGTCGCCAGCGGCCAGGCGGCGCAGCAGGCTGCGCTCGGCTGGCGCCAGTGACAGCGGGTTGCTCAACTCCTCCACCGAGACATCGCTGCGGCCCCGAAGCTCCTCGCCGAAGTGCGCCAGCAGTCGTTCGGCCGGCCAGGGCTCGACGCTGGCGCTGCGGTCCAGCAACTCGCCCACCTGCTGGCGCAAGGCCTGTGGCGTGTGGCGGCGCAGCACATGAGCGCCATCGGCGCCGGCCAACAAGGCCAACCGCAGGTGCGGGTCGTGCTCGTCGTCGGCCAGCAGCAGCGCCTGGGTTCGCCAGGGCGCTGAGAGGCTGAGACCAGCGGGCCGGCGCTGCGCTGCGGGCGCAGCAGCTCAAGCAGCGGACCATCGGCAAGCGCCAGCTCGGCCAGTGCCAGATCGGCCAGCAGCAGGTCGGGTGCGCGCCGGGTCTAGGAGCCTGTCGGGCTTGGGGAGCGTCGGCTGCGACTCGACCGCAGCGGTCCATTTCTCACCGTCTTTTTGCCCCATAGCGGGGCTATGGGACTGCAAATACGGCAAGAACTGTCCTCGCTGGGGCCGATTCTCGCTA
>JBBQJN010000227.1:0-6142 GCA_038325945.1 Burkholderiales bacterium | reverse complement strand
GCCTTGTCCCAGGCCACCGTCGCCAAACGCTCGCGCAGCGACACCAGTGCCGGCCGCACTGCGTCGCTCAGCTGCGCCGCCAGTTCGTCGGCCGGCGGTCTGACCGGCACGAAGTACATCGCCAGCCAGTCGGCCAGCTCCACCGTGGTGCTGCAGCGGTCTTTGAACAGAGCGCACATCGCCGCCAGCGGCGCGTCGGCGGGCAGGGCCAGGCCGCGGCCGCTCAGCTGCGTGGCCACCAGCGTTGCCAACCGGGTGTCGTCGGCCTGCTTGATGTAATGCGCGTTGACCCAGCTGAGCTTGGCGGCGTCCCACTGCGCCGGGCTCTTGCTTAAATGGCTGCCGTCGAACCAGGCGACCATCTGCACGATGCTGAACAACTCCTCGTCGCCATGGCTCCAGCCCAGCCGGGCCAGGTAGTTGAGCATGGCCTCGGGCAGATAACCCGCATCTTCGTAGGCGGTGACGCTGACAGCGCCGCGCCGCTTCGACAGCTTCTGGCCGTCGTCGCCCAGGATCACCGGGCAATGGCCGAAGGCCGGCAGCGGTGCCCCCAGCGCGTGGAAGATGTTGATCTGCCAGGGCGTGTTGTTGATGTGCTCGTCGCCGCGAAAGACATGGCTGATGGCCATGTCCCAGTCGTCAACCACCACCGCAAAGTTGTAGGTCGGCACGCCCAGCGTGCCTACGGGCGCATCCTCAGCCGGCGGCCGCAGGATGATGAGATCGTCGATCTCGTGGTTGCTGATGCTGATCGGTCCCTTGACCAGGTCGTCCCAGCTGACCACGCCGTCGGCCGGGTTGGCAAAGCGCACCACCGGCTTCACGCCATCGGGCAGCGGCGGCAGCGTCTTGCCGGGCGCCGGGCGCCAGCGGCCGTCGTAGCCGGTCTTCTCGCCGCGCTCACGCTGAGCTTCGCGCATCGTGTCAAGCTCAGCCGGCGTGCAGTAACAGCGATAGGCCGTGCCGGCCGCGATCATTTGCTCTGCCACCGCGTGGTAGCGCGCCAGGCGCTGCATCTGGTAGACCGGGCCTTCGTCGCAGTCCAGCCCCAGCCAGTGCATCGAGGCCAGGATTTGCTCGACCGAATCTTGCGTGCTGCGCGCCACGTCGGTATCTTCGATGCGCAGCACAAATTGGCCGCCATGGTGGCGGGCATAGGCCCAACAGTACAGCGCGGTGCGTGCCGTGCCCAGGTGCAAAAATCCGGTGGGCGACGGTGCGATGCGGGTGCGGACGGGGGTCGGGCGAGTAGCGGTCATGGTCAGTCGATCAGATCAGGCTCAGGCCGCGCTCGAGGTCGTCCTTCAGATCATCAACATCCTCCAGCCCTACCGCAAAGCGGATCAGGCCCTGGCCGATGCCGGCGGCCTGGCGCTGCGCTTCGCTCAGCCGGCCGTGCGAGGTGGATGCCGGGTGGCAGATGGTGGTCTTGACGTCGCCCAGGTTGGTGGTGATCGACGCCACCTGGGCCGCGTCGATCACCTGGAAGGCGCGTGCGCGCAGGTCATCGCCGCCCTCGCCCCTGACGTCAAACGACACCACTGCACCGCCGCTGCCGCGCTGCTGGGCCATCGCCAGCGCATGTTGCGGGTGCGAAGCCAGCCCTGGGTAATGCACCCGCGCCACCTGCGGCTGCTCGCTCAGCCACTGCGCAATCTGCAGCGCGCGGGCGCTGTGTGCCTGCATGCGCACCGAGAGTGTCTCCAAGCCCTTGAGCACGATCCAGGCGTTGAACGGCGACAGCGACAGCCCGCCCGACTTCATCACCGGCAGCATCTTGCTTTGCAGGATCTCATCGGGGCCGCACAGCGCGCCGGCAATCACCCGGCCCTGGCCATCGAGGTACTTGGTGCCCGAGTGGATGACAAAGTCGGCGCCGAATTGCACCGGGGTCTGCAGCGCCGGCGAGCAGAAGCAGTTGTCCACCGCCAACAACGCGTTGGCGCGGTGCGCGATATCAGCCAGTGCGGCGATGTCGCAAACATCGGTCAGCGGGTTGGTCGGTGATTCGGCCATCAGCAGCCGCGTATTGGGCCGCATCGCGGCGCGCCATTCATCGAGGTCGGTCTGCGAGACGAAACTGGACTCGACGCCAAACTTGCCCATTTCGGTCTGCAGCAGCCGGATGGTCGAGCCGAATACGCTGCGCGAGCACACCACATGGTCGCCCGACTTGAGCAGCCCCATCAGCAGCAGCAGGATCGCCGACATGCCGCTGGCCGTGCCCATGCAGCCGCTGGTGCCCTCCAGCGCGGCCAGCCGGCGCTCCATCATCATCACCGTCGGGTTGCCGAAGCGGCTGTAGGTGAAGGCCTCCTCCTGCTCGGCGAAACGCCGAGCCGCGGTGGCAGCGTCGGGCTGCACAAAGCTGCTGGTCAGGAACAAGGCCTCCGAGTGTTCGCCCCAGGCGCTGGCCGGCAGGCCCTCGCGCACCGCCAGCGTGTCGGGCCGCAGGCCGGCGGGCAGCGGCTTGCGGGGCAGGCGGGTCTTGCTGGGTTGGTCGCTCATGATGCGGGTCAGGCCTGGTCGCGCCGGCTTTGCAGCGTCAGCCGGCTGCGGTCGTCGCCGTCCTCGTCATCTTGCCGTGCCTCGGTGCGCTGGGCCTCGATGGCGGCAAAGTCGGCCAGGCTGACGTCGCCGGTGACGTACTCGCCGTCGAAGCAACTGGCCTCGAAGCCGCGGATCGCCGGATTCAGTGCGCCCACCACCCGCTTCATCGCGTCGATATCCTGGTAGATCAGCGCGTCGGCGCCGATGAACTCACGGATCTGCTCGTTGCTGCGGTTGTGCGCCACCAGCTCTGCGCTGGTCGGCATGTCGATGCCGTAGACATTGGGAAAGCGTACCGGTGGCGCCGCAGAGGCCAGGTAGACCTTGCGCGCGCCGGCCTCACGGGCCATTTGCACGATCTCTTTGCTGGTGGTGCCACGCACGATGGAATCATCGACCAGCAGCACGTTGCGGCCTTTGAATTCCTGGCTGATGGCGTTGAGCTTCTGGCGCACGCTCTTCTTGCGCGCCTGCTGGCCCGGCATGATGAAGGTGCGGCCGACATAGCGGTTTTTCACGAAACCCTCGCGGTAGGGCTTGCCGATCTTCTGAGCCAGCTGCATCGCCGACGGCCGGCTCGACTCGGGGATCGGGATCACCACGTCGATCTCGTTGGGCGGAATGCTGCTGATCACCCGCTGCGCCAGCGACTGGCCGAGATTGAGCCGCGCCTGGTAGACCGAGATGCCGTCGATCACTGAATCAGGCCGCGCCAGGTAGACATACTCGAACATGCAGGGATGCAGCGACGGTGTCTCGGCGCATTGCTCGGCGTGCACCTGACCCGCCAGATCGATAAAGATCGCCTCGCCCGGCGCCACATCGCGCACCGTGGTATGCCCGGTGCCCTCCAGCGCCACCGTCTCGCTGGCGACGATCACCTCCTGGCCACCACCGTCCTCGGCCGGCAGGTCGGAGACGCCGTAGACCAGCGGCCGGATGCCATAGGGATCGCGAAAGGCCAGCAGGCCATAGCCTGCGATCAGCGCGATCACCGCATACGAGCCACGCAGGCGCTTGTGCGCCGCCCGCACCGCGCGAAACACCAGCGCGGGCGTCAGCGGCACGTCGCGGCCGGCCAGTTCCATCTCGTGGGCCAGCACGTTGATCAGCACCTCGGTATCGCTGCCGGTATTGATGTGCCGGCGGTCAATGTCGAACAACTCTTTCTTCAGCGCATGGGCGTTGGTCAGGTTGCCGTTGTGCACCAGCACGATGCCGTAGGGCGCGTTGACGTAGAAGGGCTGGGCCTCTTCCTCGTTGTAGGCATTGCCGGCGGTGGGGTAACGCACCTGGCCCAGGCCGACGACGCCGGGCAGCGCACGCATGTTGCGGGTGCGGAAGACATCCTTGACCATGCCGCGGGCCTTGTGCATGTAGCACTGCGTGCCCTGCATGGTGACGATGCCCGCAGCGTCCTGGCCACGGTGCTGCAGCAGCAGCAGAGCGTCGTAGATGAGCTGGTTGACCGGCGCTTTGGAGATCACGCCAACGATGCCGCACATGGTGCTGGGTCCTAGAAGCTGAGAGAGGTGAGCCAAGCAAACGCCGCGCAGCCGGCTTGCCCGGGCCGCTGGCGTTGCCCCCTTGAGGGGGCGCGCGTAGCGCGTAGGGGGTGGGTCATGTGGGCAGGTGGCGCGCCACGTCGGCCGGCAACACCGGCTTGAGGCCTTGCAAGGCCTGGCGCAACATCGCCGCACCCTGCGAATCCTGCCAGGCCTGGGCCCGCGCTGCGGGCGTGAAGGCCACCACCGTGGCCAGCGCCAGCAGCAGTACGCCGCCGCGCATCAGGCCAAAGGCCGCGCCCAGGCTGCGGTCGATCAGCGTCAGCGGCGTGGCGCGGATCACCAGCCGCAGCAACCGCGCCGCCAGCGACCAGGCGATCAGCACGCCGAGAAAAGCGGCGGCAAAGCCTGCCGCCTGGTTCAGCGCCGTGCCGCGGGCGCCGATGGGCAGCCACAGCGCGACCTCGGGCGACCAGACCTGCGCGGCCACATAGGCCACCACCCAGCCGGCCAGCGACATCAGTTCGAACACCAGACCGCGCCACAGGCCTACCAACACCGATGCGGCCAGCAGCGCCAGCAAGGTCCAGTCGACCCAGCCCAGTGTGGGCAACCCCTGCGCATCGGCGGCAGCAGTCACAGCGCGTACACAGCCACCGGCAGGCCGCTGGCCCGCAGGCGGGCGGCGACCTTGTCGGCCTCGGCGCGGTTGGCAAAGGGGCCAACCCGCACCCGCGTTTGTTTAACGCCGCCGGACTGTACCTCCTGGGTGTAGGTCTTGAAGCCCAGCTTCTCGACCTTTTGGCGCACGTCCTGCAACTTGGCCGGCTCGGTGTAGGCGCCAACCTGCACCACCACACGGTCGGCGGCTTCACCGGCGGATGAGCCGGCCTTGCCGGCGAGCAATGCGCGCGCGCGGTCCCCATCGTCGGCGCTCTTGCTGGGCGGCGCCGGCTTGGCAGCCGCTAGCTCGGGCTTGGCAGCTGAGGTATTGGCGGGCGCTGTGGCTGGCGTGGCCGACTTGACTGGCGCGGCGGCCGAAATTGGCGTGGGCTCCCGGCCCTGCTCGGCGGATTTTTCAACGATCTCGGCCGGCGTTTCGGCCGCCGACAGCACGGCCGCAGGCGCGGGCGACAACGCCGGCGTGGCAGCGGGCAGGCGCAGCGGCGGCAGCCCGTCCTTGCCTGGAATCTCGATCGGGATGTTGACCGGAATCGGCCGTGGCTGAGTTTCAAACAGCAGCGGAAAGCCGATCACGCCGATCACCAGCAGCACCGCCGCGCCGATCAGCCGGCGGCGGGCGCGGGTGCGCGCCGCCGTCACCGCATCGGGCGCCGCAGCGGCGGGCGCTTCGGGGGCGGCATCAGTTTGACGCTTGAGAAAGGACAGCAGACCCATGCAGGCAAGGCGCCGAGGCGATGACAGAAGGGCTTGGACAGGCGCGTGAGGCCGGCAGCCAGCGCCGTTTAGCCCAGGTGCTTGGCCGCCAAGCGGGGCAGTCCACCCTTCAGCACACCACCGACGGTGAAGAAGGAGCCGAAGATGACGATTCTACCAGCCGGGTCTGCGCCGACCGCGGCTGCCTGCAGCGCTATCTCCGGGCTGGCATGGCAGCTGATACGGGTCTGGCGTGTGCCGCTGGCGGCGCGCAGCAGTGCCGCCAGATCCTGCGCAGCGGCCGCGCGCGGCGTCGGCAGATCGCACAGATGCCAATTGTCGACCAGCGGCAGCATCGGCGGCAACAACTGCGCCAGATCTTTGTCGCGCATGGCGCCAAACACCGCCTGGGTCTGCGGAAAATAGCCCATCTGGTCGAGGTTGAGCGCCAGCGCCGCCACCGACTGCGGGTTGTGCGCCACGTCGAGCACCAGCGTGGGCTGGCCGGGCACGATCTGGAAGCGCCCGGGCAGATCAACCCTCGCCAGACCGCTGCGCACCGCCTGGGCGTTGATCGGCAGCCGCTCGCGCAGCGCCTCGAACACCGCCAGCACGCCAGCGGCGTTGAGCAGCTGGTTGGCACCGCGCAGCGCCGGATAGGCCAGACCGCTGAAACGCTGGCTACGCCCGCGCCAGGACCATTGTTG
>JBBQJN010000226.1:0-6169 GCA_038325945.1 Burkholderiales bacterium | reverse complement strand
CGTCGAGGTCGCCGTCGAGCACCTTCTGGGTGGCCGAGATTTCGACGTTGGTGCGCAGGTCCTTGATGCGGCTGTTGTCCAGCACATAGCTGCGGATCTGGTGGCCCCAGCCGACGTCGGTCTTGGTGTCCTCCAGCTTTTGCTGCTCTTCCTGGCGCTTGCGCAGCTCATGGTCGTAGAGCCGGCTGCGCAGCCGCTTCCAGGCCACGTCGCGGTTGCTGTGCTGGCTGCGGCCGTCCTGGCACTGCACCACGATGCCGGTGGGCAGGTGGGTCAGGCGCACCGCAGAGTCGGTCTTGTTGATGTGCTGGCCGCCGGCGCCGCTGGCGCGGAAGGTGTCGGTGCGCACATCGGCCGGGTTGATATCGATCTCGATCGAGTCGTCGACCTCGGGGTAGACAAACAGGCTGGCAAAGCTGGTGTGGCGGCCGCCGGACGAATCAAACGGGCTCTTGCGCACCAGGCGATGCACGCCGGTTTCGGTGCGCAGATGGCCGAAGGCGTAATCGCCCTCGATCTTGAGGGTCGCGCTCTTGATGCCGGCCACCTCGCCGGGTGTCTCGTCCTCGACCGTGGCCTTGAAGCCCTTGCGCTCGGCGTACTTCAGGTACTGGCGCAGCAGCATGCCGGCCCAGTCGCAGGCCTCGGTGCCGCCGGCGCCGGCCTGGATGTCGACAAAGCAATTCAGCGGATCGGCCGGGTTGCTGAACATGCGGCGGAACACAAGCTGCTCGACGGTGGCGCGCAGGCTCGCCGTTTCGGCCTCGATCGCGCGCAAGTCGTCGAAGGCCAAGTCGGCCTTGGACATCTCGTAGAGCTCGAGGTTGTCGTCGATGTTGCTCTTGAGGTGGTCGATGGTCGATACCACGTCCTCAAGCTGCTTCTTCTCGCGGCCCAGTTCCTGGGCCCGCTTGGGCTCGTTCCAGACGCTGGGGTTTTCCAGTGCGGCAACGACCTCGTTCAATCGCAGGGCTTTGCGATCGTAGTCAAAGATACCCCCGGAGCTGCTCGGTGCGGGCGCTCAGATCGGCGAGCAGCGAGCCGATGGCGTTGACTTGTTCGATGTCCATGGCGTTGTTTCTTCTGTCGGATGCAGGCAATTCTCGATTCTCGCATGGGGGGTGCGCGGCGGCCGTGCCCCACTTCTGGCCGCCGGGGGCGTTGCGCCACGGTGGCGGGATCCGGCAAGGGTTTGTCCTCGCAAGGGCTTCAACTGACACGGTCGTTTTTGTCAGAAATCTGTAAGCAGTGCCGTTAAACCTCGCCCCTGCTTACAGGAGATTGCATGTTGTTACTGGTGTCGTCGGTGAAGTTGATCGCCGAGATTGCGCTGCTCGCCTTTGTTGGGCAGTGGTTGCTGGGCCTGCTGGCCGGGCAGCGCCGTGACAGCAATTTCTTTTACAAGCTGCTGCAGATCCTGACCACGCCCTTTGTGCGCGCCGCGCGCTGGATCACGCCGCGCCAGGTGCTGGAGCGGCACCTGCCGCTGGTGGCCTTCTTGGTGCTGATGTTTGCCTGGCTGATTGCCACCATCAGCAAGATCAGCCTCTGTCTTGAAACCGGAGTGAACCTGTGCAAATGACCGCCCATGACACCCAACCCGGCCGCCGGGCTTACTGGACCTGCAAGCTGCAGGCCATGGGCTGGCTGCTGATCGGCAGGCTGGATTCGGCCGAGGCCGTGTTCACCCACATGCTGGCGCGCTGGCCGTCGGATGCCTATGCCCTGTCGAGCCGGGCCCATGTGCGCGCCCAGGCCGGGCGACATGCACAAGCGCTGGAGGACGCCCGGGCCTTGGTCACGGCCTACCCGCGCCGCAGCGCCGGCGATTGGTTCAACCTGGGCTACATGCTTGAGCACCAGCAACTGCCGGAACAGGCCGAGCCGGCCTTTCGCGAGGCGCTGGCCATGGACCCCAAGCTGGACCGGGCCTGGTACGGCCTGGGCCTGGCGCTGATCCAGCTGCAACGCTTCGACGAGGCCGTCGCGGCCCTCAAGCGCAATACCGAACTGCAACCCATGAGCCCCTTCGGCTGGTATCAGCTGGCCCGAGTGCACATGGATCGTCAGCAGCCCGACGAGGCCAGGCGGATCATCCGCCACCTCCAGGGTTTCGAGCCCAAGGTGGCCAAGCAACTGGAGCGGGAAACCGGTCTGGCGGCTTGACGGCAGCAGGGCAGCAGAACCTGCCCGCAGGCAAGGCCCGCTGGCTTGCCTGGTTCGTTGTGAAGTAAAACAAATGGAGACAACGCGATGCAACTGACTGATATGCACCGCCAGTACTGGTCAAAGACCCTGCGCATCACCGCAGTGCTCTTGTCCATCTGGTTCGTGGTGACCTTCGTCGCTGGGTATTTCGCCCGCGATCTGAACTTCACCTTCTTCGGCTGGCCGTTCAGCTTCTGGGTCGCTTCCCAGGGTGCGCTGGTGGTCTATTGTCTGATCATCTGGTACTACGCCCGCTACATGAACCGGCTAGACCAGGAACACGGCGTTGCCGAGGAGGATTGACATGGCCGGCATTTTTGATTCAAGTACTGGCGGCACCGGTGCCGCGGCCAACAAGGCTTTCAAGCAGCAGCTGAACAAGGTCTACACCTGGTACACCGGGGGCTTCCTGATCTTCGTCGCCGTGCTGGCGGTGCTCGAGCAGATGGGCCTGCCGCGTCAGTGGATCGGCATCATCTTCCTGCTCGCTACCGTGGGGCTGTACGCCGGCATCGGCGTCATGAGCCGCACCACCGATGCGTCGGAGTATTACGTGGCAGGCAGGCGCGTGCCGGCGATCTACAACGGCATGGCCACCGGCGCCGACTGGATGAGCGCCGCCTCGTTCATCGGCATGGCCGGTACGCTCTACCTCACCGGTTTCAGCGGACTGGCCTTCATCCTGGGCTGGACCGGCGGCTACTGCCTGGTAGCGCTGTTCCTGGCGCCCTATTTGCGCAAGTTTGGCCAGTTCACCATCCCCGACTTCCTGGGTGCACGCTATGAGGGCAACCTGCCGCGCTTCCTGGGCATCATCGCCGCCATCCTGTGCTCCTTCGTCTACGTGGTGGCGCAGATCTACGGTGTTGGCCTGATCACCGCGCGGCTGTCGGGGCTGGCCTTTGAGGTCGGCATCTTTGTCGGCCTCGGCGGCATCCTGGTCTGCTCGTTTCTCGGCGGCATGCGCGCCGTGACCTGGACCCAAGTGGCGCAGTACATCATTCTGATCATCGCCTACATGATCCCGGTGGTCTGGTTGTCGGTCAAACAGACCGGCATCCCTGTGCCGCAGGCGATCTACGGCTACCAGCTGCAAAAGGTGACCGAGCGCGAGAAGCAGCTGCGCACCGATCCCAAGGAGCTGGAGGTCATCGCGGCGTTCAAGGCCAGGGCCGGCGAGTTCGACGCCAAGCTCAAGGACGTGCCCGCTGCGCTGGCTGCCGACAAGGCCGCCGCCGAGCAGAAGCTGACCGATCTGAAGGCCGCCAACGGCCCGACCGCCGAGATGCAGGCTGCCGAGAAGGCACTGGCTGCGCTGCCCAAGGACGCGGCGGCCGCCAAGGACGCCTGGACCAAGGCCAGGAAAGCCAACGACGACCGTGCCAAGCCACTGGGTGGCATGCCGTCGCACGCGCAGCAGTTTGCCGGCGATCCCAATGGCGACGCCAAGGCGCAGGAGACCTTCGACACCTCGCGTCGCAACTTCCTGGCACTGGTGTTCTGCCTGATGGTGGGTACGGCCGCGCTGCCGCACATCCTGATGCGCTACTACACCACGCCGTCGGTGAAGCAGGCACGCGAGTCAGTGAGCTGGAGCTTGTTCTTCATCTTCCTGCTGTACTTCACCGCGCCCGCGCTGGCGGTGCTGGTCAAGTACGAGGTCTTCAACGTGTTGGTCGGTACGCCGTTCAACGAGTTGCCGGCCTGGATCGCGACCTGGTCTCGTGTCGACCCCTCACTGCTCAGCGTGATCGACATCAACAAGGACGGCATCTTCCAGTTGGGTGAGATGAAGATCGGCGGCGACATCATCGTGCTGGCCACGCCGGAAATCGGTGGCCTGCCCTATGTGGTGTCGGGCATGGTCGCCGCGGGGGGTCTGGCGGCGGCGCTGTCCACCGCTGACGGCCTGCTGCTGACGATTGCCAACGCACTCAGCCACGACCTGTACTACAAGATGATCGACCCGAATGCCTCGACCGGCCGTCGGGTGGCGATCTCCAAGGCCTTGTTGCTGGTGGTGGCCCTGGCGGCAGCGGCGGTAGCGGCGCAGAAACCGGCGGACATCCTGTTCCTGGTCTCGGCGGCGTTCTCGTTCGCGGCAGCCTCGTTCTTCCCGGCGCTGACCTTGGGCATCTTCTGGAAGCGGGCCAACAAGTGGGGCGCCTCGCTGGGCATGATTGCCGGCCTGGCCACCACCTTCTACTACATGGCCACGACCCAGGTCTGGATGCGCGGCGTGTTCGGCGTTACCTCGCCGATCGAGCTGTGGTGGGGTATCCAGCCGATCTCGGCCGGCCTGTTTGGCGTGCCGGTAGGCTTTACGGTGATCATCGTCGTCAGCCTGCTGACCGGCAAGCCGCGCCAGGACACGCAAGACCTGGTGGAGCATGTGCGCTACCCCAACCTGACTTTCGGCAAGCCGTAAAGCCAGGCTATGGCCACCCGGCTGCAGCCGGGTGGTCAGCCTGATCGGGGCTGCCTCTGCAAGGAGGCAGCCCCTTTTTTATGAATCTTGATTTCGCACAAGCCGCCCACCCAGAATCGGCGCAACCCTGGCTTGTTCGCCGTCCCGGTACGCCGTTCCTGTCCGCCAACCTTGCCGCAGCCCTCCGCAGCACCATGCATCAAGCACCCGCCGGCCCAGCGCCGACGACGCCCCTGCTGGCCGAGCATACGCTGGCGGCGCGGCTGGGCAGTCTGCCGCGCAAGCCGCTGCTGTGCTGCGCCGTTGACACGCCGCTGGCCGATGCGCTGGGCCAGATGCACAGCCGCCGCGTCGGCTCGGTGTTGGTGGTCGACGCCGATGGCAAGGCGGTGGGCATCGTGTCACGCCACGACATCCTGGGCCGGGTCACGCTGGCGCAGCGGCCGCTGGGTGATGCCATCAGCGCCGTGATGAGTTCTCCACTGCATACGCTGACGGTTGATGACTCATTGCATGACGCCATCCTGTTGATGGCGCGCCATGGCCTGCGCCATGTGCCGATCACTGAGGCTGGCCGGTTGGTCAACATCGTCAGCGAGCGCGACTTGTTCGCGCTGCAGCGGCTGTCGCTCAAGCAGGTGGGCAGCCAGATCCGCGCCGCCGGCGATCTGGCTGCGTTGCAAGCGGCTGCGGCACAGATCCAGCGCCTGGCGGCGCATTTGCTCGGCCAGGGTCTGCGCTCGACACCCTTGACTGAACTGATCAGCGACCTCAATGACCTGCTGACCCGGCGGCTGGTGCAGCTCTGCGCCGCTCTGCATGGGCTGGACTTGCAGCGCGCCTGCTGGCTGGCCTTTGGCTCGGAAGCGCGCAGCGAGCAGACCGTCGTCACCGACCAGGACAACGGCCTGGTATTCGACAGCGATGACCCGGCGCGCGAGCGCCCGCTGTGGCTGGCGATGGCGCTGGCGGTCAACCAGGGCCTGGACAGCTGCGGTTTTCCCCTGTGCAAGGGCGGTGTTATGGCCAGCAACCCCGAGTTGTGCCTGACGGTTGACGAATGGCAGCAGCGCTTTGCGCATTGGATCGAGCAAGGTGCGCCGCAGGATCTGCTGGCGGCCAGCATCTTCTTCGACCTGCGCCCGCTGGCGGGCAACTTGGCGCTGGCGCAGCCGCTGCGCCAACTGATCGAGCACCGCGCGCCGCAGGTGCCCAGGTTCCTCAAGCAACTGGCCGACAACGCGCTGCACCAGCGCCCGCCGCTGAACTGGCGCGGCGGCATCGCCAGCAGCAAGCTCAACGGCCGCTCGGTGATCGACCTGAAGTTGCAGGGCACGGCCTTGTTTGTCGAAGCCGCCCGCTTGCTGGCGCTGGCGCAAGGCCTGCCGGCGCTGGGCACACGCGCCCGGCTGGCCGCAGCCGCGCCTGGATTGGGTGTGGCCGCGGCCGAGAGCGAGGCCTGGTTGAGCGCGTTTGAGTTCCTGCAGACGCTGCGCCTGCAGGTGCAACTGGCCGATGGCGCGCTGGTGGTGT
>JBBQJN010000225.1:0-6173 GCA_038325945.1 Burkholderiales bacterium | reverse complement strand
CAGCTGGGCTTCGACGACCTGGCCGGTCGCGAGCGCACCGAATGGGTGATGAAGGAATCGCTGCGTTTGTACCCGCCGTTGACCTCGATCCCGCGCAAGGCGGCACGCGACTGCGAGTTTGGCGGCTTCCAGATCCCCAAGGGCACGCCGGTGGGCATCTCGCCGATCCACACCCACCACATGCCCGCACTGTGGACCGAGCCGAAGCGCTTTGACCCCGAGCGCTTCTCGCCCGAGCGAGCCGAGCACCGCCGCCATGCCTATGCCTATCTGCCGTTTGGCGGTGGCGCGCACCTGTGCATTGGCCAGCACTTCGCCGACATGGAGGTCAAGGCGGTGATGCACCAGGTGCTGCGGCGCTTTGCCTTCAGCGTGCCCGAGGGCTATCGCATGCCTTACCAGCTGGTGCCGATCGCCAAGCCGCGCGACGGTCTGCCGATCCGCTTGCGCGCGCTTTGAAGCACGCCGACCCACTGCGCCTGCGGCGGCGCTGCCCCGGCTGCTGCCGATCTTTTCAGACGGGACAAATCCGATGACGCATTCTCAGCAAGGCATCCAGGCCAGGCACCAGCAGGCGCTGGACCAGGGCCGATTTCTCATCCAGCGCTGTGGCGCCTGCAGCAAGCATGTGTACTTCCCGCGTGAGCTGTGCCCGTTTTGCGGCGCGCTGGCACCCGAACTGGTGGCGCCGGCCGGTGGCGGCACGGTGCATGCGGTGACCACGCTGCATCGCCGCGCCGAGCAGGGCGGCAATTACCACGTCTGCCTGGTTGATCTGGATGAAGGCGTGCGGCTGATGAGCCGAGTCGAAGGCCTGGCGCTCGATGCTGTCCGGGTGGGCCTGCGTGTGCGGGCGCGGGTGCAGCTGAAGGATGGTCGCGGGCTGGTGGTATTTGATCCTGAGGTGGCGTCATGAGCGCCCAGCTGAAAGACCTGCGCGGCAGCGCCGCGATCGCCGGCATCGGGCTGTTCGGCAACGGCGAGAGCCCGGGCTACACCGACATCGAGCTGCTGGCCATCGCCGCCCACCGCGCGGTGGCCGATGCCGGGCTGACGATGGCCGACATCGACGGCCTGTGCACCGCCAGCGTGCTGAGCACGATGTGGCCGCTGCCGGTGGTCGAGTACCTGGGGCTCAACCCGACCTTTATCGACGGCACCATGCTGGGCGGCAGCAGCTTCATCGCCCACCTGATGCCGGCGATGCTGGCGCTGGCCGCCGGCCAGTGCAACGCGGTGCTGGTGTGCTACGGCAGCACCCAGCGCAGCGGCACCATGAACCGCGCGGCGGTGGCAGCGGCACGCCGGCAGATGGACCCGCAGCCCTACGAGATGCCCTACGACCCGGTGTTTCCGGTGGCGGCCTATGCACTGGCGGCATCGCGTCACATGGCGTTGTACGGCACCACGTGGCGCCAGCTGGCTGCGGTGGCGGTGGCGGCGCGCGACTGGGCGCGCAAGAACCCCGACGCTTTCGAGCGCGGCCCGCTCAGCATCGACGACGTGCTCAAGGCCAGGATGATCGCCGAGCCGCTGACGGTGCGCGACTGCTGCCTGGTCACCGACGGCGCGGGCGCCTTTGTGCTGGTGCGCAGCGACCGCGCCAAGACCTTGCCCAAGCCACCGGTGCATGTGCTGGGCACCGCCACCGCAGTCTGGCACCGGCAGATATCGGCTATGCCTGACCTGACGGTGACGGCAGCCAGCCAGAGCGGCGCAGCGGCCTTTGCGATGGCCGGCATGACGCCCAAGGATGTGCAGGTTTGCGAGCTCTACGACGCTTTCACCATCAATACGCTGCTGTTTCTCGAGGACCTGGGCTTCTGCGCCAAGGGCGAGGGTGGCGCCTTCATCGAGAGCGGCGCGATCTCGCCGGGCGGCAGCCTGCCGGTCAACACCAATGGCGGCGGCCTGAGCTGCACCCACCCGGGCATGTACGGCATCTTCGCGCTGATCGAGGCGGTGCAGCAACTGCGCGGCGAGGCCGGCGAACGCCAGGTGGCCGGCGTCAAGGTGGCGCTGGCCCATGGCAACGGCGGCACGCTGTCGAGCCAGGCCACCGCCATCCTCGGCACTGCCGATACCTTGTGATGGCACCATCATCCGCGATGAAAAAACCATGCAGATCATGCGGCAGGTGATCGCTCGCAAGCTTCTGCGCGAGCACTGCGGCTGATCCACTGCGGCGGTCAGGCTGCCCGGCCGCAGCCCCGCTTCAACGGGCGCAGTTCACCACCGTGCGGCCACGCACCTCGCCGGCCAGCAGCCGGGGCGCAAAGTTGATGACCTCGCTCAGGCCAATCTCGGTGCTCAGGCTCTCAAGCTGGGCCGGGCTGAGGTGGCGGGCCATCAGCGCCCAGGCCTGGGTGCGCAGGCTGTTGGGCACAAACACGCTGTTGATGCCGTACAAGGTGACGCCGCGCAAGATGAAGGGCATCACCGTGGTCGGGAAGTCGCCGCCCTGGGCCAGGCCGCAGGCCGCCACGCCGCCATTGAAGCGCGTGGCAGCGCAAGCATTGGCCAGGGTGTGGCTGCCCACGCTGTCAATGACGCCGGCCCAGGTCTCCTTTTGCAGCGGCTTGCCCGGCTCGCTGAGCGACTTGCGGTCGACGATGCGCGCGGCACCCAGGCGCTTGAGGTAATCGGCCTCCTGCGGCCGGCCGGTTGACGCCGCCACCTGGTAGCCCAGGCCGCTGAGCAAGGCCACGGCGATCGATCCCACGCCGCCGGCGGCGCCGGTGACCAACACCTCGCCATCGTCCGGCTGCAGGCCATGCTTTTGCAAGGCCATCACGCACAGCGCCGCGGTGAAGCCGGCGGTGGCGATGGCCATCGCGCTGCTCGGCGTGTAGGCGCTGGGGATCTTCAGCAGCCAGTCGGCCTTGACGCGCTGGCGCTGGCTCAGGCCGCCCCACTCGGTCTCGCCCAGGCCCCAGCCGGTGACGACGACGGCGTCGCCAGGCTTCCAGTCGGGGTGGCGGCTCTCGGCCACGGTGCCGGCGAGGTCGATGCCGGGCACCAGCGGCCAGTTGCGCACCACCGCACCGCGGCCGGTGATAGCCAGCGCATCCTTGAAGTTCAAGGTCGAATAGGCCACGTCCACCGTCACCTCATGCGTGGCGGCGTCGGGCAGCCGGCTGTCATCCATCTCAACCAGCTCGGCGCGGGTCTTCTTGTCGTCGGTCTGCTGCAGCAAGACGGCTTTGAACATCGTGTTCTCCTGGTTGGGGCGAGGACGGCCTTTGATGATCGCATGCGAGGCTGGCGCAGCCTGTCACGCTCGGCGCAGCGCCCAACTGCTGATGATGGCGTGCAAACGGTCCAGCCCGTCGGTCAGCGCGGCCGGGCCGGGCTGCAGGATCAGCGGCGACTTGACCTCGTGCAGTTCACCGTCGCGCACCGCCGGCACCTCCTGCCAGCCCGGTCGCGCCGCCACCTGCTCGGCGCGGAACTTCTTGCCGCACCAGGAGCCGATGATGATGTCGGGTGCCGCAGCCAACACCTCCTGCGCGTCGGCGATGATGCGGTCGCGGCCCAGCGATGCCAGCGCGCGTTGCGGAAAGATGTCGTCGCCACCGGCCACGCCGACCAGTTCACTGACCCAGCGAATGGCGCTGATCATCGGCTGATCCCACTCCTCAAAATACACCCGTGGCCGGCGCGGCAGCGCGGCGGCGGCGCTTCGCACCTGCTCGACCCGGGCATGCAACTGGTCGGCATAGATGTCTGCCGCAGCCCCGCTACCGACCAGCGCGCCCAGCCGACGCACGTAGCCGAGGATGCCGTCAATGCTGCGGTGGTTGCTGATCCAGACCTCGACGCCCGCACGGATCAGCGCGGCGGCGATGTCGGCCTGCATATCCGAAAAGCCGATCGCCAGGTCGGGCTCGAGCGCCAGGATCTTGTCGATCTTGGCCGTGGTGAAGGCGCTGACTCGGGGTTTCTCGTGGCGTGCCTGCGGCGGCCGCACGGTGAAGCCCGAGATGCCGACGATGCGGTGCTGCTGACCCAGGGCGTACAAGACCTCGGTGGGCTCTTCGGTCAGGCAGACGATGCGTTGGGGCAGGGCGGCAGGCATGCACGCATTGTCCGCCGCGCCAGCATGGCAGGGTCAAAGGGCTGGCTCGACCGACGCCAGCCGGGCGCGGCCCTGTGGATGGGGTCGGCCGTGGTACATATCCGCCTTCACCGGCTGGTCGGCGCCTATAGCCGCGTTGCGCGCAGTGCGCGTTGCGCGTTGCGCGTTACGCGCAGCGATGCCGGCCTGGCCGATCAAGCAGACAGACTCCACACAAAATGGCCAGTGACAACGGGCAAACCCAGCACGACCCAACGGACGGCGGGCCGCAGCCAAAGCCAGACTTCTCTGGCATCACCGGGCTGTCGATGAGCCAGTCGCTGTTCCACCTGCCAGGGCATGAAGACATCCTGGCCCGGGTGCTGAACCTGTTTGCCGACCACTACCGCCCGGGCCTGCCGGCGCTCGACAGTTTGCTGCTGGCTGGCCGCTGGCACGATGCCCGGCAACAGCTGCATGCGCTGCGTGGATCCAGCGGCGCTGCCGGCGCCGTTGAGCTGACGGCGCAAGCGCAGCGGCTCGAGTCTCGCTTGCAGGACGCGGCCGGCTTTGATGTGGGTGCGATCACCGCGCTGCGTATTGAAGCCGGCTCGCTGAATCAGGCGCTGATCGCACTTGCTGCGGCCATCGACCAGCGGCTGGCAGCGGCCGCGCAGCCACCCGGCGGCTGAATCCGACCTGCGCCTGTTGGCCAGCGCAGCGGCCAGATCAGTAGCGGTAGACGCCGCGGCCGGTCTTGCGGCCCAGCCAGCCGGCGGCCACCATCTCCTTGAGCAGCGGGCAGGGCCGGTACTTGGAGTCGGCGTATTCCTCGACATAGACGTTCATCACCGCCAGGCAGATATCCAGGCCGATCATGTCGGCCAACGCCAGCGGGCCGATCGGCTGGTTGCAGCCCAGCTTCATGCCGGCGTCGATGTCCTCGGCGCTGGCCAGGCCCTCGGCCAGCACGAAGAAGGCTTCGTTGATCATCGGCACCAGGATGCGGTTGACGACAAAGCCCGGCGCGTTTTTCACCGTGATCGGCGTTTTGCCCAGGCGCAGCGCCATCGCATGCACGGCGTCGTGGGTGGCATCGCTGGTCTGCAGACCGCGGATGATCTCCACCAGCGCCATCATCGGCACCGGGTTGAAGAAGTGCATGCCGATAAAACGGTCGGGCCGCGTGGTAGCGGCGGCCAGCTTGGTGATCGAGATTGAGCTGGTGTTGGTGGCCACCAGGGTCTCGGCCGGCAACAGCGCATCAAGCTGGGCCAGGATCTTGCGCTTCAGGCCCTCGTTCTCGGTGGCCGCTTCGACCACCAGTTGCGCAGGCTTGAGCGCCGCGTAGTCGGTGCTGACCTGGATGCGGCCCATGGCGGCGGCCTTGTCCTGCGCACTGAGCTTGTCCTTCTTGACCAGCCGGTCCAGGCTGGCCGACACCGTGGCCAGGCCGCGTTGCACCGCGGCCTCGTCAATGTCGATCATCACCACGTCCAGGCCGCTGACAGCGCAAGCCTGCGCGATGCCGTTGCCCATGGTGCCGGCGCCAATCACGCCGATGGTCTGAATGTTCATCACGCCAACGTCCTCAGAGTAAAGAATCAGTCTTCAAGCTTAACCGCTGGCCCCTAGAAAGCAGGATGGCGGCGGCCCGGCGCAGATCGCAGCATGGGTCTGGCCTGGTGCGTGCGCATTCCGCTGACGTGGCCTGGCCCCCACCCAGGAGAGTTCCATGGCCACCCGCAAGCGCAAGAGCGCCGACCTGCCGTACATCCTCAACTGCCTGCCATCGCCCAAGCCCGAGAAGAACTGGACGATCGAAACCGCCGAGGCCGCGGGCATTGCCGCGGCGCATCCCGGCAAGGCGGCGGCGGCCAAGGCCGCGGCCAGCAACATCGACCTGCGCGAGGCCTGGTGGGCAATTGGCGACCAAGGCAACACCGGCTCCTGCGTCGGCTGGGGCTCGGCCGACGCCGTGCTGCGCTGGCACTTCGTCAAGGCCGGCAAGCTGGCCAAGACCGAGAAGCTGTCGGTGCGCTACATGTGGATGGCGGCCAAGGAGACCGATGTCTACACCGCCCGCCCGACCAGTTTCATCGAGAGCGACGGCACC
>JBBQJN010000224.1:0-6188 GCA_038325945.1 Burkholderiales bacterium | reverse complement strand
TGCAGGCCTACCTGCAGCGCACCGCGCAGGCCGGGCGGCAGATCAGCGCCGACGAATGGGGCTACTACCTGGTCTTCAACATGTTCCGGCTGGCCGGCATCCTGCAGGGCATCCTGGGCCGCGCGCTGCAGGGCAATGCCTCGAACGCCGCGGCGCTGGAGTCGGGCAAGCGCGCCAAGCCGCTGGCCGAGCAGGCCTGGGCACTGGCGCAGACCTTGCACCGCGGCTGAGCGGCAAGTGGACCGGGCTGGACCGACGCGGCGGGGCGCTACACCGCCCGCCGGGGCCGGGCTGAGTCAGCCCAGTCCGAACAAGGCCCGGCTGGGCAGTTGCCGCACCACCGCGCCGGCGGCCTTGGCCACGTCCACCATGTGCTGCGTGCCGCCCGGCGCGTCGCCGGCCTGGCCGTCCCACAGCACCAGCAGGGTCAGCTTGTCGGCGCCGTAAGCCAGCGCCGACTGCAGGTTCCAGCGGTTGTTGCGTTCCCAGATCGAGTAGTCGTGCAGGCCGGCCAGCCAGCGTGGCAGCGTGTCACTGTTGCCCAGCTGGTGCAGACCACCGGCGGCCTCGCATCGCTGGCGGATGCTGTTGAAGCGCTCGATCCAGCTTGGCGTGCCGTCGAGCGCAGCATCAACGCGCACCGAGATCGCCTTGTAGTCGCTTTCGGGCATCACCAGGTAGAGCTCGGTGGCGATGCCGCGCTCGGCGCAGACCTCGTGGAACAGGATGTCGCCGCCGTTGGCGCCGCCGGCAATACCCAGCACCCGGCAACCGACCGGCCAGCTGGCCAGCGCCTTGTCCACCGCCTCACGGATGGCCTGGCGCGCAACCGCCTCGCCGGCAGCGGGAAAGCGCGCCACCGCGCGCCCTGGTTCATCGATACGGTGGCCCGAGAACAGCAGCACCCGGTCAGGCGCGGCTGGCGCCGGCGCGGCGGCTGAGCCGGCGGCGCTGGGCAGCCAGACTGCAAGCTTGTCGAGCGCGGGCAACAGCGACTCGAGCACCGGCTGGAACAGGCCCAGCCGGCCGTACATCGCCAGCTGCCGACGGACGGCATCGAAGAAGAAGGGCGGTGCGCCGTCCAGTGCCCGGCGGTAGCTGGCGATCACCCGGTCGATGCTGGGCTTGGTGCGCAGCAGTTGGGCATCGGCCATGCTGCAGCGCACCCAGCGCGCGTTGTCCGAGCCCGGCGTCTCAAGCTTCTCGCCGCGGCGCAGCGACAGTTGCACCGCACCCTCCAGTTCGCCGACGCGGTCCTTGAGCAGGCCCAAATCGCGCGCGGCGTCCTCGTCGCTGTCGTAGGCGGCTGCCCAGGCGTCAGGCCAGGCCTGTGCCAGCGCCAGGCGCATGCGCGTCATGGCCAGCGCGTTGATGCCGCTGTAGTGGTGGTTGAGGTCGGCGCTGAAGCCCGCGGCATAGGCGTCGCAGGCCTGTTTGAGATCGTCGGAAGGCAGCACGCGCGGGCCCAGGTCCTCGGGTGGCGCATCGCCCCAGCCCGACATCCAGCGCTCCTTGGCATTGCTGCCCTTGAGCGACAAGGCCTCGGCTTTTTGCTGCGGCGCGATGTCGAGGTGGTTGGCCAACGCGCGGTCCACCGCCGAGTCGGACGCGGCCAGGTTCTTCATGCGCTGGTACAGCGTGACCAGCTTCAGGTCGGCCTCGACATCGCTGTCGAGCCGGGTGCGCACCGCCTCCCAGACCCGACGCGCCGCATCAAAGGCCTTCAGCGAGAACAGCGCCGCGCCCACGCCGCGCAAGGCCTCGGCGCCCCAGGGCAGTTCATTGGCTTCTTCGCCCAGCAGCACCAGGTGGCCGATGCGCTTGTTCTGTGCCGCCCAGCGCAGCTCTTCGCGGAAGTCGTCCGGCACCTTGGCGAGATCGCGCATCGACGGCGGCCGCAGCGCCGGCAACAGCTTGAAGATCGGGCTGTCGACGCCTTCGCGGTCGGCCAGCGTGTCCTTCAGGCCCTGGGTCAAGGCGGCCACGCTGGCGCCGGGGTCGTCGCGTGAGTAGTTGAGGTAGCGGTCGGTCTTGATGTCGAAGGGCACCTCGTCGCCGGCATAGCGAATCAGGTAAGTGCGTTTGGGCCGCAGCGCGTGGCGGGCGCCGAGCTCGTAAAAGACGTTCGCGTTGTGGATCGACATGTCGGCGATGACGATGTCGGCATGGGCCAGCATCTGGAACATGTCCTCGCGGATGTTGCCGGCCTTGAAGATCACCTCGGTGGTGCTGCCGCGGATGCCGGCGGCCTTCATCGCCGGGTCGATCAGCGCTTGCTGCACCAGATCGAAGTCGATCGGGTACTCGCTGCCGTCCTTGGCCCTGACCAGACGCTTGCCAAAGGGCCGCACTACAAATCCGCTCCATGCCATGAGCCTGCTCCCGGCCGGTGCATCCGGCGCGTCGATGGTAGGCTGGCTACCGCAGGATGGGGCGGCCCATCCCTAGGAGCGCGGGACCGGACTTGTGCCGCCCACGCGCCCAGCATCTTCCCGAGCAAGCTGTCCCATTGGAGCAAACATGAGTGCAGACGCAACATCGAGGCCTGGTGGCGCCGTCCTGACCCACGAACAAGTGGTGCGCCACCTGGCCGAGCACTTGCCGGCCTGGACCCTGTCCGAGGGTTCGATCAGGCGCAGCATCCGCACCGGCGGCTGGAAAGCCACGCTGATGGTGACCAACACGATCGGCCACCTTGCCGAAGTGGCCTGGCACCACCCGGAGCTGCAACTGTCCTATGCCCGGGTGGAGATCGGGCTCAACAGCCATGACGCCGGCGGCATCACCGCCAAAGACCTGGCGCTGGCCGCACAGATCGAGGCGGTGCTGATGTGGCGGCCGGGCCGCGAGAGCCCTGCGGTGTTCGAGGGCACGCCCGACGAGCCGGCGCACCGTTACATCGACTACGACTGACCGGTTGACGGGCCGCGCGGCCGGCGTGAGTCGGGTCGCGGGCCACTGCGGTCGGCCGGGCCGCCGGGGCGGCGGTCATCGCGGCGGCCGTCGTGCCGATCGTCGCGGCGCGGCGCAGAGCCAGCGTGCTGCGCGTCCTGCTGCGGCGGGCGCGGCTCCAGCGCCGCTTCTTTGCGCGCCTGTTCGAGCAGCGGCGCCAGCGCTTCGGGCTTCAGGCGCTTGAGCACGCAGAAATTGGCCAAAGTGAGCGGGCTGCGGTCGAAGTCGCGCAGCAGCGCACGGCGCGTCTCACGCTCCTGACGCGCCTGGCGGGCTTCGTCGGTCTCGGCAACAGCGGCGGCGAGGGGTGGCGCGGCGTCATGGCGGTCCGGGCGGTCGGGGCGGTCTGGGCGCTCCGGACGCTCAGGACGCCCAGGCCGGGGGCCGCGCTGCGGGCCTGCTGCACCCGGCTGGGCGGCGACATGCGGCTGTCGCTCTGGCTGCCGATCGGCGTGGACTGCGCTCGCATGGCCAGGTGCCCGATCCTGCGGCGGGCGTTGTTGCTGACGTGCTGCGCCGCGAGCATCGCCCTGGCCTGGCTGCGGTCTGGGTGGCCTGTCTTGACGCGGGGCGCCGTCGGGGCGCGGCCTGCGGTCGGGTCGCGCGGGCCGGTCACCCACCGAGGCGGGCGGCGAGGCGCCGGTCGATCCGGTCGACCCGGTCGATCCGGCCGACCCAGCCGAACCGGCTGCATCGGAGGCCTGCGGCGCCTGCTGGCGTTGCGCGGCGCGGGCTTGCTGCTCGCGATCGGTTCTGAGTTGGCGGCGGCGGTCAAGCTCTTCGCGCGCCAGTTGGCGGTGTTCGTCGCTGAGTTCGCCGGCGGGCAGGCCGTCAAGATCAAAACGTTGGCCAGTCTTGATCAACGCCATCAGGTAGCCCGTGCTGCCGGTGTAGCGGCGGAAAAAGGCCGACAGCGCGGTCTTGCTGAAGACGCCGGGTGCACGTTGCTGGATGTCGGCCTGGATGCGCAGCTTCAGCGGCTTGGCGCCGCCGGTGAACAACGCCGGAAATTGCTGCTTGAGCAGATCGGCGCAGGCCGCCGGGCTGAGCGGGGCGGGCTGGGGCGCGGCGGTGGCAGTGGCGGGCAGATCGCTGGCGGCATCTGCGCAAACGCCAGGTGCGGGCGCCAGCGCGGGCGCCGCGTCTGCGTCGGTGCTGGTGGCCTTTGGCACATCGGCTGCAGTCGCCGCCTGCGATGCAGCGGGCACCTCAACCGGTGCTTCCACTGGCACTTCCGGCGGCACCTCAACCGGCACCTCAACCGGCGCCTCCATCGGCGCCTCCATCGGCGCTTCCACCGGCACTTCTGCAGGCGATTCCACCGGCACTTCCACCGGCACTTCCACCGGCGCCTGCGCGGGCGCATCGTGCGGCAGGGCGGCCGAGGCAGTCGGCTCGTGCCGGGGGGGCTCGGTGCTGGGGGTCGGTGGGAGGTCGGGCAACTCGGGCAGGTCGGACATGGCAGGTGCCGCAGAGCGGCAGGGCAGGATCAATCGGTAATTGTCGCCGCCCTGGCGCAGGCGCGCGTCGCACGCAGCAAGTGCGCTGCCCGATCAGCGCGGCGTGGCCGCCGCAGCGTGCCGCCGCGCCACCCAGAACAGCGCGCCATCGGCGCCATAACGTTCCTGGTGCGGCACATCGCGTGGCAATTGAAACGTGTCGCCGGCTTGCAGGTGACGGGTCTGGTCGTTCACCGTCAGCCACAGCTCACCCTTCATCATCAGTGCGCTGACGTCGAAGGGGTGGCTGTGGCTGGCCACCTGGGTGTTGGCGGCCCATTGCCGCTCGATCACTTCGTCGAAGCCTTGGGCGCGGCAGTCGGTCTCGAATTGCTGAAAGCTGAGTGCGGTCATCGGGCGGGCTCCTGGGGTTGGCGCAGAGATCGGGACGAACCTTGGTGCGAAACCATGGCCCGTGCCAGCGCCGGGGGCGACTGCCAACTGCAGATGGCCCCTGCATTGTCCGGCTGGCGGCGCAAGCTCGGGCTTGTCCGAGCATTCCTGATTGGAGTTGCCAGTGACTTGAGGTCTATCATTGATCGACCGGTTGGTCGGTCTTGTTTCTGATCAAGCGAAAGTCCCGATGATTCGCTCTTTCTGCCCAAGCCAATGACACCCTCTGCCATGCCCAGCACCAGCACCAGCACCAGCACCAGCATCAGCGACAGCGACAGCGACAGCGACAGCGACGCCCAACGCCTGGCCGAGCGCGTGCGCGATGCCATGCTGGCCGATGACCAGGCGACCCGCATGCTGGGCATGCAGGTCAACGAGGTTGGCCCCGGCCGCGCGGTGCTGCAGATGGTGGTGCGCGCTGACATGCTCAACGGCCATGCCATCTGCCATGGCGGCTTGATCACCACGCTGGCTGACTCGAGTTTTGCCTTTGCCTGCAACAGCTACAACGAACTGACGGTGGCCTCGGGCTTCAGCGTTGATCTGCTGGCCCCGGCGCGGCTGGGCGATGTGCTAACCGCCAGCTGCACCGAGCTGTCCAAGGCCGGCCGCACCGGCGTCTATGACGCCGAGGTGCGCAACCAGCGGGGCGAGCGCATCGCTATCTTCCGCGGCCGTAGCCATACCGCACGCGGCAAGCCGGTGATCGCGCCCGACTGAATGAAGGTTGAAGCCCTCCGCAAACACCAGGCGCCAGCCCAGGAGCACTTGCCCATGCCGCCTCGCCATCCCGTCCCCGGCGATCTGGAAGCCATCGAGACCGCCAGCCGCGACGAGATCAGCGCGTTGCAGTTGCAGCGCCTGCGCAGCATATTGCAGCATGCCTACAAGCAAGTGCTGCATTACCGCCAGGCCTTTGATGCGGCGGGCGTGCACCCGTACGACCTGAAAGCGCTGGCCGACCTGGCGAAGTTCCCCTTCACCACCAAGCAGGACTTGCGCGCCAACTACCCGTTTGGCATGTTTGCCGTGCCGCGCCAGCAGGTAGTGCGCATCCACGCATCCTCGGGCACCACTGGCAAGCCCACAGTGGTGGGCTACACGCAAAACGACATCAACACCTGTGCCGATTTGGCGGCGTGCAGCATCCGCGCTGCCGGCGGCCGCGCTGGCGACATGGGCTCCTAGGAGCCTGTCGGGCTTGGGGAGCGTCGGCTGCGAATCGACCGCAGCGGTCCATTTCTCACCGTCTTTTTGCCCCATAGCTGGGCTATGGGGCGGCAAATCCGGCAAGAACTGTCCTCGCTGGGGCCGATTCTCGCTATCGACGCCCCAAGTCCG